>JABFXP010000758.1 GCA_013361685.1 Catenulispora sp.
GTGCGCCCGCACGCAGGCTGCCCGCCACAGCGGCACCCGCTCCTCCGGCACGCCGAGCGCCTGCACGATCGCGGCCACCAGTTCCTGGTTCAGGCGGCGCCGCGCGGGGTCGAAGACGTCGCTGACCGTCGAGTGGGTGACCTCCTGCGGCGGCCGCAGCAGCGGGCCCACCCGCTTGGCGAGGGTGCGGAATGACGGGTTTCCCGCGTATGCGCGCAGCAACCTGAGCTGGGTGATGAAGTCCGCCAGCCCCGCGGTCCCCGAGGGGTCCGGCGCGGCGGAGATCGTCGCGTCCGGCACCGTACCCCTTCCCTCGACCCGACCGCTGACTAAGCCGCAGGTCTACGGCTTGCAGTACGAGTGTACGGAGTTGTACGGGATTCTCGCTTCCAGGTCCGTCAATGCCTAACCTCGACATTGCGAGCCGAGAAGTTCGCAACGGACGTACGACGATCGGCCCGGCTGCGTGGGGCGGAGTCCGGGCCGTCGTCGGCGTCGTCCAACGGGTGGTTGTGACACTCGATCGTGCCGCGTCTTGCGGAACTCGTGGGGGGTTCCGCAAGACGCGTCATCGTGTCCGGGCCCGGTTTCCCGAGCCGGCCGGGGAGCGCCTCAGGCGCCGGCCGACTTCACCTTCGCGACCTGCTTCTGCGCGATCGCCTTCAGCTGGGCCGTCAGCGCGTCCGCGTCCGGCTTCGCCGTCCCCTGGTGCACCATCTGCACGCCGATGGTCAACGTCCCGACCTGCACCGCGATGTCGCCGAAGCGCCCGGAGTCCATGGTCCCGGCGACGTAGCCCGCCGAGGAGTCGCCCAGGGCCGGGTCGAGGGCGGTGACGCCGTGCGCGCACTTCGCGACGCCGTCGTGGAAGGCGCTCACCGCGTGCGCGGCGTCGGTGGGGGAGGCGTAGGCGCGGATCCAGACCGCGGCCAGGTAGTCCTTCTCGGTGCCGGTGCCGTTCAGCGCGGTGCTGGCGACCGGGTCGGCGCCGAGGCTGGAGATGATCTGCCGGCTGGCGTCGGCGAAGTCGCGGCACTGGTCGCTGACCGAGGCGGCGGTCGTCGGCGTACGGGCCGGCGGCGGGACGCGGGCGCGGAAGCCGGGCAGGTCGGCGGCGCCGAGCAGGGCGCCGTCCAGCTTGCTGTAGTTCCAGCCGTTCAGGGCGACCTCGGCGGTGGGCTTGGCGGGGTCCTTCTTGCTGTCCGAGCCGCTGCAACCGGTCGCCGCGGCGGCCACCAGCAGCGCCAGCAGCGCCGGGACCGCCGCACCGCGAGCCGCGCGGCCGGTGCCGCCGGCACCCCCGCCGGCGTCACCACCAGCACCGCCACCGGCCACGCCTTGAGCCTGAGCATTCTGTGCCATCGGGTTCACCCCCGCGCAAGAAAAAGTACCCTGACCGTCACCAGACGGTCAGGGTACTGACTGGTAGCTTCCGGCGCGAGGGGTTCGCGTCAGGGTTCTGCCAGGTCTTGCGTCGCCGGTCCGGCGACGTCGGCGATCAGGCCTCGCCGCCGGTGGGCCCGGCGCCCGCGGCCCGCACGTCGTGCAGCTGGTACTTGGCGATCGCCTCGGCCGCCGCCTCGCGCTTGACCTCGCCGCGCTTGGCCAACTGCTGAAGTACCGCAGTCACCACCGACTCGGCGTCGATGTGGAAGAACCGCCGCGCCGCGCCGCGGGTGTCGGCGAAGCCGAAGCCGTCGGCGCCCAGCGAGGTGTACCGCTGCGGCGACACCGAGTCGCCCGGCACCCACTGCGCGATCTGGTCCGGCACCGCGCGCATCCAGTCCGACACCGCGACGATCGGGCCCTCGGTGCCGCCCAGCGTCTGCGTGATGTACGGCACCCGCGGCTCCTCCTCGGGGAACAGCAGCGCGCGCTGGTCGGCGGCGAGCGCGTCGCGGCGCAGCTCGGTCCAGGAGGTCGCGGACCACACGTCGGCGGCCACGCCCCACTCCTCGGCCAGAAGCTGCTGCGCCTTCAGCGCCCAGGTGACGCCGACGCCGGAGGCCAGGATCTGGGCCTTGGGCCGGTCGGCCGGACCCTCCGGCGCCGCCGCGTAGCGGTACAGGCCCTTCAGGATGCCCTCGGTGTCCACGCCGGCCGGCTCGGCCGGGTGCTGGTACGGCTCGTTGTAGACGGTCATGTAGTAGAACACGTCCTCGCCGTGCGGGTGCTCCTCGGAGGACCCGTACATGCGGCGCAGACCGTCCTGCACGATGTGGCTGATCTCGAAGGCGAACGCCGGGTCGTAGGCCACCACGGCCGGGTTCGTCGAGGCGATCAGGTGCGAGTGGCCGTCGGCGTGCTGCAGGCCCTCGCCGGTCAGCGTGGTCCGGCCGGCCGTGGCGCCCAGCACGAAACCCCGGCCGAGCTGGTCGGACATCTGCCAGAACTGGTCGCCGGTGCGCTGGAACCCGAACATCGAGTAGAAGATGTAGACCGGGATCGTGGCCTCGCCGTGCGTGGCGTAGGAGGTGCCGGCGGCCACCAGGGACGCCGTCGAGCCGGCCTCGCTGATGCCCTCGTGCAGGATCTGGCCCTGCGTCGACTCCTTGTAGGACAGCAGCAGGTCGCGGTCCACGGCCTCGTAGGTCTGCCCGTGCGGCGAGTAGATCTTCGCGGTCGGGAACAGCGAGTCCATGCCGAAGGTGCGGGCCTCGTCCGGGATGATCGGCACGAACCGCGCGCCGATGTTCTTGTCCCGCATCAGGTCCTTCAGCAGCCGGACGAAGGCCATGGTGGTGGCCAGCTCCTGCTTGCCCGAGCCCTTCTTCAGCTGCCCGTAGACGTCGTCGCCGGGCAGCAGCAGCGGCTTGGACCGGATCTGCCGGCGCGGCAGGTAGCCGCCGAGCGCTGCCCGCCGCTCCTTCATGTACTGGATCTCCGGGGAGTCCTCGCCCGGGTGGAAATACGGCGGCAGGTCCGCCTCCAGCTGGGCGTCGGTGATCGGCAGGTGCAGCCGGTCCCGGAACGCCTTCAGCTCGGCCTTGGTGAGCTTCTTCATCTGGTGCGTGGCGTTGCGCGCCTCGAAGTGCTCGCCCAGCGTCCAGCCCTTGATGGTGTGGGCCAGGATCACCGTCGGCTGCCCGGTGTGCTCGCGCGCGGCCTTGAACGCCGCGTACACCTTGCGGTAGTCGTGGCCGCCGCGGGAGAGCAGGCGCAGGTCGTCGTCGGACATCCCGGCGACCATCTTGCGCAGCCGGGCGTCCTCGCCGAAGAAGTGCTCGCGGATGTAGGCGCCGGTCTCCACCGAGTAGGTCTGGAACTGCCCGTCCGGCGTGGTGTTCATCTTGTTGACCAGCGCGCCGTCGGTGTCCTGGGCCAGCAGCTGGTCCCAGTCCCGGCCCCAGATCACCTTGATGACGTTCCAGCCGGCGCCGCGGAAGGTGGACTCCAGCTCCTGGATGATCTTGCCGTTGCCGCGCACCGGGCCGTCCAGGCGCTGCAGGTTGCAGTTGATCACGAAGGTGAGGTTGTCCAGCTCCTCGCGGGCGGCCAGGCCGATCGCGCCGAGCGACTCCGGCTCGTCGGTCTCGCCGTCGCC
>JABFXP010000464.1 GCA_013361685.1 Catenulispora sp.
ATCAGGATGAGCCGGATCAGGAGACGCCGAACCCGCGTACCCCGAGCATCGCAGACATCGGATACTCGCTGGCCACGACCCGCGCCGTGTTCGACCATCGCGCCGTGGTCCTGGGCCGCGACCGTGCCGACTGCCTGTCCGGCCTCCAGGCCCTCGCTCACGGCGAGCCCGCCTCCCAGGTGCTGCAAGGCCGCGCTGTCGGGGCGGCCAAGGTGGTCTTCGTCTTCCCCGGACAGGGGTCGCAGTGGGCTGGGATGGCGCGGGAGCTGTTCGCGTCGTCGCAGGTGTTCCGGGACAGCGTGCTGGCCTGTGAAGCGGCGCTGGCGCCGTACCGGGAGTGGGCGCTGACCGACGTGCTGCTGGGCCGGCCCGGCGCTCCGGCGCTGGAGCGGGACGACGTGGTGCAGCCCGCGCTGTTCGCGGTCATGGTCTCGCTGGCCCGGTCGTGGGCGGCGGCCGGAGTGCGTCCGGACGCGGTGATGGGGCACTCGCAGGGCGAGATCGCCGCGGCCTGTGTCGCGGGCGTGCTCAGCCTGGAGGAAGCCGCGCGCCTGGTCGCGCTGCGCAGCAGTGCCGTGCTGGAGCTGCGCGGCAGCGGCGCGATGGCGTCCGTGCCACTGCCGGCCGAGGAGACGATGGCGCGCGCCGCGCGGTGGGGCGACCGGATCTCGGTCGCGGCGGTCAACGGTCCGGCGGCCACCGCGGTCGCGGGAGACCCCGAGGCGATCGAGGAGTTCCTGGCCGAGCTCACCGCGGACGAGGTCGGGGCGCGCCGGGTGGCGGTGGAGTACGCCTCGCACTCCCGGCTCGTGGAGCCGCTGCGCGACGACCTGCTGGCCGCGATCGGAACGGTCGCGGCGCACGACGGCGAGGTGCCGTTCCACTCCACGGTCACGGCCGGCGCCATGGCCGGTGCGGAGCTGGACGCCGAGTACTGGTACCGCAACCTGCGCGAGCCGGTGCTGCTGGAACCCACCACCCGGCAGCTGGTCGACAGCGGGCACCAGGTGTTCGTCGAGGTGAGCCCGCACCCGGTCCTCGCGGCCGGGCTGCGCGAGACCCTCGACGCCTGCGACACCGCCGGCGGGGGTTCGGCGGTCATCGGCTCGCTGCGCCGCGACGAAGGCGGATGGGCGAGGTTCCTGTCCGCGATCAGCCAGGTCCACCTGGCCGGCGGGACCGTGGACTGGCGGGCGGTCTTCGCCGGGACCGGGGCGCGGCGGGTCCCGCTGCCGACGTATGCCTTCCAGCGGCGGCGGCACTGGATCGAGGTGCGGCGCCGGAGCCTGGAGGGGGCCGGAGCCGGCGGCAGTGCCGCGAGCATCGTGTACGAGGAGCCTTCGCAGGGCCCGGCGACCGGCCCGATGACCGGACCGCCGGACCTGGCCGCGCTGCCGCCCGGGGAGCGGGCGGCCCGGCTGCGCGAGCTGGTGAGCGGATGCGTGGCGATCGTGCTGGGCCACGCCGAGCCGGAAGCGGTCGACGGCGGCCGGACGTTCAAGAGCCTCGGGTTCGACTCGCTGATGTCGGTGGAGCTGTGCGACCGGCTGCGGGCCGCGACCGGGCTGCCGCTGACCCCGACTCTGCTCTACAACCATCCGACGCCGGCCGCTTTGCTACGGCGGCTGGAGCGGGATCTGCCGGGCGGTTCGGACGCGTCGGGCTTGTCGGGAGCGGACACGGACCGGGCGGCGATCTCGGGCGCGGCGGCGCGGGCGGCCCACGACGAGCCGATCGCGATCGTCGCGATGGCCTGCCGCTTCCCCGGCGGCGTCGACACCCCCGAGGCGTTGTGGCGCCTGGTCGCCGAGGGCCGGGACGCGGTGGGCGCCTTCCCCGACAACCGGGGCTGGGACGTCGCAGGGCTCTACGACCCCGAACCCGGCAAGCCGGGACGCACCTACGCGCGCGCCGGCGGCTTCCTCTACGACGCGGACGCCTTCGACGCGGAGTTCTTCGGGATCAGCCCGCGCGAGGCGGCGGCGATGGAACCGCAGCAGCGGCTGCTGCTGGAGACCGCGTGGGAGGCGCTGGAGCGGGCCGGGATCGATCCGCTGGCGCTGCGCGGCAGCCGCACCGGAGTGTTCGTCGGCGCGATGGCGCAGGAATACGGTCCGCGTCTGCATCAGGCGGCCGGCGGGCATGAGGGGTACCTGCTCACCGGCAACGCGACCAGTGTCATCTCCGGCCGCGTGTCCTACACGCTGGGTCTGGAGGGCCCGGCGGTGACCGCTGACACCGCCTGCTCCTCGTCGCTGGTGGCACTGCACCTGGCGGCGCAGGCGCTGCGCAACGGCGAGTGCGGACTCGCGCTGGCCGGCGGCGCGACCGTGATGGCGGGCCCGGGCATGTTCGTCGAGTTCGGCCGCCAGCGGGGCCTGGCGGCGGACGGCCGCTGCAAGCCGTTCTCCGCCGACGCGGACGGGACCGCGTGGGGCGAGGGCGCGGGGCTGCTGGTCCTGGAACGGCTGTCGGACGCGCGGGCCAACGGCCATCAGGTGCTGGCCCTGCTGCGCGGCAGCGCGGTGAACCAGGACGGCGCCAGCAACGGCCTGACCGCGCCCAACGGCCCGTCGCAGGAGCGGGTCATCGGCGAGGCGCTGGCCGGCGCGCGACTGACGGCGGCCGACGTGGACGCGGTGGAGGCGCACGGGACCGGCACCGAGCTCGGCGACCCGATCGAGGCCGAGGCGCTGATCCAGGTCTACGGCCCGGGGCGGGAGCCGGAGCGGCCGCTGTGGCTGGGATCGCTGAAGTCGAACATCGGGCACACCCAGGCGGCGGCCGGGGTCGCGGGCGTGATCAAGATGGTGATGGCGCTGCGGCACGAACTGCTGCCCCGCACGCTGCACGCGCAGACGCCGAGCCCGCACGTCGACTGGTCCGCCGGCACGGTGGCGCTGCTGACTGAGCCGGTGGCCTGGCCGGCGGGCGAGCGGACGCGGCGGGCCGCGGTGTCGTCGTTCGGGATCTCCGGGACGAACGCGCACGTGATCGTGGAGGAGGCGGCGGGCGAGTCGGTCGGCATGGCTGGGTCTGGTGATTCGGCTGACTCTGCCAGCTCGGGGGGCTTGGCTAACCACGCTGACTCCGACGGCTCGGCTGATTCCGCTGGCTTGGTCGGCTCGGCTGATTCTGCCGACTCGGACAGCGCGGCTGGCTCGGCTGATTCCGGTGACCCCCTGTGCGTGCCCTGGCTGATATCCGCAAAGGATGCGGTGGCGCTGCGGGCGCAGGCTGACCGATTGGCGCGGTTCCTCGCCGCCGAACCCGATGCGGATCCGCTGGAAGCCGGGCGGGCGCTGGCGAACGGTCGCAGTCTGTTCGACCATCGCGCGGTCGTGCTCGGGGCGGATCGCGCGGAGCTGACTTCGGGCCTGGAGGCGTTCGCCGCCGGGCGGTCGGCACCGAACCTCGTGTCTGCCGAGGCGCGTCAGCGTGGCAAGACCGTGTTCGTCTTCCCCGGCCAGGGCTCGCAATGGGCAGGCATGGCCGCCGACCTGCTGAACACCTCACCGGTATTCGCCGACAGCATCGAGCA
>JABFXP010000401.1 GCA_013361685.1 Catenulispora sp.
CCGACCCGCTCTCCGCCGTCGACGCCACCGCCCTGGCCTCCGGCCCGGCCGGAACCGGCCCGCTCGCGCTGCTGCTCGCCAACGTCCTCGACGGCCTGGACCGGGGTCACGCCGACTGGCTCGGTCCGCTGCCGCCGGGCGGCCCCGCCGCCGTGCGGGAAGCCGTCGCCGCCAGCGGTTTCGGCGTGCTTCCGGACCGCGGCGCCGACCCCTTCGAGACGGTGGCCGCCCTCGGCCGGCTCCTCGCCTGGGGCGCCGCCGACCCCGCGCATCCGCACTGTGCCGCACACCTGCACTGCCCGACCCTCGCGGTCAGCGTCGCGGCGGAGGCCGCGGTCGCCGCGCTGAACCAGTCGCTGGACTCGTGGGACCAGTCGCCGGCGGCCGGGGAGGTCGAGGGGCGGGTCGTCCGGACCCTGACGCGCGCGGTCGGCTACCCCGACTCCGGAACCGGGGTGCTGACGTCCGGCGGCACCGAGTCCAATCTCATGGGGCTGCTGCTGGCCCGGGACGAGACCCTGCGGCGCCGTTTCGACGCCGACCCCGACCTCGACGGCATCCCGCCGGCCGCCGTCGGGCGCCTGCGGATCCTGACCTCGGACCAGGCGCACTTCTCCATCGCCCGCAACGCCGCCTTCCTCGGCCTGGGCGAGCGCTGCGTCATCCCGGTCGCCGCCGACGCCGAGGGCCGGATGCGGTCCGAGGCGCTGACCGAGGCGCTGGCGGCGCTCACCGCCCGCGACGAGATCGCCATGGCGGTCGTCGGCACCGCCGGGACCACGGACTTCGGCGCCATCGACCCGCTGGACCAGATCGCGAAGCTGGCGGCGCGGCACGGCGCCTGGTTCCACGTCGACGCCGCCTACGGCGGCGGCCTGCTGCTCGGCACCGAGCCGGACCGCCGCCTGCACGGGCTGGACCGCGCCGACTCCGTCACCCTCGACCTGCACAAACTCGGCTGGCAGCCGGTCCCGGCCGGCATCTTCCTGGTGAAACACGCCGCCTCCCTGCGCACCCTGGAGAAACGCGTCGCCTACCTCAACTCGGTCGACGACGAGCAGGCCGGCTACCCGAGCCTGCTGGGCCGCTCACTGCGCACCACCCGCCGTGCCGACGCCGTGAAGGTCGCCGCCGCGTTCCACGCGCTGGGCCGCCAGGGCTTCCAGCAGATGCTGGACCGCTGCCGGGAGCTGGCCCGCTACACGGCCGAGGCCGTCCGGCGCCACCCGGACCTGGAACTCACCGCTGAACCGCAGCTGACCACCGTCCTGTTCCGCTACCTGCCGCCGGACCCCCGCGACGCCGACCGCGTCAACGGGGCCCTGCGACGCCGCCTGCTCGAGGCCGGCCGCGCCGTCCTCGGGCGTACGGAGCTGTCGCGCGAGCGCCCCGGGACGCCTCCCGGCACGGTCCGCCTCAAGCTCACCCTTCTGAATCCCCACACCACCGAGGCGCAGATCGACGCCCTGGTGGCCGCGGTCGGCGTGGCCGGCGGCGCTGTGTCCGCGAGGAGCGGCCCATCATGAACACCTTCGCAGCCGACGAGCTGTCGGCTGAAGTCCTTCTCCGCTGCTGGGTCCGCGAGGCCCGGATCCCGGTCCCGACCGGCGGCCCGATGCGGCTGACCTTCCCGGCCACCGGCGTCACCGTCGAGGTGGACGTCGACGCCTGGTCGGCGGTCGGGTGGCACCGGTTCGGGCCGATCTACCCGCTGGCGCTGCCGCACGCCAACCGCAAGTCCGGCGCCCCCAAGAACAAGGGGTTCGCGCGGCCGGTGGCCGACGAGATCGAGCCGGGCAGCGCCTGGACCGCCGAGTCGTGGCTGCCGCCGGCGGCGCCGCCGCCGCTGGACGCCGCGACGCTGGCCACCTTGATCGCGCGGGAGGCCGGCGGCGGGGCGACGGCGGTCGCCGAGCTGGTCGGGCGGGTCGTCGACTCCAGCCGGCGGATCGCCGCGCACCTGTCGCACGGCACCTCGCAGGGCGACACCCGGTTCCTGTGGGCGGAGAAGGCGCTGGTCGCCGGGCATCCGTTCCACCCGGCGCCCAAAGCCCGGGAAGGGCTGACCGAGGAGGAGGCGCTCCGGTATTCACCCGAGCTCGACGGCTCGTTCCAGCTGCACTGGTGGGCGGTGGACCCCGCCATCGCCTCGCACGACTCGGCCGAGGCCGACGCCGCCCCGACGCTGGTGGCCAAGCTCCTCGGCGGCGACCTGCCGCGCGGCGCCACCCCGAACAGCGTCCTGATCCCGGCGCACCCGTGGCAGTCGCACCATCTGCGGCAGCGGCCGGAGATCCGGGAGATGACCGAACAGGGCCTGCTCGCCGACCTCGGCCCGCACGGCCGCCCCTGGCACGCCACCAGCTCGCTGCGCACCGTCTACCGCGCCGACGCCCCTTACATGCTCAAGCTGCCCCTGGCGCTGCGCATCACCAACTCCAAGCGCGAGAACCTGCGCAAGGAGCTGCGGCGCGGCGTCGAGGTGCGGCGGATGCTGGACGCCGGCCTGGCCAAGGCCATCGCCGCCGCGCACCCCGGGTTCGGCATCATCGGCGACCCGGCGTGGATCGCCGCCGAGACCGGGGCCCTGGGCCTGGACGTGATACTGCGCGAGAACCCCTTCGGGCCGATGGACCGCGTGTACTGCGTCGCGGCCTTCACCGACCTCGGATACGGCCCCTCCCGCAACGGCCACCTGCGGGAGAACCTGCTCGCCGACATCATCGTCGGCTCCGCCGAACGGACCGGCGCCCGCCCGGCCGACGCCGTGCTCGACTGGTTCACCCGCTACCTCGACGCGGTGATCGTGCCGATCCTGTGGCTGGACTCCGCGCAGGGCGTCACCCTGGAGGCCCACCACCAGAACACGCTGGTCGTGCTGGACCCGCACGGCCTGCCCGAAGGCGGCCGGTACCGCGACAACCAGGGCTACTACTTCCGGGAGTCGGCCGTGCCGCAGCTGGCCGACTACGTGCCGCGGCCGGGGGAGGACAGCGACACGGTGGTCTGCGACGCCGTGGTGGACGAGCGGCTCACCTACTACGTGGGCGTCAACAACCTGATCGGGATGATCGGCGCGCTCGGCGCCACCGCCCTGGTCGACGAGTCCCGGCTGCTGCGCCGCGCCCGGGAGGTGCTGGGCCGGTTCGCCGCCGCCCGGCAGGCCGCCGGGCGCACCCACCGAGTGACGGAACAGCTGCTGGAGAGCCCCACACTGCCGTGCAAGGCGAACCTGCTGACCCGGGTGGCCGGGCTCGACGAACTGGTCGGCCCGCTGGAGACGCAGAGCGTGTACGTGCAGATCCCGAACCCGCTGGCGGTGCCCTGAGATGACCACGCTGCAGACGCGCGCGGGCTGGCTGCTGCCGACGCCCTTCGGACGGTTCGAGCTGGACCAGCTGCGGCCGCTGAAAGACCTGGCGGTGCTGCACTCCTGGATGAACGACCCCGAAGTGGCGGCGTTCTGGGACCTGGCCGGGCCGCGCGAAGTCCTGGACCGGCACATCGCCGCGGTGCTCTCCTCGGCGCACTCCGAGCCCTACCTCGGCCGGCTCGACGGCGAGGCGATGAGCTACTGGGAGCTGTACCAGGCCGATCAGGACCCGCTCGCCGACTACTACACGGCCCGGCGCGGCGACGTCGGGATCCACCTGCTCATCGGCCCCGGGTCGTTCCGCGGCCGCGGCGTCGGCTCGACGCTGATCCGCGCGGTGGCCGACTGGGCCCTGTCCCGCACCGCCTCCACCCGGGTGGTGTCCGAGCCGGACCTGCGCAACCAACGGTCGATCCGGGCGTTCACGAACGCCGGGTTCGAAGCCCGCGGCGTGCTGGAACTGCCGGACAAACAGGCGATGCTGATGGTCTACGACCGGACCCTGATCCCCGAGACCAGAAGGGCCGGCTGATGACGACGTCCGCCTCCACCGTGGGCGCCGCGAACACCGTGCCCCCCATGACCGTCCCACGCTTCGACCTCGTCGGCGTCGGGATCGGCCCGTTCAACCTGTCCCTGGCCGCCCTGGCCGAGCCGCTGCGGGAGAACCACAGCCTGGAGCCGCTGTTCCTGGAGCGGCAACCGGAGTTCACCTGGCACCGCGGCATGATGGTGGACGGCGCCACCCTGCAAGTGCCCTTCCTCGCCGACCTGGTGTCGCTCACCGACCCCACAAGCCGGTTCTCCGTCCTGAACTGGCTGCGCGAGACCGAACGGCTGTACAGCTTCTACTTCTCCGAGAACCTGTACCTGCAACGGCGCGAATACGAGGCCTACTGCCAATGGGTCGCCGCGCAACTGCCGTTCTGCCGGTTCGGCACCACCGTCACCCGCATCCGGCGCTCCGTGCGCGAAGAAGGCGGCTTCGACGTCGAGTACTCGGCGCCGAGCGGCCCGGTCACCGTACACGCCGCCACCGTGGTCCTGGGCATCGGCACCGAACCGGTCCTGCCCTTCGACCTGCCCGGAACCGTCCTGCACAGCGCCGACTACCTGGTCCACCGCGACCGGCTGCGGAGCCTGGACGACGTCACCGTGGTCGGCTCCGGCCAGTCCGGCGCCGAGATCGTCCTGGACCTGCTGCGCACCGGCGCCCCGGGCCGGCGCGTCCGGTGGCTGACCCGCTCGGCCGCGTTCGAACCGATGGAGTACTCCAAACTCGGACTCGAACACTTCACCCCCGAATACACCCGCTACTTCCACGCCCTGCGCGAGGACGTACGCGCCGACCTGCTGCGCACCCAGGGCCGGCTGCACAAGGCGATCAGCTTCCAGACCATCGCCGACCTGCACGCCGAACTGCACATGCGCTCCTTCGACAGCCTCTACGGCGGCACCCTCGGCCTGGCCGGCGACACCGGCGTGACCCTGCTGCCGGGCGTCGCGGTCACCGGCGGCGGCGCCCCGGCACCCGGCCGCGTCGAGCTCACCTGCCTGCACGAACGGCAGAAACGCGAGTTCACGGTCCAGACCGACGCCGTCGTGTTCGCCACCGGCTACCGCCCCCGCCGCCCGGCGTTCCTGGACCCCGACCTCGCCCTCGCCGTCGAGACCGCCGCCGTCGACCTGGACCACCGCGCCGCCCCCGGCCTCTACGTCCAGAACGCCGAACAGCACACCCACGGCGTCGGCGCCCCCGACCTGGGCCTGGGCGCGCACCGCGCCGCGGTGATCCTGAACGCAGTCACCGGGCGCACCGTCTACGACCTGCCCCGGCGCGCGGCCCACACCGCTTTCGACCCCTCGGCGGCCGCCGAGCGTGATCCCGGAATCCGAATCGAGGTGTCCTGACCATGTCCCCCACGGCCCGAAACCTCCGCGCCGAGGCCGGCGCGGCATCCGAGACCTGGCGCAAGGCGGCGCGCGCGCTGCTGGCCAAGTGCATCGGAGAGTTCTGCTACGAAGGCCTGCTGTCCCCCGAACCCGACCCGGAAGCCGAGGGCGGCGACCGCTACCGGCTCGATCTGGACCACGGCGTCTGCTACCGGTTCCGCGCCGACCGCGGCGACTACGGCTCCTGGTTCGTCGACCCCGACTCCCCGCGCCGCTCCGAGCGCGGCGCCGAGGCCGCGGCGCACGACCCGCTGGTGTTCGTGCGCGACGCCCAGGGCCGGCTGGAGCTGGCCGGCGACACCGCCGGGCACCTGATCCGCGAACTGTCCGCGACCCTGTCCGCGGACGTGTGCCTGATGCGCGGCGCACTCGGCGCTCCCGAACTCGCCGAGCTGCCGTACGCCGAGCTCGAGGGCCACATGACCGGGCACCCGTGGATCGTGTTCAACAAGGGCCGGTTCGGCTTCTCGGCCTCCGACGCGCTGCGCTACGCCCCCGAAGCGCGACACCGGGTGCGGCTGCCGTGGATCGCGGTGGACCAGGACCTGGCGGACTTCGCCGCGGTGCGGAACCTGACGTCGCAGCGGCTCTACACCACCGAGCTGGACTCCAACACCCGGATCCGGTTCGGCAGCGAACTGGTCCGCAACGGCTTCAACCCGGCGCGCTACTGGTGGCTGCCGGTGCATCCGTGGCAGTGGGACGAGATGATCCAGCCGCTGTTCGGCGCCGAGGTCGCCGCCGGCCTGATCGTGCCGCTGGGCTACGCCGACGACGAGTACCTGCCGCAGCAGTCCATCCGCACCTTCACCAACGTCGCCCACCCGGAGCGGCACCACGTGAAGCTGCCGCTGTCGGTGCTGAACACCATGGTGTGGCGCGGGCTGCCCACCGAACGCACGGTCGCCGCCCCGGCCGTCACCGAGTGGCTGCTCGACATCGCCGACGCCGACCCGTTCCTGTCCGATGAATGCCGGGTCATCCTGTTGGGCGAGGTGGCCTCGGTCGCGGTGCGGCACCCGGTCCTGGACCGGATGCCCGACGCGCCGTACCAGTACCGCGAACTGCTGGGCGCGATCTGGCGGCAGCCGCTGCCGCCGCGGCTGGAGCCGGGGGAGCGGGCCCGGACCATGGCCTCGCTGCTGCACGTCGACGGCGAGGGCCGGCCGCTGGTGGTGGAGCTGGTGGAGCGCTCCGGACTGGACGGCGCGGACTGGCTGGACAAGCTGTTCGCCGCGGTGCTGCCGCCGCTGCTGCACTTCCTGTACAAGTACGGGATCGTCTTCAACCCGCACGGCGAGAACACGATCCTGGTGTCGGACGAGCGCGAGTGGCCGACCCGGATGGCGGTCAAGGACTTCGTCGACGACGTCAACGTCAGCGACAAGGACCTGCCCGAGCTCGGCACGCTGCCGCCGGACGTGGCCGCGGTGCTGATCCGCGAGACGCCGGACTACCTGTGCCAGTTCATCCAGTCCGGGCTGTTCATCGGCCACTTCCGGTACCTGGCGTGGCTGGCCGAACAGCACCTGGACGTGGACCGGCGGCTGTTCTGGGGCCTGGTCGCCGACCGGATCCTGGACTACCAGGCCAGCTTCCCGCAGATGGCCGACCGGTTCGACATGTTCGACCTGTTCCAGCAGCGGATCGACCGGCTGTGCCTGAACCGGAACCGGCTGCACCTGACCGGGTACCGGGACCGCGCGGAACGGCCGCATGTGGAGGCCGAGGGCACCGTGCCCAATCCGCTGAGCGTGTAAGCGCCGGCTGTACCGATCCGTGCCGACAGCCCGACCCGTGACCGACCGCCCGTTCCGGCCCGGGCTGTCGGCACGGATCGGTACTCTGGTGCGACCATGCCGAACTCTGGCGGGGCCGCCCCCGACACCAAAGAAGACGACGATCTGACCCCCCTGCTCGACGCGGCAGTGGAGGCGTTGGGCGGCCAGACCCGCCCCGGCCAGATCGCGATGGCCCAGGCCGTGGCCGCCGCCCTCGACGACCGGGTCCACCTGCTCGTCCAGGCCGGCACCGGCACCGGCAAATCGCTGGCCTACCTGGTCCCGGCGCTGGCCCACCACAAACGGGTGATCGTCGCCACCGCCACCCTGGCGCTGCAACGCCAGCTCGTCGCCCACGACCTGCCCCGCCTCGCCGAGGCCGTCACCCCGCTGATCAAGCGGGAGCCGGCCTTCGCGCTGCTGAAAGGCCGCAACAACTACGTCTGCCTGAACAAAGTCGAGGGCGGCCAGGCCGACGACGACCAGGACTCCCTGTTCGACCCGCTCACCGTCGGCAAACTCGGGGCCGAGGTGCTGCGCGTCCGCGAGTGGGTCGAAGAGACCGAGACCGGCGACCGCGACGACCTCTCCCCGGGCGTGTCCGACCGCGCCTGGGCGCAGGTGTCGGTGTCCGCGCGGGAATGTCTGGGCTCGAAGTGCCAGTACTTCGAAGACTGCTTCGCCGAGCAGGCCAAGGAACTGGCCCGCTCCGCCGACGTCGTCGTCACCAACCACGCGCTGCTGGCCATCGCCGCCATGGACTCCGACGTCCAGGTGCTGCCCGAGCACGACGCGGTGATCGTCGACGAGGCCCACGAACTGGTCAACCGCGTCACCTCCGCCGCCACCGGCGAACTGACCAAGACCGCCGTCGAACGCGCCCACCACCGCGCCGACAAGTTCGTGAAGGAAGCCACCGCCGCCAACCTGGCCGTGGCGACCCTGGACTTCACCGAGGCGCTGGAGAACACCCCGGAGGGACGCTTCCAGCGCGGACTGCCGGAAGAACTCGGCATGGCGCTGGCGGCACTGCGCGACGCCAGCCGGGCGGCGCTCACCGAGCTGGCGAAGAACAAGAGCGGTGACCTGGACATGGACGGCGCGCGCAAACAGGCGCGGGCCGCCTGCGAGAGCGTGCACCAGGTCGCCGAACGCATCCTGGAGGGCAAGGACGACGACGTCGTCTGGCTCGAGCGCACCGAGTTCCGGGGCGTCAAGAGCTCGACGGTGAAGATCGCACCGCTGGGCATCGAGTCGCTGCTCCGGTTCAAGATGTTCGCCCGCACCCCGGTGGTGCTGACCTCGGCCACGCTGAAGCTCGGCGGCGACTTCACCGGCGTGGCGGCCAGCGTCGGGCTCAACGGGAGCGAGCGGATCGAGCTCGACTTCGTCCCCGAGAAGCCCGAGGAGCTCTACGACGCCGCCGTGAAACTCCTCCGGGACGGCGACAGCGACGGCGAAGAGTTCCTGGACATGGTCCAGAACCTGCCGCAGCACTGGCGGGCGCTCGACGTCGGCTCGCCGTTCGACTACCCGAAGCAGGGCATCCTCTACGTCGCGCGGCACCTGGACCCGCCGGGCCGCGACGGCATCCGCGAGGACCAGTTGGACCTGCTGGCGGACCTGATCGACAACGCCGGCGGCCGCACCCTCGGCCTGTTCTCCTCGATGCGGGGCGCGCAGACCGCCGCGGAGAAGCTGCGGGAGAAGATGGACCTGCCGATCCTGTGCCAGGGCGAGGACTCGCTCGCCGAGCTGCTGCGCAAGTTCGCCGGGGACCCCGAGACCTGCCTGTTCGGGACGCTGTCGCTGTGGCAGGGCGTGAACGTGCCCGGGCCGTCGTTGCAGCTCGTGGTGATCGACCGGATCCCGTTCCCGCGTCCGGACGACCCGGTGTCGGCGGCCCGGACCGAGGCCGTCGGCCGCGGCGGCGGCAACGGCTTCATGGCCGTGTCGGCCGCGCACGCCGCGCTGCTGCTGGCGCAGGGCGCGGGCCGGCTGGTGCGGGCCATGGACGACAAGGGTGTGGTGGCGGTGCTGGACTCGCGCCTGGCCACCGCGCGCTACGGCGGGTTCCTGCGGGCGTCGATGCCGCCGTTCTGGCAGACCGACGACACCGACCGGGTGCTGAAGTCGCTGCGGGCGATCGACGCCATGGCCAAGCGTCAGGAAGCGGCGGGGAACGCCGGGGGCACTGAGGATGCCGAGGACGCTGAGGACTGATCCGCGGCGGCTGCCGCCGGGCAGGACTGACTGTCGCTCAGTCCTGCCGGGCGAGCCAGGTCACTGCTCCGGCGTGTCAGCCTTCTCCGCGGAGTCCAGGGACTCGGCCGGAGACTTCATGTACAGACCCAGCTTGGCCTTCGCGACCTTGACCGGCGCGGGCAGCTTGAGGTCCTGGACGTCCTTGCCGCTGGTGTTCGGCGTCGGGTTCGCGGTGACCGCGAGGTAGGTGTAGCCGTCGACCGCGTCCGCCGCGCCGCTCGGGTTCAGGTCGATCGCCGCGTACTGGGACTCGTCCGGAGCGATGATGTTCGGGCCGCCGCCCAGGCCGCTCGGGATCAGCGGCCGGGTCTGCTCCGGGCCGCCGTTCGGGCCGGGGGTGATCCACACGTAGGGCAGGTACTGCAGATTGCAGGCGGCGCCGGTGTTCTTCACGGCGATGATGTAGACCGACGGCTTCTGGCCGGAGGTCCGAGCCTCGATCGAGGCGTTCAGCTTGGCGTTGTCGCAGTCGGCGACGGTGCCGCCGGCGGCGCTGCTGGACTTGCTGGAGGACGGTGCCGAGGGCTTCGACGATGCGCTGCTGGAGGCGCTGGAGCCGCCGGAGGACGCGCTGGATGCCTGGGAGCCGCCGGTGGTGGCGGAGATCGAGGTCGCAGCGCTCGGCGCGGTGCCGGTCGCGCCGGTGGAGGCCGCCGACGAGGCGGGGGGTTGGCCGGCGGCCTGGGAAGCCTTCGAAGAGCAACCGGTGGCCGTGAGGGCTACGAGGGTGCCACCGGCCAGAAGTGCGTACTGCAGACGTTTCATGATCAGGTGACGTGCGAGGTACTACGCAGGTTGCTCACAACCGTGAAGTATTCACCCTGACAAGCACTGACCACGGCCGGGCCGTCGGCGGGGCCGTTCGGCCGCCCCGGGACGTCCCGGCCCGCCCCTGCCCGCTCCCGGGCCGTCAGAGCATCGGCGCCGCCGTCGCCGTCGGATCCAGAACCCGGCGGCGCCGATGCCCGCAGCCTGCGGGAACTAGAGCCGGCGCAGCACGGTCACCACGCGGCCCAGGATGACCGCGTCGTTGCCCGGGATCGGCTCGTAGGCGGCGTTGCGGGGCAGCAGCCAGACCGCGTTCGCCTCCTTCTTCAGCTCCTTCACGGTGGCCTCGCCGTCGATCATGGCGGCCACGAACTCGCCGTTCTCGGCCTGCTTCTGCTGGCGGATGACGACCACGTCGCCGTCGCAGATCGCGGCCTCGATCATCGAGTCGCCGACGACCTTCAGGGCGAAGAACTCGCCCTCGCCGACCATCTGCTTGGGGATCGGGATCAGCTCCTCGACCCGCTCCTCGGCCAGGATCGGGCCGCCGGCCGCGATCCGGCCGACCAGCGGGACGTACGCCGGCTCCGGCGACTCCCCGCCGCGGGCGGCGCCGTCGGCCCCGCGCACGATGTAGGCGCGCGGGCGGTTGGCGTCCCGGTGCAGGTACCCCTTGCTCTCCAGGGTCACCAGCTGGTGCCGGACGCTGGAGGTGGACTGCAGACCGACGGCCTCGCCGATCTCGCGCATCGACGGCGGGTAGCCGCGCCGGCGGACCGAGTCCCGGATGACGTTCAGGACCGCCGTCTGGCGCTCGGTCAGGCGCGGCGACGGGACGTGCCCGTCGTGCGCCCCGGGTGGGGTGACGGTCGGATTGGTGGTCCGGACGGCCATGGCTTGCGGCTCCTTCGCCATTGAGCTGGGCGGTGGTAGTGCTGCTGGATCGACGTGTAGCTCGGGATCAACCGTAGCGGCTCCCACCCCCACGGTGACGAACGACTGTTCGATTCGTCGCGATGGGTGCGGGGCGTACGGAATGTCTAACGCGGCATCGCCCGGAAGGTAACGGCCCGTTCCATAGTCCGTTCGGATCGGCCGCGCGACCGGGGCGTCGCCGCCGGGCGCCGGCGTTGGTCCGGTCGGGTGGAACCGGAAAGAATCTTGGTCCTTCGAACAGCGCCCCGGCCTTGCCCCCGTAGCTGCGGCGATCGCGAACAGTAGTCCCACAAACCCCGTTCACCCCTTACGCGACACGCCGTTCCGGGTTGCGAGCCGTAGGGCGGCTGCCCTACGGTACCCCTACATCTTGTGATTGGAATAGCGTCAACGCTCCACTGGTTGTGGTTAGTGCCACACAGCGGAGGGTGACGCCATCCCGTCGCGCTCTGCGGACCCCGCCGGGTCACGTCGTGCCGAAGGAGGCCTGCCGGACCATGCACTGTCCCTTCTGTAAGCACGACGACAGCCGGGTGGTGGACTCCCGCAGCTCCGAGGACGGCACCTCGATCCGCCGCCGCCGGCAGTGCCCGGAGTGCGGCCGCCGGTTCACCACGGTGGAGAGCGCCCAGCTGGTGGTGGTCAAGCGCTCCGGCGCGACCGAGCCCTTCAGCCGGGACAAGGTGGTCGGCGGGGTGCGCAAGGCCTGCCAGGGCCGGCCGGTGACCGAAGGCCAGCTGGCCGTGCTGGCCCAGCGGGTCGAGGACGCGCTGCGGGCCCAGGGCTCGGCCGAGATCCCCACCCACGAGGTGGGATTGGCGATACTCGGGCCGCTCCGGGAGCTCGACACCGTCGCCTACCTGCGGTTCGCGTCGGTCTACCGGGCCTTCGAGTCGCTCGAGGACTTCGAGGCGGAGATCCTGATGTTGCGGGCGGACAGCGGACGCACGTAAGCCGCCGGTGTCGGTACCGGCGGGCATACTTGAGATTTTCGCGGGGCCGTCGACAGCGGCCCGGCGATCCAGAACTTGATCAATCCCGTAGGCGCGAGGGGCGCCGCGGGGTGTCGGATTGGTTTCCCAGGACGGGAGAGGGAAGAAGCATGACGGAGACGGCTAGCGGACCGCGCGGCGCGGCGTCGGCTCGCGGCAACGGGAAGGCTCCCATCAAGCCCGGGCAGGTGGTGCCCGCCCAGCCCGCCACAGCGCAGGTTCCCGCCAAGGGCGGCAAGGGATTGAAGATCGAGCGGATCCACACCACACCCGGCGTGCACCCCTACGACGAGGTCACGTGGGAGCGCCGGGACGTCGTGATGACCAACTGGCGCGACGGCTCGATCAACTTCGAGCAGAAGGGCGTGGAGTTCCCCTCCTTCTGGTCGGTGAACGCGACGAACATCGTCACCACCAAGTACTTCCGCGGCGCCGTCGGCACCCCGGTCCGCGAGTGGTCGCTGAAGCAGCTCATCGACCGGATCGTGAAGACCTACCGCAAGGGCGGCGAGGACCACGGGTACTTCGCCACCGCCACCGACGCCGAGGTCTTCGAACACGAACTCGCCTACGCGCTGCTGCACCAGATGTTCAGCTTCAACTCCCCGGTGTGGTTCAACGTCGGCACCAAGTCCCCGCAGCAGGTCTCGGCCTGCTTCATCCTGGCCGTCGACGACTCGATGGACTCGATCCTGAACTGGTACCGCGAGGAGGGCCTGATCTTCAAGGGCGGCTCCGGCGCCGGCCTGAACCTGTCCCGCATCCGCTCCTCCAAGGAGCTGCTGTCCTCCGGCGGCAACGCCAGCGGCCCGGTCTCCTTCATGCGCGGCGCCGACGCCTCGGCCGGCACCATCAAGTCCGGCGGCGC
>JABFXP010000961.1 GCA_013361685.1 Catenulispora sp.
CGGTTCAGCCAGGCCAGCGCGAACGGCCGGGCCGACTTCAGCCGGCTCAGCCAGTCGGCGGCGAGCAGCGCGGCCTCCGGCGCGGCGAACGGCGCGAGCAGGTGCGAGCAGTCGGCCGGGTGCTGCCGTGCCAGGCGCAGAACCGGCGGCAGGGCTTCCGCGCCGAACCGGGCCACCAGCGCCGGGACCCAGGCGTCGGCCTGCCAGCTGACCGGTCGCCAGCCGGGCAGGACCGACCGGACCAGCGCGTCCGGCGCGGTCGCGGCGAAGCGGCTGTTCGCGTACCAGTGCGCCGAACCGTCGTCGGCGATCTGCTTCGCGATCGTCTCCAGGCTGTCGTCGTCCCAGTCCGGGCGGTCGGTGATCCGGCGGGACGCCCACTCCTGCCGTTCCCCGTCCTGCCACGCCATGACCGTCTCGGTCGGCGCTGTCAGACCCTTGATGACGACCGGCTCCGCCGGCTGCCGGCCGCTGTCGCTCAGCCACGGCGGACTGACGAACAGCTCCGGCAGGGCGTCGGTCTGCGCGTCCGGCACCCGGACTGCGGCGGCGAGCAGGTCGTCGACCCGGCCGCGGGCTGTCGGGTCCAGGCTGTCCAGTTCGGTGCGGACGAGGTCTTGGTGAGCGAGCACGTGGATCCGCAACAGGTGGGCGGCGGTCCGGCCGGCTGGTGTGTCGTGACCGGCCGCCGTGGCGAGCAGACGCAATGCCCGCCGGGGGAAGCGCTTGGCCGCTTCCAGCGCCGCGCCGGGGTAGAGCTTCCGGGCGAGATTGTCGATCAGGTACTGAAGGGCTTCCTCCGACGGCACACAGGTGAGGACCCCGAGCAGGCGCTGAACGTAATCCGGGTTGGTCATGTCGTCGAGCCGGCTGCTGAGAATCGGGAGGAAGGCGTTGCCGGTGCCGGCGAAGCCGGTCCACAGCACGGCCGGTTCGCCCACGATCCACCAGACCGCCCGTTGCCCGCTCTGGAAGGAGGCGACCTGGTCCGCGGTGGTGAGTGCGCAGACCGCCAGCCACGCCCCCAGCGTGCCGCGGTGGTCCCCGGCGAGGTCGGCGAGGTCGGCCTCGACCCAGTCGGTCCGCTCCGGCAGCAGGAAGGCGGTGAGCAGGCGCTGCCGGGTCTGGTCGTCGGCCGGCGCGGCGGACCGGTGCCGGGTGAGGACCTCGACGGCCCGCGCGTGATCCGGCTCGGACGCCGTCGCCAGGTGGGCCCGCAACCGGCCGGCGAGCTCGAAGCGCAAGTCCTGCTCGTGGGAGACCGGCCAGTCGGCCGTCCGGTGGTGCACCTGGGGTCCGGTGATCCGGCTCCCGTCGAAGCTCGTCGCCACCGCGACGCCGAACAACTCGACGGTGGCGTCGGCGGCGAAGGCCAGGCCGCGGACCCCGATCCAGGCGTCGACGACGTCGGCGGGCGCGGCGTAGGCGGGGGTGTCGTTCGAGATCGCGAACGCGCCGGCGACGGCGGCGGCGCGCGGGGTGGCCGCAGTGAGGTCGCCGCGACAGGCGCGGTACTCCTCGACGAGGCCTGGTTCGCTCGCCGGATCCTCAAGCGCCGCCGTGACGGCGGCTTCGTGTTCGGCCAGCCAGGCTGCGAGATACCGGGCCGCTTCCGGGCTGACGGCGCGCGGCTCGCCGCCCGTGCCGCGCCGGGGGATGACGTGCTTGCGCATCGCCGCAGGTATTTCGCAGGCGTCTTCCGAGAGCGCGTCGGTCGCGGTGTCAGCAGTATCGGCAGTGCTGGCCATGCGGTCACTCCCCGATGTGGCGGCTGGTGGTAGGGCGACTGTAACGGGGTACGCCGACAGGGTCCTGCGTCACCTGCCGAACCGCGGAGGGGTCAGCCGGGCACTGCAATTGCTCGGCTGACCCCTGTCCATCAAAACATCCCTCGAACAGGAGGGCGACGTCGCTGTGCGGATCATGGTTCTTCTCACGGCGGCGACCCGGCCGTGGGCGGGCCGAGCCGGCGCCCGTTCACGCCTTGCGGGCGTAGGCGCGCATGGTCAGCGGCGCGAACACCGCGATCAGCAAGGCCGAGGCTGCCAGCACCGCGCCGATCTGCGCGCCGTCGGCCCGGCCGCCCGCGGCGTCCCGCACCGCCGTGACCAGATGGGACACCGGGTTGGCGCCGACCACGGCGCGGACCCAGCCGGGCATCGTGTCCGGGTCGACGAACGTGTTGCTGGCCATGGTCAGCGGGAACAGCACCAGGACCGCCAGGTTCGACACCGCGTTCGGCGAGCGCAGCACCAGGCCCAGCCAGCAGAACACCCACGACAGCGCCAGCGCGAACGCCACGACGAGCCCCACCGCGAGCGCGACGCCGGCCACGCCGCCGTGCGGTGCGTACCCGAGCACCAGCCCGAGCCCGACGACCAGCAGCGCGGAGAGCACATACCGCGCGACGTCCCCGAGCAGGGCGCCGACGATCGGCGCCGGCCGCCACATCGGCAGGGTCCGGAACCGGTCGTAGACCCCCTTGGCGAGATCGCCGTTCAGGTTGACGCCGGTGTACATGGTCGCCAGCAACACGGCCATCACCAGCGTGCCGGGCAGCAGCGTCTGCAGGTAGCGGTGGGTGGACCCGGCCAGGGCCCCGCCGAAGAGGTAGGTGAACATCAGCGTGAAGATGATCGGGACGGCGATCACGTCGGACAACTGCTCCGGGACGTGCCGGATCTTGAGCAGGGCGCGCAGCGCGAACACCCGGCAGGCGGTGAACGCGCTCGGCTGTTCCGGGCGCGGCGCGGCGAGGACGGCGGCGGGCACGGTGGCCGGGGTGTCCGGACCGCCCGGGGTGTCCGAGGCGGCCGGAGTATCCGAGCCCTCGAGGGCGTCGGGAGCGTCGGTGCCGGGGGTCAGCATCACGAGCCTTTCTGGCTGGTAGCGGGGGCGCCGTTCGGCGCGGGAGCGGCCGTCAACGCCAGGAACACTTCCTCCAGGCTGGGCTGGTCGAGGGAGAATCCGGCTACTGGGACGCCGTCGCGGGTGAGCCGCGTCAGTGACTCGGCGGCCTGCGCCGAGGTCGTCGCGGTGACGGTGAGCGCGGTGGGATCGGCGCCGTCCGCGACCGCGTCGGGCAGCAGTTCGGCGGCCCGGCCCCGGGTGTCGGGATCGGCGAGGCGGATGTGCAGCGTGCCGGTTCCCCCGGCCGCGCGCAGTTCGCCCGGCGTGCCCTCGGCGAGCAGCCGGCCGTGGTCGATGACCGCGACGCGGGTGGCGAGGGCCTCGGCTTCGGCGAGGTACTGGGTGGTGAGCAGGACCGTGGCGCCGGTCGCCGACAGGGCCCTGACGATGTCCCAGACCTGGTTGCGGGCGGCCGGATCCAGGCCGGTGGTGGGTTCGTCGAGAAAGAGCAGTTCGGGCCGGGCGATGAGGCTGGCGGCGATGTCCAGGCGGCGGCGCATCCCGCCGGAGTAGGTCTTCACCTGGCGGTCGGCCGCCGCCTCGAGCTCGAACGCGGCCAGCAGGTCGGCGGCGCGGGCGCGGGCCGGCGCCGGCCGCAGGCCCAGC
>JABFXP010000884.1 GCA_013361685.1 Catenulispora sp.
CGCCGTCCGCCGACCGCGCAGTGGCACGGCGAGTACGGCCGGCCTGGGCCTGAGAGCCGGTCGAAACGGACGCGTCGCTTGCACCGCTCGGCACCGTCAACCGCGTTTCCTCTTCCTGCCGTGCCCCAGCGGCAGGAAATACCACAGGACGATGAACACCACGGTCACGGCCCCGGTGACCGGCCCCGCCCAGGCCAACCCGACGGCGATCTCGATGGCCAGCAGGATGCTGCTGACCGCGGCGAGCATCAGGGTGATCATCCCTGCCATGGTGAGCTGCACGGACACCCGGACGACCTCGGAGAGGTCGCCGACGCTGTCGTCCGCGCCGCCTTCGCCGTCGCCGAGCTCGTGATGGCGTCGGTGATAGCTCACCGGAGCCAGCACCAAGGCAGTCGTGACCGCGGCCGCGACCAGGCTCAGTACGTAGAGCGCCCTCTCGAAATCCGTGGTCGACGAAAAGCGGTTCGTGAAGGGAAGCGTGAGCAAGAACGCCGACAAGATCTGCACGCCCGTCTGCACCACTCGGAGTTCTTGCAGCGTCTGTTCCAGAGCGCGCTCCAGACGGCGCCGCTCGTCGCCGGTCAGGTCGCGGCCGACGTCAACGCCAAGGGGTCGGCCGGCGCCGCGGATTTCCCAGCGGCCATCTCCTCGGCCAGCTCGACCAGCCGGTTACGGCCCAGGACGTGGCGGACCTGCGGGAACCACTCCTTCTCTTCCTCTTCCATGTGATGACGGGTGTTCTCGATGAGCACCGTCACCTTGGCGTCGAACGTCTCGTCGGCGGGATCCAAGTGCTGCAGCTCCGACAGCAGCCAAGCCATGACGTGGTGCTCCTCGACGGACTCCAGGACGTGGTCGGCGGTGTCCGGAACTCCTTCGCGGGCAGCCGGATAGAAGATCGTCTCTTCGATGAAGGAGTGCGTGACGAGTTCTGAACAAATCTGGTCGACGAGCTTGCGTTTCGCCTTCGGCGTCGCGCTGCCTTTTACCTTTTCGAACTCCCGGAAGAGTCGCTTAACCGTCTTGTGGTCCTCTTTGAGCAAAACGATTCCATCCACGTCGTGCACGCTCCTCGGTCGGCAACTGGGACGCGTTCCGCTGTACCCGAGAACCGCAAATCAAACCCGCTTCGTCGAGATGTTTTGGGACGGTGTCGGAGACAGAGCAACCACTGTCCGTTTCACCCGCCTTGTGGCGGGTTATGAGGGGCCGTCAAGACGACGTACCTGGCTCCGGGATCGCCCGACCCCGTCGTCCGGAACGGAGGCTCACGTCATGGGTGTCATATTGCTCGTGCTTCTGATCGCGCTGATCTTGGGCGGCCTGGGCTTCGCGGTGCACATCTTGTGGTGGATCGCGCTCATCGTGTTCGTCCTCTGGCTCATCGGCTTCGGCATCCGGAGCGGCGAAAGTGCAGGCGGTCGCCGGCGCTGGTACGGCCGCTGGTAGGCCTGGGAAAGGACGGGCGCGCTGTGCGTCACGCGCCAACATCGCCGACGGGAGTGACCCTCCGGTCCCGCCGATCCCCTCGTCGACCGACGGGACCAGCGGGACCGGAGGACAGATCAGCGATGTGCCGCGGTGCTCATCCCACCTTCCAGCCCTGACTCGCCGACCCCGAGCAGGTCGCGACGATGACAGCGGAGCCGTCAGCGGTTCCCGAGGCGACGGTGTCCAGGCACAGGCTGGTGTCGGCGGCGCTGGTGATGGTGCCGTTCGCGTTGACGGTCCACTGCTGGGCGGGCAGGCCGGTGCAGTCTTGGATCACCACTGCGGTGCCGGTGGTCGCGGTGCCGGTGCCGGCTTGCATGCACTTGTTGCTGTAGACGGTCAGCAGGTGGGTTGCGGTGTAGTTCCAGGATTGGTTGCCGCCGCCGTTGCAGTCCCACAGGTCGAGTTGTGTTCCGCTGGTGGTGGAGTAGCCGGGGACGTCGAGGCAGCGGCCGCCGGCGGTTTGGGTGACCTGGGTGCCGGGCGGGGCGGCGGGTTGGTCGTTGACCGGGGGGATGGTGCCGAAGCCGTAGCCCCACTTCAGTTGGGCGACGCCGGTGGGGCTGTTGTCGTGCAGGTGGCCGTCGGCGTCCAGGCTCTCGATCGAGTAGGCGTCGCCGGTGCGGAGGCCGGGCCAGTAGACCATGCCCATGCCGGTGCCGCGGGCGATGTCGGTGACGGCGGCGAAGTAGGAGGTGAAGACGTTTCCGTTGTGGGCGCCGTAGTTCAGGCCCACGGTCATCGGGGCGCCGGCCTCGTCGATGATCGTGCGCCAGGCGTAGCCGCCGATGCGGGGAAGGAGGTTGGCGATCCAGTCGGCCTCGGTCTGGTAGCTGCCCCAGAACCCGTAGAAGTGGAGCGACAGCAGGGTGCCGGTCAGGGCCGGGCTCGCGCCGACGCCGGTCACGTTGTCGTTGTAGCCGGTGCCGCTGATGACGACGTGTCCGCGGGGGACGTCGCTGTGGCGGGCCAGCCAGTCCGAGCAGACCTGCACCCACTGGTCGGTGGTGTAGCCGAAGGGTTCGTTCATCGGCTCGAAGTAGACGTGGGGGTTGTTTCGGTAGGCGGCGGTGACGGTGTCCCACATCTGGTTCCAGGTGGTGGGGTCGTCGATCTTGCCGTCTTTGGCGGTCGGGGCTTCCCAGTAGCTGAGGATCACCTTGTCGCCGGCGGCGGTGGCCGCGTCGATCGCGGCGCGGTAGGAGTTCCACCAGGTGGTGCCCACGCTCGCCGGGTTGATCGGCAGCCGCACGGTGTTGGCGCCGAGGTTCTCGCGAAAGCCCTCGACCGTCTTCTGGGCCTTGCGGTACACGGTGCGGTAGTCGTCGCCGGCGCTCAGGCCGCTGGGCACGACCGCGTCGCTGGCGTAGTTGTCGCGGGGGTCGGCCCAGTTCACACCGTGGAAACTGCTCGGTGCGGCGGTCTGCGGCCGGGACGAGTCCTGGCTGCCGTCGGCGAACGCGCTGGTCGTCGACGCGACGACAGCCAGTGCCGCGGCGATCAGGAGGGAAGCGCGCCGGAAACGCGCTGAGGGATGACGCATCAATTGCTCCCTGGAGTTAATTCGGGCGTAAATTAACTGCCTGGAAGCTAGGCCCGCCGCCGCGTGCCTGTCAAGAGATCCGAACCGCGGAGGCCGGTCCCACTACGATCTGAGGCATCAGGCCCATTACAGGCGGCCCGGCCCGACGGACTCGGCACGGAGCCGCCTCAACCGGAGGTTGTCGCGATGCGCTGGGGTGCGGGATCGGTCTCCGGCGACATGACCCGCACCGCCGTGCTCGCCCTGCTGGCCCGGCGCGGTCCGCTCAGCCGCGCGCAGATCGCCGACGCGCTGGAGATGAGCCCCGCCACGATCACCCAGAGCACGAAGCACCTGCTCGCCGAAGGCCTGCTGGTCCAGGAAGCGCCGCGGCCCTCGCCGGCCGGACGCCCGTCGATCCCGCTGTCCCTGGTTGCGGGATCCGCCCACGCGGTCGGCGTGCAGGTGGCGCATGAGCACGTCACCGGCGTGATCAGCCGCCTGGACACCGAAGTGGTGCACAGCTTCCGCCAGGACTTCGACCCGGCCGCCCCGCAGGCCCTGGCCACCCTCACGGCCCTGATCCGCGCCGAGATCGACGAACTCGAACGGCGCGGCCTGCCACTGTCCGGAGTCGGCGTCGCCGTGCCGGGCATCGTCGACCCCGAGACCGGGACCCTGCGCATGTCGGTCCGCCTCGGCTGGACGGGACTACCGTTGGCCGCGCACCTGCGCGCAGCTCTCGGCGTTCCGGTGTTCGTCGACAACGACATCAGCGCCGTCACCGCTGCCGAACGCCTCTATGGCCCCGGCGCGGACGAGGCCGACTTCCTCCTCGCCGCCGTCGGCCAGGGCATCGGCCTCGGCATGGTGCTCGACGGTGCCCCCTATCGCGGAGCCGCCGGGGCCGCTGGCGAGTTCGGCCACATGCCGGTCCAGACAGACGGCCCCTTGTGCGTCTGCGGCAACCGCGGCTGCCTGGAATCGCTGGTCAGCACGGAAGCTCTGCTCCACAACGCCCGCACCGCCGGCGTCATCGGCGACGACGCAGACCTCGACGACCTCGCCGCCGCCGCCCGCACCGGCCGCCGTGCCGCTGTCGACCTGCTCGAGACGGCCGGCACTCTCCTCGGCCGGGCCCTGGCGGGCGTCATCAACCTGTTGGGCCCCCGCTCCGTGATCGTCATCGGCGAGATCACAGCGCTCTGGGACCAACTCGACGCGCCCCTGCGCCGGGTCCTGCTCGAGCACCTGCTGCCGGCTGTGCGCGAGACCCGCATCGACGTTCGGCCCTGGGACGACGAACTCATCGCGGTGAGTGCGGCGCGCGTCGTACTCGGGGCGCCCCTTGCCGCTCCCCGGCAGAAAAGCTGACCGAGTCCCGGATCAGCTGAGCCCTTCCGCAACCTTCACCCGCTCGGCCTGGACGTCGGACAGACGGGCGAGCGTCAAGCCCATCTTCCCCAAGACCACGGAATCGGTCGTCGACGGGCCGACGAGGCCGACCACCGAGACCGCCGTGCCGACGCGCACCAGCTCGACGGCCAGCAGCACGGTCGTCTTGCCGCTGGCGGATGTGTAATTTATATAGCCGACTTGGTCATCCTTGACCAGTTGCGGCACCACGCCGAGCTCCATGGAGTACGACTCGCTCCCCTGAGTCACCGACAGAGACTTGCATCCCTTTAAGCCGGTCGTCAGGTCAGAGATCAGCGCTTTGGCGTTCTCGACGGACGGCATCACCGCCACCTCGGAGCGGATCTCGTGACCATCCGCTGATTTAGTGAGCCGCCGCCCGGCCTCAACGGTGGTGCCGTATTTCGTGGACAGTGCGTTTGTCGCATCCGCGAACATCTGGCAGGCGCTGCCTCCGGTCACGGCATCCGGGGTATCCGACGTCGAGGTGTAATCCTTTGAGGCATCGTAAACGTAACCAGGATCGTCTTTATCGGTCAGCAAAAGACCTCTGATTTGGTCGGTCGTCAGCGTCGCGCCGGTGTCCGCGCTGGATGATGTGGTCGGCGGGACCGATGGCGTACTGGCCGTCGTCGCCGTCGCTGAAGCCGACGTGGAAGCCGCACTTGAACTTGGCGCCGATGAAGCGGCCGATGGTGCCGCCGCAGATGATGAGATCGTTCCCGAACTGCCGCAGCCGGTTGCCGCCAGCACAGTGGCTGCGAGCACGACTATATAAATGCTTTTAAACGCGGAGCGCATGATAGTTACCCCCTCGGCACGATCACACACTCCGCCCCGTTAAAGAACCGTAAGTGGAAAGGCGCTCACGGCGCCGGGAGCTTCGTGTCCCGGGCACCGCGAGCGCCCTGACTGTTAGGCGTCTACTCGACGCTTATCCGACCGAGCAGGCCGCGCCGTTGACTGTGAACGCGGTCGGTGAGGCGTTGTTGGCGCTCCAGGTGCCCTGGAAGCCGAAGGAGGTCGAGCCGCCGGCCGCCACTGTGCCGTTGTAGCTGAGGTTCGTGGCGGTGACGCTTGTGCCGCTTTGGGTCACGGCCGCATTCCAGGGGCTGGTGACCTTCTGGTCGCCGGGCCAGGTCCAGGTGACCGTCCAGCCGTTCCAGGTGCTGGTGCCGGTGTTCGCCAGCGTCACGTTCGCGGTGAAGCCGCCGGTCCAGGAGTTCGGCGCGTAGGTGACCTTGCAGCCACCCGGGGTGGAGCCGCTGGCGGTGGTCACCGCGACCGTGCCGGAGCGGGCGGAGCGGTTGCCTGCCGAGTCCTTGGCGTAGACGGCGAACGTGTAGGCCGTGGACGGTGTCAGACCGCTGATGGTGGCGGAGTTCGAGGTCGGCGAGGCGGCCACGGTCTCGGTGGTGCCGGTGACACTCACCACGTCGTAGCCGGCCACGGTGCCCGTGCTGCTGGTGGACGCGGTCCAGCTCAGGTTGACCGAGTTCGACGTGACACCGGAGGCGACCGGCGTGCCGGGGGTGGTCGGCGGCGTCGTGGCGGTGCCGGGCTGGAGCGTGACGAGGGTCGCGGTGTAGGGCGCGATGCTCTGCGAGCCCGCGGTCCCGGACGCCGCGGTGGTGATGCCGGTGCCGGGCGGCGCGAGGGTGGAGACGGTCGGAGCGCTGGTAGCCGGGGTGAATCCGGAGTAGTTCAGACCCACCGTGTACGTGGTCGACGGGTCGTCGTTGACCAGCAGCACCCGCAACGTGCCGTCAGCGGCCTTGACCGCGTAGGACTGCACCAGCGACTGGCTGGACGAGGCCGAGACCAGCGTGTCGCCGGGGTGGATGAACTGACTCAGCAGCTGCATCCCGTAGTACGACGGGAAGGGCGTGTCGGCCGCCGGTTCACACACTTGCGAGCCGTTGATCAGGCCGCAGGTGGCGTCGGACAGCACACCGTAGTCGCCGTAATTCGCAGTGCCGTAGAGCGAGGATCCGTTGTCCCCCGTGGTGACCAGGTTGTTGTGGATCTGCCACCAGTCGATGCTGCTCACGCCGCTGGCGATCCAGCCGAGATAGTCCTGCTCCAAATACAGGGCATTGACGATGCCCACCGTCTGCTTGCCCGGGTTGGACGACACCGAGTTCGTCTCGGTCACCATGATCGGCGTACCGGTGCCGCCGGTGTACTGGCTCAACAGGGAGCGCAGCGAGGTCACCATGGTCGGAATCTGCGAGGTGTCGCTCAGCAGCCCCGCGTCCGTGGGCCCGGGCGGAGTGACCGTGCTGGGATTCTGCGGATACCAGTGCACATCGGCGAAACCGACCTGGTTGCCCAGGGCGGAGAGCACGGTCTGGTTCCACGTCTGGGGGCTGCCGGCGTTCGTGACTCCGTCCGGCCAGTTGCCGGGGGCCGTGAGCACGACGCCGACCACGATGCTCGGGTCCACCGCCTTCATCGCGGCGATGTAGGCCTTGACGTTCTGGGCGTAGACGGCGGGGCCGCAGTTGGTCGGATTGGTGCCGGAGGCGCAGTGCTTGTCCGGCTCCCAGTTCGCGCCGTAGGTGCCGTTGCCGTAGATCTCGTTGCCGATCTCCCAGTACTTGATGCCGTAGTGGTGGGTGACGTTCGCATAGCGCACCCAGTCGGCGGCGAACTGAGCACCGCTCTCCGCAGGGCTCTGCGTCGCCCCGGCGGCGTCACCGGTGCCGTAGTTCACGGTGATCATGCCCTGCGCACCGGTCTGGCCCAGCAGCGTGGCGTACTGATCGAAGTTCACAGCCTGGGTCTGGCCGGACACGACGTCGGTGTTGTTCTTCCAGTTGTAACTGTCCGACGAGGTGCCACCGGGAAAACGGATCAGGCTGGTCCCGGCTGCCTTGAGCAGACCGGGCACGGCTGCGTCGGTCAGGTTCGCGTCGTAGACGGAACCGTTGATGCCCAGTGCCGCGGCGGGCACCGTGGCCACCGACTGGGCCGCATTCACACTGACGCTCGCCGCGACGCCGGTCGCCGCGGACGCGCTGGGCACCATCCTCGCCCACGCGCCAAGCGCGGACAGGACCACGGCCAGCGACGCGGCCACAGAAAGCAGCCTCGCTCGCGACCGAGTTCGCGAGCGTGCGGATAGAACTTGTCGTGTTCGCATAAGGGTTTTCATCCTTGAGTCGACTGCACACGGACGAGGCCGCCATCACCCAACAGGGGACAGTCAACGATCTCTGCCAGCTCGTCAAGCCATGCGAGATCCGCCCGTGACGGCGCCCAGCGCAGGGACTGCACAGGATCCGAAACTTTCATCAGCCTGCTGACTATGCCGACGCACCGGTGCGCGCACGCCGCCGGTGGCCGTGGGTTCTCCGGCGCTTCCGGCGGCATACAAGAGCGCGGCGGACCTTGACGGTACAGAAACAGACCGCTAACTTCCCCTCAATACTATGAGCGGTTAAGTTGCGATCAATCCAGCTCGCTGGCCATATCGAAGCCTCGTATGGCGGACTGACTTAACTGTTCAGCTACTCTGATGGGAGGGCTGCATGAGCGTACGTTCCAGATCCGTGACAAGTGCGGTGGCTGTAGTGGCCGCCGGATTGCTCGTCCTGACCGCGTGGTTCGCGGCTGTCGCGCCGCGAGCCAAGGCGGCGGGAGCCGGGTTCGTCCAGCGGTGCGGGGTCCACTTCTGCGTGAACAGCCAGGTCCAGTACTTCGCCGGCGCGAACTCGTACGACCTGTTCACGTACGGGAGCGGCTCGGGGGACACCGAAACGCAGTACATGGACAAAGCGGCGATCGACACACAGATGGCGAACATGGCCGCCGATGGTGTCAGCGTGCTGCGGACGTGGATGTTCTCGCACGAGTCCTGGCACGGCTTCGAACCATCGAAGGGGCAGATGAACGAGCAGGAGTGGTCGGAGTTCGACTACATCTTGTACTCCGCTTCGCGCCACGGTATCCGCGTGATACCGACCCTGGAGAACTACTGGTCGGCGTACGGCGGTATCGGCCAGCTGCTCAACTGGGAGGGTCTGTCCAGCGGCGACCCCGCCAACGGGCAGTTCTTCGACCCGTCGAAGTGCGCGAACTGTCTCGCCGACTACGAATACGAGGTCGACTACGCGCTCAACCGCGTGAACCACTACACCGGAGTCGCCTACAAGAACGACCCCACGATCTTCGCCTGGGAGCTGATGAACGAGCCCCGGCACCAGAACCAGACTCCGGACGACAACACCACCGGTACGGTGTTCCGCCAGTGGGAGGACACCGTCGGCGCCCACATCAAGAGCATCGACGGCAACCACATGATCGACAACGGAATCGAGGGCCAGGGCTCGTCCTACGGCTACGGTTCCGACAACGGCGTGCCGTACGTCTACGAGTGCCAGTCGCCGTACATCGACTTCTGCTCGGCCCACGTCTACCCGACCGAGTCCTGGGCGAACCTGTCGGCGGCGGCGACGCAGAGCCTGATCGCGAAGTACATCGCCGACGCGCACAACTCCGCGGGCAAGCCGATGTTCCTCGGCGAGTTCAACACCAGCAGCGCCACCAGATCGACGTACTGGCCGGCGATCTACAGCACGATCGAGGCCGGCAACGGTGACGCCGATGCCTTCTGGTGGTACGAGAACAGCGGCAAGGACGGGACGTACGGGGTACTGCACGGTGATCCCGTGCTCGCCGCGTTCACCGCGCACTCGAACGCGGACAAGGCGAAGAGCGGAGGCGGCGGACCGTCGACGACACCGTCCACGACGCCTTCGACCACGCCCTCCACGACTCCGACCACCGCTCCCTCGACGACTCCGACGACTTCCAGCACTCCCAGCACGACACCGCCGCCTGGTGCCTGTCGCGTCGTCTACCAGCTCAACGACTGGGGCACGACCTTCAACGGCAGCGTCACGATGTACAACACCGGCGCCACGGCGATCAACGGCTGGACCCTGAAGTTCGCCTTCCCGGGCCCGCAGACCATCACCAACGCCTGGAACGCCGTCACCACCCAGAGCGGCAAGCAGGTCACGGCGGTCAACCCGGCCTCCTACGACATCACCATCCCGGCCGGCGGCAGCCTGAACTTCGGTTTCAGCGCCACTTCGACCCCCGGCACGAACGGCGTCCCGGCGACGTTCACGCTCAACGGGATGACCTGTTCGCAGTAAGCCCGCCCAGAACGCAAAAGCTCGCCCCGGGCCGAAGCGGTCCGGGGCGAGCGTGTTTCGTGGCGAGAACTCAGCAGTGGAGCAGTTGGTTCGCGCTCCTCAACACCGACGGGGACGCGAAAAGCTCCGGGTCCACATCCGCGGAAGTCGTGATCGTGAACACCGCTGTCCGACCCGGCAGCAGCGTGACGAGCATGGCGTCCACGACCGCGTCCGGCGCGACTCGATCAGCGAGGACGGCGAGGTCGCGGACGACCGTTCCGGCGGTGACGGTGATCTGGTACCCGCCGGCGACCGCTTCTGTTTTCGCAGAGAGGTCGGCCGCGGGCAGCCGAGAGGCGATGTCCTCCACGTAGAACCAGAACGCCTCTTCTCCCCCACCCTCGGCGAACAGCAACTCGTCACGGGGCTCGCCGGCCACGGCGACCTCGGAAGGCACCGGGAGTTCGACCGTCGACCGTGCCGCGACGTCCATACTCAGCACGGTCGAAGCCAGCACAGAGCCGTCGAAGGCCCGGCGCGTCGCCACGACCTCGCTCGTCCATGCTTCGTCACTGTCGTTCACCACCACCAGGGCCAGTCCCTCGGCACGCGGTTGGAAGGTCAGCAGACGGTCGGCGAAGCTTCGGCGCATGGCGTACCACAGGGGTTTGCGACGTCCGTCGCCGTCGACGGCGGCCCAGGACGTCACCGGCCACATGTCGTTGAGCTGCCAAAGCACTGTGCCGGTGCACAGGGGTCCGAGGGACCGGAAGTGCTCGACACCGTGGGACACCGCACGAGCCTGGTTGAGCGAGGTGGACCAGTGCCAGTCCTCGAACGACTTCGGGCGCGGCAGGTGCGGGGCCAGGCCCCGGTCCAGTTTGCCGTTGCCGTCTTCGGCCTTCTGGTGCACCAGCATCGCCGGGGAATCGGGGCGGCGCGGTTCGTCGTGGATCGCCCGGGTCAGCGTCGCCCAGGTCGGCGGGCCCTGGAATCCGAACTCTGCGACGAAGCGCGGACGGTAGTCCCGGTAGGTGGTGTAGTCCTCGCGGTTCCACACCTCCCAGATGTGCATGGTGCCGTGGGCCTGGTCGTTCGGGTGCACGCCCGGAGTGAAGGAGTAGGGGCTGCCCGGGCTGTAGGGCCGCGTCGGGTCCAACTCGGCGACGACGGCCGGCAAGATCTCGGTGTAGTAGCCCCGGCCCCAGGTCCGGTCGCCGATCAGCGGTTTCCAGTCCCAGTCCTCGTAGCCCCAGATGTTCTCGTTGCAGCCGTTCCACAGAATCAGGCTCGGATGCGGCGTCAGCCGCGTGACGGCCTCGCGCGCTTCGGCGATCACCTCGCTGCGCAACGGTTCCTCCTCGGCGTACCCGCCGCAGGCGAACAGGAAGTCCTGCCAGACCAGCAGCCCCAGTTCATCGCAGAGGTCGTAGAAGTCCTCGCTCTCATAGATGCCGCCGCCCCAGACCCGGATCAGATTGACGTTGGCGTCCCGGGCCTGGGTCAGCCGCTCGGCCAGGCGGTCGCGCGTGATCCGGGAGGGGAACGCGTCATCCGGGATCCAGTTCACACCCCGCGCGAAGACCGGTCGGCCGTTGACCGACAGCGTGAACGGCGTGCCGTCGGCGTCGGGCTCGACGTCCAGCGCGACGGTGCGGAACCCCACCCGGCCGGTCCAGCCGTCGAGCCGCTGCGCATCATCGGACAGCGTCACCGTCAGGTCATAGAGCGGCTGCTCTCCATAGCCGACCGGCCACCACAGGCGCACGTCCGGCACCCGCAGCCGCACCACGGCCGACGTCTCCCCCGCCGGAATCGTTATCGGAAGCGAGATCCCCGCGAGCTCGGCCACGGCGATCAGCTCCGAGTCCGAGCCCGCAGCGCGCTGCACGTCGACATGTACCGTCAGCACCCCCTGGTCTCCGTCGACGTCGACCAGCGGCCGGACCGCGGCGATCCGTGCTCCGTGCCAGGCCTGGAGCTCCAAGGGCCGCCAGATCCCCGAGGTCGCCACGTCCGGTCCCCAGTCCCAGCCGTAGTTGCACGCCATCTTCCGGATCGCGTTGAACGGATGGGTGTTGACCTGCGGCAGCTCGCCGAGTTCGGCGCTGAACCGCTCGGCGGCCGGCACCGGCGCGGCGAAGGTGACGGCCACGGTGTTCCGGCCCGGCCGCACGACGCCGGCCACCGGTATCCGGTACGAGCGGTGCATGTTGCGGGTGGTCGCGACCACCCGGCCGTTGACCTCGATCTCGGCGACGGTGTCCAGGCCGTGCGCCACCAGGTCGAGTTCGCCGGTGGGCACGCCGTCGAGGTGGAACTCCGCCTCGTAGCGCCAGTCGGTGCGCCCGATCCAGTACAGCAGGGCCTCGTTCGCGTCGAGGTACGGGTCCGGGATCAGCTCGGCGGCAAGCAGATCGAGGTGGACGCAGCCGGGCACGGTCGCCGGCACGGGACGCGCGGCGATGTGCGGTGGCGCGTCACCGCCGACGGCGCGAACGGTCCACCCGGCGGGCGTGGTGACGTGCATCAGAGCTCGAACCTTCCGTTGGTCTTTGGACGGCGGCCGACCCACGGGCGTCATTTCGTGGCGCCGGAGGTGAAGCCGTTGTAGATGAAGCGCTGGAGGAAGAGGAAGATCAGCAATGTGGGCACGATGACCAGGACCGCACCGGCCGAGATGTCCTCCCAGTGCGCACCGAACGGGCCCTTGAACCGGAACAGCGACGTGGAGATCGTGCCCAGGTTCTCCGATGGCATGTAGAGGAACGGCGTGTAGAAGTCGTTGTAGACGGCGACACCCTTGACGATCACGACGGTCGCGATCGCGGGCCGCAGCAGCGGCAGGATCACCGTCCAGTAGATCCGCAGCGAAGAGGCGCCGTCGAGCCGGGCCGCCTCGTCCAGCGAGGTCGGGATGCCGCGGATGAACTGCAGGAAGATGTAGATCGCGATGATGTCGGTCCCCATGAACAGCGCGACCGGCGCCCACCGGGTGTCGAACAGTCCCAGATTGTTGACCACCTGGAAGGTCGCGACCTGAGTGGTGACGCTGGGAACCAGGGTGGCGACCAGGAACATCGCCACCACCAGCTTCTTCAGCCGGAACTGGAAGCGGTCGATGGCGTAGGCGGCCATCGAGCCGATCAGGACCGTTCCGGCCACGGAGAACACCAGGATGAAGGCGGTGTTGAACAACGCCTGGAGCATGTGCCCGTCGGAGAAGGCGGTTTCGAAGTTCCGGAGGTTGAACGGGTTGTGCGGCAGGGACAACGGATTGCCGGCCGCGACTTCCTTATCGTTCTTGAAGGCCGTGAGAAGGATCGCGGCGAGCGGCAGCAGCATCACCACGCTGGCGGCGATCAGCGAGGCGTACTTGCCGGTGCTCAACGCCAGGCCGAGGCGGCTGCGACGGCGTGGGCCGTGCGCGCCGACGCTGGTGTCACGCCGGGCGGCGGCGGGCCGGTCACGCTGTGTGGAAAGGCTCATACCAGGTCGACCTTGTCGCTCGGGAGGAGGGCACGCTGTATCCAGGTGATGATCAGAATCAGCACCAGCAGGACCACGGCTGAGGCCGAGGCGAGTCCGACCTTGTTGAAGTTGAAGGCGAGTTTGATGGTCTGGATCACGAAGGTCTTCGTGTCTCCCGCGCCGCCGGTCATGATGAACGGGATCTCGAAGACCGCCAGCGAACCGGAGATGGCCAGGATCAGGCTCAGGCCGAGGATCGGGCGGATGCCGGGCGCGATCAGGTGTCGGAACTGGTGCCAGCGGTTCGCGCCGTCCAGTTCGGCGGCCTCGTACAACTCGCCGGGGATGGACTGGATCGCGCCGAGGAAGAGGACGAAGTTCAGGCCCATGTAGCGCCACACCGACACTGACGCGAGCGACCAGTTCGCCAGGTTCGGGTCGCCGAGCCACAGGTGTCTGCTGTGCGAGCCGAAGGCCCGTACGACGTGGTCCAGGACTCCGTCAGGCTGGAAGAAGTAGAGGAAGACGAAGCCGATCGCGACGCCGTTGATGAGGTAGGGGAAGAACAGAATCCCCTTGAACAGGTTGCGGAACCTCGTGTTGAAGCTGAGGATCGTCGCGAAGTAGAGCGCCAGCGCCATCTGTACCAGCGAGGCGGCCATGTAGTAGAGGCTGACGTAGAAGACGTGGAACAACTCAGGACGCTCAAACAGCTCCGTGTAGTTCTTCGTCCCGATCCACTGCTTGTCCGGGCTGAAGCCGTCCCAGTTGGTGAAGCTGTAGTAGATCAGGTTCACCACGGGGACGAAGGTGAAGGTGATCAGGAAGGCCAGCGGAACGGCCAGGAACAGCCACGGCGTCAACCGCGGCATCAGCAGGGCGGTCCATCGGCGACGGCGGTTTCCGGTGGGGTCCGTCAGGCGGGCCGGGCCGTACCGCGGCCGGCGATCCGCGGCCCAGGCGGCGCTGCGCTCATCGATCATGATCGTCCTCTTGTCCCGTCGGTTCTGCTGGGTGCTGTGCTGCGCGATGGTTCGCCACGGCGGTCGGTGCCGGCCGGCACCGACCGCCGTGTGCGCTGGAGGGAGACCGGTCAGGAGCCTGCGGTCTTCACCGCTTCGCTCCACTTCTTGTTCAGGTCGGCGAAGTCTGATTCCAGCGAGCCCGAGGCCGCCCCGCGGGCCAGGTCGACGATGTGCTGGCGGTAGTCGGGCTTGTTCAGGCCGATCTCGGCGGCGTTGTCGATGGCGTTGACCGTCGCGGTCTTCGTCTGCGACAGCTCCAGCAGCTGCACGCCGTTGTCGGCGTAGGGCTTGAGCGAGTCCGGCAGCGGAGCCGCCTTCAGGGTGGGCACGTCACCCTGGTCCTGGGCGTAGGTGGACTTGTCGGTGAACCAGTCCAGCCAGGCCCGCGCCGCTTCCTTGTGCGCCGAGTGGCTGCTGACGGCCTGGAGGTAGTCGGGGCCGTCGATCGAGCAGAACTTGCCGCCGGCCTGCACCGGGAACGGCATGAAGCCGATGTCGGACGCCTGGCCGCCGGCCTTGGTGGCGGCCGCCTGCATCTGCGACACCGCCCAGGAGCCGAGCCACATGGTGCCGACCTTGCCGGTGCCCAGCAGGGTCTTGGAGTTCTCCCAGTTGGTGGTGGTGGGGTCGGCCTCGGTCAGGCCCTGCTTCACCGTGTCGTACAGCAGCGTGTCGATCGTGTTCAGTTCGCCGCCGGCAGCCCACGGGGACGGGTTGGCCGCCAGGTCGTCCTGAGCGGCCTGGTCGCAGCTGACCGAGCCGAGCGCGTCCTGCCACTTCGTGATCGGCCAGCCGTCGTGATAGTTCGTGTAGTACGGCGTGGCCTGCGTCTTCGTCTTGATGGCCTGCAAGTCCCGCAGGAACTCCTCCGGGGTCTTGGGCCAGGCGGTGATTCCGGCCTGTGCCCAGACCTTCTTGTTGTAGACGAAGCCGGTCGCGTTGCCGTTCTGGGCCAGCCCGTAGACCTCGCCGTTCACGGTGCCCTTGGACACGAACCGGTACTTGGCGTCCAGCGTGGAGGCGGCGCCCAGATCGGCGAAGAACTTCGGGTAGTCGCCCTGGCCCAGCGCGGTGGGGATGAGCAGGACGTCGCCGTAGTCCGAGGAGCTCATCCGGATCTTCACCTCGCCCTCGTAGTCCGTGATGCCCTCGAACTTCACGTGCACGTCCGGGTAGGTCTTGGCGAACTCGGCGGCGTACTTGGCCATGGTGCCGTCGTTCACCAGATCCGTACGGTTGGTCAGGACGGTGATGTCACCGCTGACCTTCGCCGGGTCCGCCGGAGCCGGGGCGCCCGCGGCGCCCGCGGCGGAGTGGCCGCCCGAACAGCCGGCCGTGGCCAGGACCAGCCCGGCCGCCAGCGTGCCCGCCCATCGTTTGGTGTTCATCGTCGTTCTCTCCCGCCTCGGGGATGGACCTCACAGGGAAACGAAACGTGCCACCGACTCCGCGCTCAATTATCCGGTTAAGTTGATGGCTCTCGGTAGATTAGGGTCCGGCTCGGAGTCGGTCAATGGCTCCCCGAGGCGCCGATACGGTTTCGTTACGCCCCGGCAATCAGCACGATCGCCGCGTTGAGCCCTCGAACGCTGGCACTCGTCCCGGCGCCACCAGGAGGCCGATCAAGCGAAACGGCCGGCGAGGGCTGGTGCTCATCGAGCGGGAGCACTGAACAGGAGCAGTAAAACGCTGAACTTGTTCACGGAAGTGGGTCGTTCGACGGCCTCGGCATGTGGCCGCGCTGCACCAGAATTCGTCGACGGCCTGGAATCACACCCCTACAGCAGGGCCGCTTATCCGATTCATTCACGGCTTCGTGCTGGGCTCGGCGTCGTGGCCGCCAGCCCGAGTGCGGCCGCCCCGAGCAGACCGGCTTCGGCGCCCAGCGTGCTGGCCCGGATGCGGACCCGCCGGATGAACTCCAGACCGGCGATCGCGGCCAGCCCGGTCCGGATCGGCTCCAGCAGCAGGTCGGCGGCGCCGTTGACGACGCCGCCGCCGAGCACCACCTCGTCGAGTTCGACGAGCGCCGCCGCGCAGACGATGGCCGCGGCGACGGCTCGGGCACCTCGGTCGAAGGCGGCGCGCGCGACGGGGTTGCCGGCACGGGCGTGGGCGGCCAGTCCGGCGCCGTCCGCGCCGGCGACGCCCGCGCTGGAACCGGGCGTCCATCCCTGCTCGCGGGCCCAGCGGACCATGGACGGGCCGCTCGCGTAAACCTCGACGCAGCCGCGGCCGCCGCACGGGCAGCGCGGGCCGTCGGGGTCGACGGTGAGGTGGCCGATGTGGCCGGCGCTGCCGGTCGGGCCGGTCTGGACGCGTCCGTCCAGGACGACGCCGCCGCCGACGCCGGTGGAGACCACCATGCCGAGCAGTGCGCGGACTTCGGCGCCGCCTTGCCAGTACTCCCCTAGCGCCATGCACTGGCCGTCGCCGGCGAGCGCGACCGGGACGCCGGGTACTGCCGTGCGGAGCAGTTCGACGATCGGGTAGGCGCGCCAGGCGGGGATGTTCACCGGGCTGACGGTGCCCGCGGTCACGTCGAGGGGGCCTGCCGAGCCGATGCCCACGGCGGCGACGCGATGGGTGATGCGGTCGGTGGCGTCCAGGTCGGCGAGCGCGCCTAGCACGGCGTCGGCGACTAGGTCCGCGTCTCGGCCGCCGGGAGTGGGAACGGACGATCGGCGCAGGATCCGGCCGTCGTCCGCGACGAGCGCCGCTGCGATCTTGGTCCCGCCGATGTCGACGGCCAGTACCGGCTGGTCGGCGGTGCGGTCGGCTCCGGCGTCGGCCCGGCTGTCGGCCGTGGAACGCCGGAAGGCAGTCGTACCAGGGGAAGCAGCCTGAGACACGGCGCGCTCCTCATATCACTGAACCGGATAAGTTGGGTCGACCCTAGGCAGGCCCCCGAGCAGTGTCAACCAGCGGCGTCCGACGTCCCGACCGGGCCCCGCCACCTGCGATAGGGTCGGGCTCAGACCTTGCCCGGCTCAGACGGGGACCGGGTATGGTGTCCCCATGCCTGCCGTGGTCCGCGTCGGTCGGGCTCCCGCTTAACCGGATGAGGTCAACCGCGGCACCAGTGAGTGAGTGGGGAGGACCGGCGGTGAAGCGACCCACGATGGCGGACATCGCACGGCGCGCAGGAGTGTCGAAGGTGGCGGTCTCCTACGCGCTGAACGGGCAGAGCGGTGTCTCCGACGCCACGCGGCAGCGCATCCTGGCGATCGCCGAGGAGATCGGCTGGAATCCGAACTCCGCTGCCCGCGCCCTGTCCGGAGCCCCGACGCACACCATCGGCATGGCATTGCGACGGCCGGCCCGCACGCTCGGCGCCGAGCCGTTCTTCATGGAGCTGATCAGCGGCGTGGAGGCCGAACTCACCTCCCACTCCTACGCGCTCACCCTCCAGGTGGTCGCCGATCAGGACGCTGAGATCGCCGTCTACAAGAGATGGTGGAGCGAGCGCCGCGTGGACGGCGTCCTGGTGTGCGACCTCCGCGTGGAGGACCCCCGGATCCCGGTGCTGGAGGAACTCGACCTGGCCGCCGTCGTGATCGGCGCCGGCGCGGGTTCCGGCGCGCTGCCGAGCGTCTGGTCCAGTGACGCCGCGGCCATAGAGGAGGCCGTCGAGTACCTGGCGACGCTCGGCCACCGGCGCATCGCCCGCGTCAGCGGCATGCCCGAACTGCTGCACACGGTGGTGCGCACCGAGGCGTTCGAGGGCGTGTGCCGGCGCCTGGACCTGGAACCGGCCGTGACGATCCCGACCGACTACTCGGGCGAGGAAAGCGCGCGCGCGACGCGCCGGCTGCTCATGACCCGCGACCGGCCGACCGCGATCCTCTACGACAACGACGTGATGGCCATCGCCGGCCTGGCCGTCGCGGGCGAGATGGGTTTCTCGATCCCGGAAGACCTGTCGATCATCGCCTGGGACGACTCGGTGCTGAGCCAGCTCGTGCGGCCCGCCCTGACCGCCATGTCCCGGGACATCCCCGCGTACGGCGCTCACGCGGCGCGCATGTTGATGGACATCGTCAACGGGCGTCCTGCGGAGTCGACGGAGGATGAGCCGGCGCATCTCATTCCCCGTGGGAGCACTGCGCGGCCCAAGAGCCGCGACGCGTAGCGGCAGTTGTCACGGCGCTCCGCTTTACGAGGCCGGGGTCTCCGGCCTGCGTATCAACGTGCGGGGTGAGCCCTGAGCCCGTCCATCAAGAGGTCGAGGAGCCGTTGGGCTTGGGTGTTGTGCTCGGCTTTGCCGGAGACGGCGAGGAGGCCGAGGAGAGCGGCGGCGACGTCTTCGGCGGTGATGTCGGTGCGGATGTCGCCGGCGGTGGCTCCGGCGTCGAGGATCGTGGTGATGGCCGACAGGAGCTCGCGGCGGCTGTGGGCGAGGGAGATCTCGCCGGTGTCGATCATGGCGAGGAGGGTGTCGGTCATGCCGTGCTTGGTGGTCAGCCAGTCGGCGAACAGGTCCATCCACAGGCGGAGGGCTTCGGCGGGCGGGTGGGCGGCGAGCAAGGTGTGCGCGCCGGTGGTCAGGCGGACGACCTGGTCCTGGTAGACGGCGTCGACCAGGGATTCGCGGGTCGGGAAGTGGCGGTAGAGCGTGCCGACGCCGACGCCGGCCTGGCGGGCGATCTCGCGCATGGACGGTTCGGTGTCCGAGGTGGCGAACGCTTGGGTGGCCGCGGCGAGCAGGCTTGCGCGGTTGCGTGCCGCGTCGGCGCGGAGGTGCGGTGCGGCTTCCGGGGGCGAGTCGGGGGCCATCACTAATCGGAGCGCGTTCCGTTTTGCTGGGTCATCGGGCTAGTATAGGCGCCGGACCGTAAGCGGAACGCGTTCCGTTTGCCTGCCGTTCCGAGGGCCGAACACGTGCCTTCGCAGACCTGAGCTCAGTGTTGGAGAGCAACCATGACTGACCACACGACGGCCGCCACTATGCGCGCGGTGCGCTTCCACGAGTACGGCGAGCCCGCCGACGTCCTGCGCCTGGAGACCGTGCCCGTGCCGGCGCCGGGCCCCGGGCGAATCCGGATCGCCGTGCACGCCTGTGGGCTCGCACCTGCCGACTGGGCGCTGTGCCGGGGCCTGTTCCCCGGACAGTTGCCCCGGGGCGTCGGCTGCGATGTCTCAGGCGCCGTCGAGGCCGTCGGTGAGGGCGTCACGGACGTCGCGGTCGGCGATCTGGTGTTCGGCACCGCCGATTTCGCCGGCCAGTTCAGTGCCGGAGCCGCGGACTACGCCATCATGGACCGTTGGTTCACCGTCCCCGAAGGGCTGGACCTCGTTCAAGCCGCCGCGCTGCCGATGGCCCTGAGCACCGCCTCCTGGCACCTCGCGCGGCTCGGCCTGTCCCCGGATCGCACGATCCTGATCAACGGCGCGGGAACCACCGTCGGCTACGCCGCCGTGCAGATCGCACTCGTCCGCGGCCTGCGGGTCATCGCGACCGCCGGCGACACTTATGCCCAGCGGTTGCGCGACCTCGGCGCGACCGTGACGCCGTATGGCGACGGCCTCGTCGAGCGGGTCAAAGCCCTCGCCGACGGCCCGGTCGATGTCGTCTTCGACACCGCACCCCCGAGTGGCGCCCTGCCCGACTTGGTCCAGATCGTCGGCGGTGCCGCCGAACACGTCCTGACCTGCTCCGATCTGGCCGCCGCACCAGGGCTCGGAGTGCGCGACACCTTCCATGAGGATCCCGGCACGTTCACCGATGCCGAGCGTTACGGCTCGTTCGCCGAGTTCGCGCAGCTGGCTGCCGACGGCAGGTTCGCCGTGCCAGTCTCCGGAACCTTCGGTCTCGACCAGTGGCGCACCGCGCTTGAGATCAGCCTGACCGGCCACGCCCGCGGCAAGCTTGTGCTCGTGCGCACTTCAAATTCAAAGCACGTAGGATCGCTGTGTGAGTGACCCGAAGCCTGGCCTGAACTCGGAGCAGCTCGGTGCGTACTTCGCGCTGATGGAGGTCAGCAGCCTTCTTCAATACGCGGTGGACGAGCACCTGCGTGCCGAGGGTGATCTCAGCTACGTGCAGTTCCAGATCTTGGCGCGGCTGGTGGACGCGCCGGAGGGCCGGCTGCGGATGACCGATCTGGCCGACGGTGTCGTCTACAGCCGTAGCGGGCTCACGTATCAGGCGGGGCTGTTGGACAAGCGCGGTCTGATCAGCCGTTCGCCGTCGCCGGATGACGAGCGCAGTGTCATCGTGACTGTCACGGACGCGGGCCGGGAGCTGATCGCCCATGTGCTTCCCGGGCACGTCGACCGCGTCCACCAGCTCCTGTTCGAGTCGATGCCGGGCGAGGACCTCACCGCCCTCGGCGCCATCCTCGGTCGCGTCCGCGACCACATGCGCGCCGCGCCGCCGCGGTCCGCCAAGCCTCGCGCCGCACGCAACCGCACCAGCTGAACGCGGGCAGTTTCCCCCGCCGGCGATGCAGGCCGCACGTTATTTGCTTCGAATTCAAAGCGTGCTATGGTGTCGAAGTGCTTCGAAAACGAAGCACTTCGAAGGGAAGAGACGAGGGTTCGTGATGAAGGCAGTGCGTTTCCACGAGTACGGCGAGCCGAGCGTCCTGCGGTACGAGGACGTCGAGCAGCCGGTCCCGGGCACCGGGCAAGTGCTGATCCGGGTCGCCGCGACGTCGTTCAACGGGGTCGACGGGAACATCCGCGCGGGTTTCATGCAGGGCCCGATCCCCGTGACGCTTCCGCACACCCCGGGCATCGACGTGTCCGGCACCATCGCCGCGCTCGGTGAGGGGGTCGAGGGCGTCGCGGACTTCGAGATCGGAGACAAGGTTGTCGGCTTCCTGCCGATGACGGAAGCCGGCGCGTCCGCGGAATACGTCGTGGCCCCGGCCGAGATTCTCGCTCCGGCGCCCGCCGGCATCGACCTGGCCGACGCCGCGGCGCTGCCGGTCGTCGGGCTCACCGCGTGGCAGGCGTTGTTCGACCACGCGAAGCTCGAGGCGGGCCAGCGCGTGCTGATCAACGGCGCGGGCGGGGCGGTCGGCGGTTACGCCGTGCAGCTGGCCAAGAACGCGGGTGCGTATGTGGTGGCCACGGCCGGCCCGCGCAGCAGCGAGCGGGTCCGGGCCGGCGGCGCGGACGAGGTCGTCGACCACACCACCACCGCGCTGTCCGCGGCGACGGGCCCGGTCGACGTGGTGCTCAACCTCGCGCCGATCGAGCCGGCGCAGCTGGCCGCGCTGCTCGACCTGATCCGCCCCGGCGGCGTCCTGGTGAACACCACCGTGTGGATGCCCGCGCCCAGTGACGAGCAGCGCGGCGTCCGCGGCATCGACCTGTTCGTCCGCAGCGACGCGCAGCAGCTCTCGCACCTGGTGGAGCTCGCTGACCGCGGCGAGTTGCGAGTCGAGGTCGCTCGGCGGGTGCCGCTGGCCGACCTGCCGGCGCTGCACGCCGACGCCGCGGCCGGCACCCTGCCCGGCGGCAAGGTCGTCGTCCTCGTGGCCGCTGCCTGACTGTGGCTGACAGTGCTGAGCCCGTGCTGAGCCTTCCCGACCGCCGCCGACCGACTGTTCAAGGAGACGACCACGATGATCCCCGATGACGATCCGTCCCGTTCGTTGACCGTGGCGAACCCCGACGACCCGGACACGAAGTACATCTCGCTGGTGGGCGACACCTACGCCATGCTGATCACCGGCGAGCAGACCGACGGCCGATACTGCCTGATCGACATGCGCGTCCCGGACGGCGGCGGGCCACCGCCCCACCGGCACGACTTCGAGGAGATGTTCACCATCCTCGAGGGCGAGATCGAGTTCACCTTCCGCGGCGAGAAGCACACTGTCCGCGCCGGCTCGACGATCAACGTCCCGGCCAACGCACCGCACAACTTCCGCAACGTCTCCGGCGCGCCGGCCCGCATGCTGTGCATGTGCACCCCGGCCGGCCAGGACGAGTACTTCATGCGCATCGGTGATGTCGTCGCGGGCAGGGACGCACCGCCGCCCCTGCTGTCACAGGACGAACTCGCTCAACGCCGGCGCCTCGCAGCGGAGCTGGCCGAGACCTACCGGAGCGAGTTCCTGTAGCGCCGAACTGCGCGGGACGTTCGGCCACTCCGATATAGAGATCGCCGACATCCTGCATTCGGGGTCTGCGATACGGGACGCTGGCTCTGAGCACAAGAACAAGGCCTTGAGGGCCGCATGCGACAATTGCGAAGCGAACGGACATGGCGCCGTGACCGGGTGGGGCCACACCGGGCGGCTACCGCCATCGGTACGCAGGCACGAGAGCGCAACGGTTCAGACAGTCCCGGTGGGTATAGTCGTCCGCTGAAATACGGGACAAGGGGGGCGACGATGAGCGGGCAAGTGTGGATACCGTCGGCGGTCGGGGACCTGGGCGCGATCTTCGAGGGGGCGAACGCGTCGGCTGAGCGGGGGGATGTACCGGCCGCACGAGCCGCCTTCGAGCAAGTGATGAGCGCCCGGCATCCCGATGTTTCACCGAAGGCCGCGTACAACCTGGGCATCGTGTTGTCCGGGGCGGGTGACAAGGCCGGTGCGCGGGCTGCGTTCCAGTGGGCTGCGGATTCCGGTCACTGGGAGATGGCCCCGATGGCGGCCGTCAACCTCGGCGGGATCCTGCGGGACATGGGAGATGTGGCGGGGGCGAAAGCCGCCTTTGAGCGCGCTATCGGTTCCGGGCATCCCGAGATGGCGCCTCGTGCCGCTTTCAATGTCGGCACCATGCTCGTCAGGGCTGGGGATCAGCAGGGTGCGCGGACTGCCTGGGACTGGGGCGGCCGCAGCAACCATCCCCGGTATGCGCCGCTGTGTGTGGCGAGTCTGGGGGTTCTGCTCGCTGACCAGGGTGATGCGGCCGGTGCCCGGGTCGCCTACCAGTGGGCCATCGACACCGGCGAGCCCGAGTCCGTTCCGTTTGCGAGCTATAACCTCGGCGTGCTTCTGAACGAGCAGGGCGACCTGGCCGGGGCGCGAGCCGCCTATCAGCGGGCCGTGGACGGGGCGAGCGACGAATACGCCGCGAAGGCCGGATACAACCTCGGCCTGCTGCTGGTGAAGCAGGGCGATGAGGCCGCCGCTCGGACCGCCTACCAGCGGTGTCTGGCCACCGGCGACAGTGAGTTCGCCCCGCAGGCCGCCTATGAGCTCGGCTACCTCTACGACAAGCAGGGCGACCTCGCCCGGGCGCGCGAGGCGTATCAGCAGGCGCTCGACTTCGGCCGCTCGAAGATCTTCGCGGCGGCCGCCTACGAGCTGGCAGCGATGCTGAACAAGGCGGGGGACGCGGTCGGCGCGGTGGCGGCGTATCGGCAGGCTGAGGAGTCCGGTCACTCCGACCTGGCGCCCAAGGCGGCGAACCAGCTCGGCTGGCTGTTGCCCAAGCAGGGCGACCGTGCCGGAGCCATCGCCGCCTTCCGGCGGGCGGCTGCCTCAGGACACGCGGTCGCCCCGAAAGCAGCCTTCGAACTCGCGTATATGTTGAAGCAGGAGGGCGATTTCGCCGCCGCCCGCGTCGCCTACCAGCAGGCGATCGACACCGGCGACGACGAGACGGCCCCGCACGCCGCCTTCGAGCTCGGCGAGATGCTGGCCACGCAGCACGACGTGTCCGGCGCCCGCGCCGCGTTCCAGAGCGCCATCGACTCCGGCACGGGCGTGGCCCCGAAAGCCGCCTACCATCTCGGTAACGTGCTGGCCGACCACGGCGCCATCCCCGGAGCGCGAGCGGCTTATCAGCAGGCTGTCGACTCCGGTCATCAAGAGTGGGGCCCGGCGGCTGCCGAACGGTTGGCGGGGCTGGGGACGTAAACCACCGCTTCGGCTAGAGCCCCCGGGTGGCTGGCGCTGGTTGCGACGGCTACAAGCGCTGCATGAACGCATGCGTCACGGTCGGTTCCTTCACGGTCAGTAGCTTGGCCCGGGTCTCGAATTCGCGGTCTATCCCGGTGTAGCGCTCGTGGTGTTGAGCCACGTGCTCAGCCCAGGATCTGACCGTGAAGGCCTCCAGGAACCGGTCGGCTTGGGCCGCGTCGCGGTACAGGTTCCATGACGTGGCTCCAGTCCGGCGTCGCGACCTCTCGACGTGGGCCATCGCCCGCGCGAATTCTGCGACGTTCGGTTCCGGGACCAGGTAGTCGACGATCACGAGCACCGGGCCGTCCTGGGGCGCCGGCTCGGCCAGCAGACGCGGTTCGGGCCAGGTGTCGCTGGCTGTCGGATCGACGGCGTGGTCGCGGAGGGGCAGCCATCGGGACGCCGGCACCCCGGCCAGCAGCAGGGCGGCCGCTGCGGCGAGGGCCGTGGACAACCCGGCCCACTGGGCGATCTGGCCCCAGATGAGCGCTCCGATGGCCATCCCGCCCTGGAAGACGAGGAGATAGAACGCGACCGCCCGGGCGCGGACCCATTCCGGGAGTCCGAGTTGGAGGGCGGCGTTGAGGGTCGACAGGGTCCAGATCCAGGCGATGCCGGCCGTCAGCAACGCCAGCCAGGCCACTGCGGTGACGGCCACGTAGTCCACGGCTATCAGCGCGGCGGCGAACATCAGGGCGGATAAGGCGAGTGTCCGGTTGCCGGTGAGGTGTGCCGCCATCTTGGGGAGCATCCAAGCCCCGGCGACGGCTCCGATGCCGACCGCGCCCAGCAGCAGTCCGTAGCCCGCCGATCCCATGCCCAGCGTTTGGTGCGCGGTCAGTGGGAGCAGGGTCCACAACGCGGCGGCGCCCGGGATGAACAAGGCGCTGCGGAGCAGAATCCTGCGGACTCGTGGGCTGTGTCGCACGTAACGGGTTCCGGCACGCAGCGCCGCCAGCGTCTGTTCCCGGTCGGCCACCGATCGCGGCGTGCCGCTGTCGGCCGGACGCCACCGGGCCAGGACCACCAGGATCCCGCCGAAGGAAACCGCGTTGAGCGCGAAGGTCCAGCCGACTCCGGCGGCGGCGACCAGCAGTCCTCCCAGCGCCGGCCCGATCGCCCTGGCGACGTTCTGGTTCACGGCGCCGAGCGCGGAGGCCGGACGGAGTTGGTCGCGAGGTACGAGCGTCGGCTGCAACGCCTGCCACGCGGGGCCGTTCAGCGCCGTGCCGCAGCCGAGCAGGAATGTCAGGCCCAGCAGGGTCCACGGGCCCAGGTGCCCCGCGAAGGCCAGCACCGTGAGGACCACCGCCAGCAGCGCCATACCGCCTTGGACCGCCAGGAGCAGCCGCCTGCGGTCGACGAGGTCGGCCAGCACCCCGGCCGGGAGCGCGAGGACCAGGACCGGCAAGCCCGCGGCGACCTGGACAAGGGAGAGCAGCGCCGCGCCGTGCGCGATCAGCAGCCACTGTGCTCCGACCGTCTGCATCCAGCTGCCGACGTTCGAGGCGAACTGGGCGAGCCACAGGGCACGGAACACCGGCTGGCGCAACGGGGCCCAGGCGGAATCAGCGTTCTTTGATGTCATCGTGGCTTCAGGCCGGTCGCCGGGTGTGGCCGCGGTCGGCCTCGGTGAGCCCGCCCCAGACGCCGAAGGCCTGGGCGGTGCGCGCGGCGAACGTCGCACACGGGCCCTGGACCGGGCATCCTCGGCAGACGGCTTGCGCGCGCTGCTCGCGGCGGCGCCGGGGCTCTCCCCGTTCGTGGACCGGGGAGAAGAACACCGAGGAGTCCATACCGCGGCAGGCCGCTCGTCCCTGCCATTCCCACTCGTCGATCAGTGGCCTGGCTTTCAACGGCTTCATGTGCGTCGTGCCCGCCGATCAGTGCCGGCCCGAGGGCGCGGCGACCAGATGCTCGGTGAGGCACCCGTGGGTCCGGCTGATGCGGATGACCTGGGAGCCGAGAGCGTCCCGAATGCCGTCGTCGCGGACTTCGGTGAGGATCGCCCGGCGGTGCTGTTTGTCGAGCGCGTGCAGCGGCTGAATCTGCGTGCTGCGTCGGTGCGGGCGAGGTTGGCTGGACATGATGCTCCCCTCAAGCTCGTGGTCGTTTCGGTGATCTGGACTGCGCGGGGCCCGGCTGCCGGGGCCCGGGATCGCCGCCGTGGACGGCGGGGTCACGACGGCGATCCCGCGGACGTCCCGACCGGATACGGCTCCGGTCAGGCCGCCTGGTGCAGCGCCGTCCGCAGGGTTTGGACGGCCAGGGTGACGGCGCCCTGCGCGGCCTGAGTGGAACGCAGGGTGTTGAGCATCACGAAGTCGTGGATGATGCCCTGGAACCGGACCGCCGTCACCGGCACGCCGGCGGCGCGCAGCTTGTTCGCGTACGCCTCGCCCTCGTCGCGCAGCACGTCCGCCTCGCCGGTGATGACCAGCGCCGGCGGCAGCCCGGTCAGCTGCTCGGTGGTGGCGCGCAGCGGGGAGGCGGTGATCTCGGCGCGCTGGGCCGGGTCGGTCGTGTACTGGTCCCAGAACCACTGCATGCCGTCGCGGCGCAGGAAGTAGCCGGTGGCGAACTGGTGGTAGGAGCCGGTGTCGAAACTCGCGTCGGTGACCGGGTAGAACAGCACCTGCGCCGTCAGCGGCACGTCGCCGCGCTCCTTGGCCATCAGGGTCAGCGCGGCGCTCATGTTGCCGCCGACGCTGTCCCCGGCCACCGCGAGGCGAGCGGCGTCCAGGCCCTTGCCCGCGCCATCGGTGACGATCCAGCGCGCCACGGTGTAGTTCTGCTCGATAGCCACCGGGTAGCGCACCTCCGGCGAAAGGGAGTACTCGGGGAAGACGACGGCCGCGCCGGCCCCGACAGCGAGCTCGCGGACCAGCCGGTCGTGGGTGTGGGCGTCGCCGAACACCCAGCCGGCGCCGTGGATGTAGAGGATCACCGGCAGCGTGCCGGTGCTGCCCGCCGGCTTGACGATCCGGGCCCGGACCGAGCCGGTCGGGCCGCCGGGCACCGTGATCCATTCCTCGTCGATCTCGGGCAGGGCGATCTCGCCGGACTGGACCTCGTCGACGACCTTGCGGCCTTCCTCGGGGCCGAGGTCGAACAGGTACGGCGGGTTCGCCGTGGCCTCGACGAAGGCCTGGGCCTCGGGCTCCAGCACCGGTGCGGTGGAAACGTTTTCAGTCATTGTCGGCTCCATGTGGGTTCGGATTCCTATCGGGGTTCACGGTAGGCAGCGGCGGTCGGCCGGATTTTTCTCCGGCCGCACGGTCTCAGAGCAATCAGCGCACCGCCTGGGGGCTGTTCGCGGTGCGCCACTTCATCGGCGAGGTGCCGAAGGCTTCACGAAAGGCACGGCTGAAGTGGGAGGTGTTGGTGAAACCCCATTTCGCGGCGACCGCGGCCACCGACCGGCGCTGCGCGTCCGGCCGGGCCAGGTCCCGGCCCGCCGCCTCCAGCCTGCGGCTGCGCACCCAGGCGTTGACGGTCGTGCCCTGTTGCTGGAACAGCACCTGCAGGTACCGCACCGAGATGTGATGGTGGTCGGCAATGGCCTGCGGGGTCAGGTCGGGATCACCGAGGCGGTCCTGAATGGCGGCGGTGATGCGTTCCCAGAGCAGTTGGCGCGGCTGTCTGGCCTCCATACAGCAGCTGACGTATTGCGTCACCGCGCAGCCGATGGCGTCCGCCGCCGCACGGGCGGAATACTCGCGCAGCGCCGGGTCGGTGGCGGCGAGCTCCTCGACCAGCCGCACCGCCAGCGCTGTCAGCGCGGCCAGGGGAACGTCGCCGTCTCCGGCGATCACCGTCGCGGTGACGTTCCGGAGCGTGGACTCGTCCAGCCGCAGGACAGCGCGCGGCATGGCCAGAACATGCGCTTTCTGCTGTGCCGAGGAGGCGAGCTTGAACGGCCGCGCGGTGTCATAGAGCACCAGAGACCCGACGGGCACCAGAGCCGACCGGCCGTCCTGACTGAGCCGTACCTCGCCCTCCGTCTGAAGCCGGGCAAGGATATGCGTGCGGGAGCCGGCGGCGACGTCTTCGGCGCCGTGCACGATCGTCCCCGGCCCCGATGCCTCGGTGGCGATCCGGACGCCGCCATCCCATTGCGTCATCACAGATGCCTGCGACGACTTCACGTTCGCCGTCATTGTGAGCGGGCCCAATCCGAAGGTGAGACTCCGTGGACGCTGCGGAAGGCCCTGCCGAAATGGGCGCTGCCGGAGAATCCCCATCGGCGCGCGATCTGTCCGATGCTCGCGGTCGCCCCGCCGGCGGCGAGCTCGGTCCGGCATTCCCGCAGACGCAGCTCACGGATCCACCGGCCCACGCTGGTCCCCTCCTCGGCGAACAACTTGTGCAGATAGCGCACAGAGATGCCGTGGGCCGAAGCGATCACCTGCGGTGTCAGCTCCGGATCCGACAGGTGCCAGCGAATGAACGTTTTGATACGCAGCAGCAGAACCCGGTCGGCGCCCGGCAGATCAGCCGTCTTCATGCCGAGTTGGTGCGCCGCCGCCGCGGCGAGCAAGCCGGTCATGCTCTGGGCGAGCCGGGCCGCGGCGACGGTGTCGTAGGACGTCGACGTGTCTGCCAGCCGGTCCAGGAACGGGGAGAGCAGCGCGGCGACGCCGTGGGTGGGACGCAACGCCCGCGCGGTGAGTCGTTGCAGCTCTCCTTCGCCTCTGCCGAGCAGATGGCGCGGCACGGCGAAGATCTTCAGCACGAACGGTTCCGGGAACCGGGTCCGGAAGGGCCGGGTCGTCTCGAAGAAGGCCACATCGCCCGGCCTGAGCTCGGTGTTGCGGCCGTCCTGGCAAACCTGAGCGGTGCCCTTGCTCTGCACCGCGACGAAGATGTGGCCGCCGTCCCCGTGCGCGATGAACCGGGGCGCCCGGTGCACTTCGCCGGGTTCGGTGGCCACCGTGCTGATCCGCAGATCGCCGATGCGGTCCGTCCGGATCTCGCCGTCGATGGTGTCCTGTCCGGTGGCGACGTCCATGCCGACGAGAGTGGCCATGACGGCGTCGTGCCAGTAGTCCAGGCTTTCGCGTTCCGGCACGGCCCTGGTCGTGATCAGCCCGCCTCGGCCGGCCGGGGGCGGAACGAGGCGGTCGTCGCCGATGCGGGGTGCCTGCGGTGTCGACAGCATGGCATCAGCCTGCCGGGAGCGCCGCCCGGGACGCATGAGTCGGCCGACTGGTCTTCGACTGTTCCGGCTGGGCCGGTTCTGCGTCGCCTCTGCGTCGGTGCTGAGCCGGGGCTGAGCCGACCCTCGATCAGCCCTGAGTCAGCTTCGAGCGCAGGAAGTCACAACCGTGCCGGAGGGCGGCCCGGCTGGGAGGACTGTCGCGCAAAGCGTTCAAGGACACGAAGTCGTGGACCGTCCCCAGGAACCGCATCGCCCCGGCCTCGACGCCTGCTTCCCGCAGCCGCGCCGCATACTGTTCGGCCTCGTCCCGGGCGACGTCGGCCTCCGCGGTGACGACCAACGCCGCGGGCAGGCCTTCAAGGTCACTGTGCGCGGCCCGCAGCGGAGACGCGGTGGGCTCGGCCCAGGCTCCGGAGCCTTGCAGGTACTCCCGCCAGTAACGGCGCAGCGCCTTGCGGGTCAACAGATACCCGGTGGCGAATCGATGCTGGGACGCGCTGTCGCAGCCGGCGTCGAGGAGCGGGTAATACAGCAACTGGGCGGCGATGCGCGGACCGCCGCGCTCCTTCGCCAGCATGGTGACCGCGGTCGCCACCGTGGCTCCGGCGCAGTCGCCGCCCACCGCCAGCCGGTCGGTGTCCAGGCTCAGTTCCTGGTGCTGCCCGACGATCCAGGACAACAACGCGTAGCACTCTTCCAGCGCCACTGGGTAGCGGGCCTCCGGCGTCCGGCTGTACTCGGGCACGACGGCGGCGACGCCCGCGCCTTTGACGAGCTCGCTGACCAGCCGGACGTGGGTCTGCGCGTCGCCGAGCATCCAGCGTCCGCCGTGGACATAGAGCAGTGTCGGCAACGGTGTCCGCACGCCGACCGGCCGGAAGACCCAGAACCCCACCAGACCCGAGGGGCCCACCGGGGCCACGCGGAACTCGGCCTCGACATCGGCGTCGAAGTCCTCGACACGGTCGCCCTGCGCCTCGCGCAGGGCCTGCCGGCCCGACACCGGGCCGAGGTCGTCCAGGGACGGCGGAGTGGCGGAGGCGTCGATGAGCTTCTCCACCACCGGATCGAGCACTATCGCGGGCACCGGACGGTCGGCGGCCTCACCCGTGGGAACCGGCTCCATCCAGCCTCTCCCCCTCCGTCGACTCGCCGGCCCTTCGGCGTCCTGCCTCGGCGGTCCTGGCTGCTGGGTATCGGCTGATGACCTTACCCCCGTTCCAGCACATCGCGAAGCTGGTGACGGCTGCTGATACCCAACTTGGGATAGACGTTGTACAGATGCGAGCCCACGGTGCGGGGCGAAAGGTAGAGCTGGTCGCCGATCTCGCGGTTCGACAAGCCGCGGGCGGCGAGGTGGACGATCTGGCGCTGCTGGGCCGTCAGCGCGGCCAGCGCCGCGGCGGGCTCCGGCGCGGTGGCGACGCCGCTGGCGCGCATCTCGCCGCGGATCGCCGTGGCCAAGCCGTCGGCGCCCAACTCCTCGGCCGCCTCCAGCGCGCTGGTCAGCTGCTCCCGCGCCTCCGACGTCCGCCGCGCGCGCCGCAGCCACAGCGCGTAGCTGAAGCGGGCCTGGGCGCGCTCCAGCGGCCACTGCTCGCCGGCGGGGTTGACCAGGGCGAGCTGGAAGGCGTCCTCCGGATCGGTGTCCGGGTCGACGAGCGCGGCGGCGTGGTGCATCAACAGGGTCATGCGGATGCTCGGCCGGTCACCCTGCTGTTCCCGGGTCCGTTCCAGGATCTTGGCGGCCTCCGGCGAGCGGCCCGACCGGGCCGCCGCGACGGCGAGATCCGCGATGGCGCGCGGGGACAGGTGCGGATGTACCGGCTCGCCGTCGAGCGAGAACAAGCTTCTCAACCGCCGGAACCCGGCGGCCCAGTCGCCACGGGCCATGGCGGTCAGACCGTGGGCCCGGGCCAGCCGGGCCCGGGCCGCGCCGTTCTCGGCCAGGTCGATGCCTCCGTTGGAGAGAGCGCTGTGGAAAGCACCGTGCGCCGCGCCCTGGAATCCGCCGTCGAGTCGGCCGTCGTATCGGGGGGCCGGGTCTTCCAGCGAGGTGTCGCCGCGCAGTGCGCTCAACGTCAGGGTGAGGGCGTGCAGATCGGTGGCGACCCGGCTCATCTTCAGCACGACCGCCTGGTCCATGGCCGACTCGGTCAGCGCCTCGGCCTCCGTCCAGCGACCGGTGGCGAGCAACGTGTCCACCAGCGGTGCCAGCAGCCACGCCCGGACGCCGAACGCCGCGCGGGCGCGCAGCTCCGCATCCGCCTTGCGGAACTGCGCCAGACACGGTTCGGGGTCGTCGGCGCGGTAGGCGACCGCGGCGACCGCGAGGCGCCGGACGAGCCGGCCGGGGTCGTCGGACAGCGTCCCGAGGCGGGGCTGCTCGAGCCGGTGGGTGAGCCCGGCAGCCGCATCGTCGCGGGTGACGGTCGAGACGTAGGCGTTCAAGGCCGACCGGACGTCCCCATCGTTCAGCCAGGCGGCCGCGCCCTCCGTTTCCGTCTCCGATACCGATTCCGACTGTGTGCGGGCCGCAATGGCGGCGTCGGCGCGCGCCTGCAATCCGGGCAGGCGTCGGTAGTGCTCCGGCAGGCCGGACGCTTCGGCGATGCCGGCGGCGACCGCCGCGACGGCGAGGGCGAGCGGGCCGTCCGGGTCGGGGCAGCGGTCCGCGGCTTCCAACAACAGATCAAAAGCCTCTTGCTGGTATGACGCCAGCGACAACGTCGAGGCCACGGCGCAGGCCGCCGCAGACCCCAGGACCGGGTCGGCGGCGCGGCGGACGAGGTCTTCATGCAGGGTCCTGACCCAGTCCAGATCGCCCAGCGCGCAGGCGGCCACGAGCGCGTCGGCGAGGCGGACCACCTGACCGGGGGCGTCGGAGAGTTCGGCGGCCCGCTCCAGGATGCGGGCCGCGGTGAAGGTGTCGCCGGCCGTCCAGGCGGTGCTGTTCAGCATCCGGGCGGTCGCCTCGTCGGCGCCCAGCGACGTCGCGGCCACGTGCTGTGCGCGCACCGCGGGGCGGGCGGCGCCGACCGCGGCGGCCAGGTCCGAGTGGGCGCGGTGCCGGACGTGCACCGGCTGGCGGCCGGCGGCGCTGCGGCCGAGCGGGTGCCGGAAGACGACCTGTCCGTCGCGGATCGCGATCAGGCCGGCCGTTTCGGCGGGAGCCCACACGTCGAGGTCGTCGGCGCCCAGGGCGCCGGTGATGGTGGCCAGGCTCTCGCCGGGCAAGGCGGTCGTCGCGTACAGAAGCGCCCGCTGAGTCTCCGGTGGCAGCCCACGAATCCTCATCTCGAATTCGCGCTCGATCCTCGTGCCGAGCAGGTCCGGCCCGGCTGGGAACGCCGAATCATCGGGCATCCCCCGGTCCCGGCACAGTTCCAGCAACGCCGACGGGTTCCCCCTGGCGTCCCGGAGCAGCTCCAGTCGGCGGCGGCCGGTGGGGGCGCCGGGCTGGGCGTCGAGCAGCGCGGCGGCCGAGCGCGGGCCGAGCGGGCCCACGCGCAGGATCTCCGCTTCCGGGGGCAGGCCGCAGGGACCGGCGTCGCCGCGGCCCGCGAGCAGAACGGATACCGGGTGGGTGGTGGCGTGGCGCACCATCTGGCACAGGGCGGCCACCGTCGCGGGGTCGCAGTCCTGGACGTCGTCGACGGCGATCAGGGTCCGGCCGGGAGCGGCCAGCCGGTTCAGCAGCGCCGCCGCGTCGAGGCTTTCCACATCCGCGTGGCCGTGGAAGTCCGCCGCCTGGTCGACCGACCCGGCCGAAGCCGCCGCGACAAGTCGGCGCAGGCCGGCGAACGCGACCTCCTTCTCGACAGTCCAGGACTGTGCCGACAGCACGTGGACGCCGGCCGCCGCGGCCTGCTCGCAGACCGCGCGCAGCAGCCAGGTCTTGCCGATGCCCTCGGCGCCGAGCAGGACGAGGATCCGCGAGTCGGCCGTGTCCGGCCCGATCCGCCCGAGGATGTGTCCGAGCTCACCGTCCCGGCCCGTCGGACGGCGTGCCCCGTGGCGTTCCGGAATGTCACGATCCAGGCGGCCGGCGCCCCGGTGTCCCGCCGCCGTCCCGGCTGCCGTCTCGATCATCGCCTCCGCACTCCAGACCCGCTGCCGACCCGTCTTCGCCACGTCTGTGACCAGCCCGATCATTCTGCCGACCGCCCAGGCCGGCCTGCTTCTGTCAGATGACCAGTCCCGGTCGGATCGGGCGGGCCACCGCCGGATCGTCTCATGGGCGGCCGCCGGTCTCCGGTGGGGCAGAATGGCCGCACGGCCAAGATCGCGACCCGGGAGCGCGGCGGCTACGCGAGAGAGAGGCGGCCATCGCACGTGGCGACGGACCACGAGCCGACGCAGGGGATCCTCGGCCGAAAGCAAGAGCTGGCCCGCCTCGACCTGCTCGTGGCGGACGCGGCCGAGAACGGGCCGAAGGTCTTGGTCGTCACCGGGGAGCCGGGGGTCGGCAAGAGCGCCCTGGTCGAGTGGACGGCAGAGCGTGGCCGGACGCGGGGCATGCGGGTGCTGCGGGTGCGGGGCAGCGAGAGTGAAGCAGACCTTTGTTTCTCGGCCGCTCACCAGTTGCTGAGGCCGCTGCTGCCGGAGGTGGACCGGCTCGCCGAGCCCGGTCGTGGGGCGCTGCGCAGCGCGTTCGGACTGCCGGATGCCGAGGCCGGGGCGGTCGATCCGCTGCACCTGCGGATCGGCGTCACGAACCTGCTGGCCGACGCGGCGGCGAAGCAGCCGCTCCTGCTTCTCATAGACGACGCCCAGTGGGTGGACGCGGGCTCGCTGGACATCGTCTCCTTCGTGGCCCGGCGGCTCGCGGGTCAGCCGATCGTGCTCCTGGTCGCGGCACGGGAGGAGTCCGTCCCGGAGCGGTTCGACCGGGACTTCCCGCACCTCGTCGTCGAGCCGCTCGACCACGCCAGCGCCGGTTCGGTGCTGGACGCACAGCCGCATCCGCCGCGCGGACGGATGCGAGCGCGCATCCTGCAGGAATCAGCAGGCGTCCCGCTGGCCCTCATCGAGCTGGCCCGGGCGGTCGCCGGGGAGCGCGGCGCGGACGTCGACCCCGAGCGGTCGCTGCCGCTGACCAAGCGTTTGGAGAAGCTGTTCGCGGCGGATCTGCCCGCATTTCCGCCGCCGACCCGGCGTGCCCTGCTCCTGCTCGCCGCGGCCGACACCACCGGATGGACGGACATAGCCCGCGCCGATCCGGACCTGGAAGTCGATGCGGCGCTCCGCCCCGCCGAGGGCGCGGGCCTGGTGCGCGTCGAGGGCGGGCATGCTCACTGGCGTCATCCTCTGGTCCGCTCCGCCGTTTATCAGGCGGCTTCGTTCAGCGAGCGCCGGCAGGCCCATCTGGCCCTGGCCGCCGCGCTCACCGATGAACCCGACCGGCGGGCCTGGCACCTCGCGGCCGCGGCGCTGGGCCACGACGAGGAAGTGGCCGCCGCGCTGGCCGGCAGCGCCGAACGGTCGCAGGCCCG
>JABFXP010000269.1 GCA_013361685.1 Catenulispora sp.
CGCCACCGCCGGGGAGCCCGGTCCCGCCGCCGGGCCCGCCGAGCGTTCCGCCGAGCCAGAGCCCGCCGCCGACGACCACTCCCCCGGCGGCGCCGCCGGTCTTCAACTCCGCCGCGGCGGTGGCCTCGGCGCTCACCGAGATCGACACCGCCCGCACCACCTCCGGCGCCGGCGCGCTGGAGGTCGACCCGGTGCTGGTCACGGCCGCCACGAAGCACACCGGCGACATGGTCAAGTACCGCACGTTCAGCCACACCGGGCCCGACGGCTCCAGCCCGTACAGCCGCGCCCAGTCCCTGGGCTGCTGGACGCTGTCCAAGGAGCTCATCGCCCGCGGCCGGCCCGGCGACGACGTCGTGGGCGCGCTGCTGCGGAACTGGCAGGCCGGGCCGGCGCTGCTGTCGCCGCTGAACAAGTCGGTCGGCGTCGCCGCGCAGCTGGACCCGGCCACCGGGGACGTCTACTGGACCATCGAGCTGGCCTGGTTGTAGCCGGCAGGCCGGTCGGTCGCCGCGCAGCCGGATCCGGCCACCGGGGACGTCCACTGGACCGTCGATCCGGCCTGGTTGTCACCGCGCGGTTCACCCGCCGAGCGGAGGCGCCCGTGATGCCTGCCGCCCTGGCTCGTTGAAACAGGGCGTGCGAAGCCCAAGGATCGAAGACCTCCGTCCGTCCCGGCTGCCGGCGAACGCCCTCGCGGCGCTCGTCGGCGCCGGCTCGGCGGTGTTGCTCATACTGCGCCTGCTCGTCCCGCGCCCCGTGGGGGTCGCGGACAACTACGACGGCACGCGCCTCATGTGCCACCTCGGCGTCGACATCCGCGTGCCGCGGGGCACGCCGCGCCTTCGCGACTACGTGAACGTGAGCTACTACCACCTGCCGCACTTCAGCTGCCACCAGCACTCCCTGGGCTCGATCAACCTGCCCGACGTGCCCTATCGCAGCAGCCAGGTGCTCCTGCTCTACGCCGGGCGCGCGCTCACCCGCCTGCTCGGTCTGCACAGCTACCTGGACCTGCGCGCGGTGGGGGTCGTGTGCTGCGTCCTGATCGGCGGGGCGGTGGGGCTGCTCTACCGGTTCGCGCGGCTGCGGCACCGGTACCGGCTGGTGCTCTGCGCGGCCGTGGTGCTGGTGGTCGCCGACACGGCCTTCATCGACTACGCGATCTCGCCGTTCAGCGAGATCGCCTCGATCATCGGGCTGCTGTACGTGGTGGCCGGGGTGGTGATGCTGGCCGGGCCGGGCCGCCGGGTCCAGTGGGCCGGGCTGGCGCTGACCGGCGTGGCCGGCCTCTTCTTCGCCACGGCCAAGACCCAGAACTATCCGGCGGTGCTGCCGCTGGCCGTGGTGCTGCTCATCCCGGCGCTGCCGGTCTCGGTGGGCTGGCTGCGCGGCGCCGACCGGCGGGTACGGCACCGGCTGGCCGGGGTGGCCGTGGTGGCGGTGCTGGTGGTCGGCGCCGGCGTGGTGTCCGGCAACGAGGACCAGCACACCGCGCAGCTGACCGGGGCGAACTTCGTGGCCGTCACGCTGCTGGCGACGTCGCCGCATCCGCGGCAGGACCTCGCCGAGCTCGGCGGGCCGGCGTGGCTCGCCGACTACGCCGGGACGCCGCCGTGGTGCGCGCCGGTGAAGCAGCAGAACAGCGCCGAGTACAAGCAGTTCACGAAGACGCTGTCGCACAAGCGGGTCGCGGGCTTCTTCCTGAGGCACCCGGGCCGCGTGCTGCCGGTGCTGGACAACGTGGCAGGGTACTTCTACATCCCGCGCGCGACGTCCACGCTGTGCGCCAAGGGCCCGCACGGCCGGCAGGTCATGGTGACGCCACGGCTGGCGAACTACACCCACCTCGGGAACACGCCGCGAGGCCTGCTGGACACGCGGTGGACGCCGGTCACCAGCGCGCTGGGGCTGCTGCGCGGCGGCGGTCTGGCGACCCTGCTGGTGCTGTGGCTGGTGCCCGGGATCGCGGTGTTCGCCACGCGCCGCCGGCGGGCGATGCGCGGCGCGGCGACGGTGGTCGCGCTGCTGCTGACGGTGGCGGTGGCGCAGTTCGCCGCCTCGGCGTTCGCCGACGGGATCGACACCGCGAAGCATCTGAACCTCGCGGTGTTCTCGACCGCGCTGGCCTGGGTGTTCGCGCTGGTGGAGACGCTGGTCGCGGTGGTGGAGCGGGGCCGCACGGCCGAGGCCGGCGCGGTCGCCGGCGCTTCGCCCCGGGAGCGGCGCAAGGAGCCGCTGTCGGGGGCCGTGTCGGACACGGTGTCGGAGCCCGAGTCGGCCGGGTAGGCCGGTCCCGTTCCGCGGCAGCCGGGACGACGTGGCAAGACGACGACGCGGAGGCCGCGGATCCTTTCGGATCCGCGGCCTCTCCGCGTCGGTGGGTCCTGCGACAGTCACCGTGCCGCCGAGACCGCGCCTGCGATATCTGTTTCTGCTGCGGCTACTGCGCCGGCCCGACCCGCTCGGCGCTGCGCGCGTCCTCGGTCCGCCGCCGCGGCAGGATCGGCGCGTCCCGGCCGGTGCCCGAGGTCCCGCCCGGCTTCTGCTCCGAGCCCTCCTCGTGGTACTCCTCCTCGACGTTGACCGCCCACACGTCGTGCGTGGTGCCCGAGGCGATGTTCTCGGCGGTCAGCATCGCCGTCATCATCGAGTGGTCCTGGTTGTTGTACCGGTGCATGCCGTTGCGCCCGACCGGGTGCACGTTCGGCACCGCGCCGGCCAGCCACTCCCGGATGACCTCGACGTTGCCGCGGTAGTACTCGTCGTAGACCGGATACGCCTTGGGCATCCGCACGACGTAGCCCTCTTCGACGGCGTCGGCGGACACCAGGCCGAGCGCCTCCAGTTCGAGCGCGCCCTGCTTGATGAGCGCGTCGTCGGAGGCGTCCCACAGGTCGTCGCCCTCGGAGACGAAGTACTCCAGCCCCAGACAGGTGCGCCCCTCCTTGACCAGGTACGGCGACCACGACCCGAAGTTCTGGATCCGGCCGACCCGCACGCCCGGGGTGTGGATGTAGATCCAGTTGTCCGGGAACCCGGCCGACTCCGGCACCACCAGCGCCACGGTGAGGAAGTCGCGGTAGCGCAGGTCGTCGGCGGCGGCCAGCACCTCGGCCGGGGCCGGCGGATCCAGGGCCCGCACCAGCGCCGAGATCGGCATCGAGGAGATCACATGGTCGGCCGGGACGGTGCGCTGCCCGGCGCCGTCCTGCACCGTGACCGCCACCGCGCCGCCCTCAGCGCGGTGCACGGTCTTGACCCAGGTGTTCATCGTCACCGCGCCGCCGCCGGCGGTCACCAGGTCGCGGCAGCGCTCCCACATCATGCCGGGGCCGTACTTCGGGTACTGGAACTGCTCGATCAGGCTCGTGATCTGCTTCTGGTTCCGCTTCGGCGCCAGCGCGTTGACCACCGCGTTGAACAGCGACAGGTTCTTGATGCGCTGGGCGGCCCAGTCGGCCTCGATCTCGTTGGCCGGCATGCCCCACACCTTCTCGGTGTAG
>JABFXP010000964.1 GCA_013361685.1 Catenulispora sp.
ATTCTGTTATGAAGTGGGGCGTGAGGGACTCGAACCCACGACCAAGGGATTATGAGTCCCCTGCTCTAACCAGCTGAGCTAACGCCCCTTGTGGGAAGTGTTTCGCCGCCGACGACGGTGATGGAGGGCATCTGCCCAGCGTCGTGGTGGACCAATCCTCCCCTGTCGCTGACTCCCCCCAGCGATGGGAAACGTCTCCGGTACCGCGCGGGTTGGTGCGCGGTGCGGAGACGTTCGTCGTGCGCTCCTGCAATAGGACTCGAACCTATAACCTGCCGGTTAACAGCCGGCTGCTCTGCCAATTGAGCTATGCAGGATCGTTTTTGTGCGGCGGGTGGAGCCGTTTTGGGGCGGTTCCGGCCCGGCGTGCGTGACTAGGTTAGCGCATGTCGGGGGGAGATCCGCAATCGGCTTTACGGGGCAGGTGGGGGTGGGTGTGGGAACCTGGGGTGGTCGCCCGTCCGTCGTAAGTTCGGTTCATCGGATGCGGGTGGGTGGGTAGAGGGGTTGCCATGAAGGCTGGGACGAAGCTGACGTTGGTGGCCGGGCTCGGTGCCGGGTATGTGCTCGGGACGCGGGCTGGACGGGAACAGTACGACAAGATCGTGGCGGCGGTGCGGAAGGTGTCTGAGGCGCCGGCTGTGCGGCAGACCGCGAATGTGATCCAGGTGCAGGCGTTCGAGATCACCCGGAACACCGCTGCCAAGGGGCGTGAGGCGGTCGGGCACGTGGTCGAGAGTGTGCGGCACCGGGGTGACCACGGTGACGGTGAGGGTGCCGACGGGGCTGATGGCGCAGGTGGCGACAGTGCCGCCCGGGCCAACGGGGTCGTGGGGTCTTCGGGCTCCAAGCCGCGCTCCTGAGCACGCTCGGCTTGCGCTGAGTGCCAGGCTGGCTGGAGGGCCGGCCTGGCGCTGAGCGGGGTCAGGCTGCCCTGGGGCGGGGTACGCCGGCCGGTGGCGCTCCAGCCGCCGTGTCGGCAATTCCTCGTGTCTTCGACGGGGCAGCGTCTGGCTCGCTGCCCTCATCGCAGGGCGACAACCCCGCCGCTCTGCGCGAGCTTCTCGATCTTCGCGGCCTTGTCCGCCGGGTCTACGGCCGCCGCCGAGAACACCGCGTCCACCGTGAACCCGTCGCTGAAGCTGTCGCGCCCGGCGAGCTTCGCCCAGCCCTGGTCCGTGAAGGGGAAGGTGTGCCCGGGCTGGGAGATCCGCAGGGACAGCCTCGACCCCCACACCACGAGTTCTCCGCCGCTCTTCAGCGGCAGGGTCAGTGGCGTGGGCTCCAGGTCCGTCGTCACCGTCAACGCCACGGTGGCCGGCGCCACCGAGTCGCCCTCGGAGTGGATCCAGCGTTGCTCCGATGCCGTCACCTCGTCGTTGAGGAAGGGGGAGGCGGGCTGGCCGGCGTTGTCGTCGGCGAGCATCGTCCGGTCGGCCGATACCAGGTCCAGGGGATTCATGGCCAGTTTGTCCCGCTGGACCGCGTTGTCGTCCAGCAGCCCGTCGGCCCCCACCGCGAACTCCGGCCACTGCTTGCCGGACGTCAGCACGACCTGGCTGTCCGCCAGCCACGGTGCGCCTGTCGCGCCCTGCACGAAGTGCAAGAGCCAGCTCGTGTTCGCCGTGCCGGACTGTACGGATTGGACGGTTGCGAAGAATCCGCGCGGATATGCGGTCGAGCGGGAGATGTAGAACGTCGGGTTCGTGAGCGAAAAAGGCTGCTTGATCTGCTTGAGTCGGTCTCCGCCGGCTCCGAGCGCATACAGATACGACGCCTGGTCGTTGGCGAGGAGGGCGCCGCTTTCCAGCTTGGCGATCGCCGCGGTGTCGGCTGAGGCGTTGGCCGCGTTGTTCGCGGCTTCGTAGTCCTTCAGGACCTTCGCAGCCTCGTCCTTGGTGACCGTGGTGTCGGGTTCCGGAGTCGGTGTCGGTGGTGGCGGAACCGTGGCCGCGGCTGACGACTGCGTCTTGCCCGGCTGGCCGCCGGCGATCGAGGCGCTCGAGGCCTTGGCGGCTCCGGAAGGCTTCCCCGCCGCCCCCACGGTCCCCGAGGTGGAACACCCCGCGAGCCCCACACTCAGTACCATCGCCGTCCCCAGGCGGCCGATTACGTTCTTCGCGCCGTGTCGCACTGCCCCTCCTCGCCCCGCCTCATCCCATCATCGGAGCCGACGGGCCCGGGGTGCCGGCTCCCGCGCCTGAGGCCGCGCCGGCGGGCAGCGGTGCCGCCAGGATCTCCATCGACGCCAACGCCGCCTCGCGGGCTCCGGCGAACTGCGCGCGCACCCCGGCTCCGATTCCGGACTTGGCCGTCGGCGAGTCCTTGAACATCACCGCTTCGCTCCACGTCGGCGGGGCTGTCGGCGCCTCGCCGGGCGGCGCCGTCGAGGCCGCCAGCACCCAGGCCGCCTGCCGGGCCGCGCCGATCGCCATGATCTCGCTGCCGCCGAGCATCGCCGCGCCGGTGGGCCGCCCCGAGCCGGGCCGGGGCACGCCGGTGGCGTCCAGGGCCGCGAACACGCCGGTGGATGTCAGCCCGCCGCCTGCGCCGTCCTCGGAGGAGCCGGACACCGCCACCGCGACCGGTACGCCGAAGATCGCCGGGGCGATCAGGCGGACCGCGTCCAGGCGTGCGCCCTTGCCGGTGAGGATCACCCGGCGCAGCGGTGTGCCCACCGCGACCATCTGCTCGGCCAGGGCGTCCAGGCCGTCGGCCAGTCCGCACAGCAGCCCTTCGACGGCGGCCCGGGCCAGGTTCGGCGCCGTCATGCGGGCCAGCCGGAGCCCTGCCACCGAGCCGGGTTGTCCGGCGGTCGGCGGGACCAGCACGACGCCCTGTGCGCCGGGGGTGGACTCCAGCGCGAGGCGGGACAGGGTCTGCAAGTCCACGCTCATCATCTTCGCCGCGGCCTCCAGCGCGGGCATGGCCTCGCTGGTGCGGGTCATCGCCAGGAACCGGCCGGTGGCGTCGGCGAAGCCGGACACCGCCCCGGTGGGGTCGGACACCGGGTGCGGCAGGCCGCCGGCGAACAGGGTGCCGGTGGCGCCGACGCTGATCACCACGTCGCCGGGTTCTGCGGACAGACCCAGCACCTGTGCCATCGCCGAGCCGGTGCCCGGGGCGACGAGTACGCCGGCGCTGGTGGTGCCGGCCGGTTCGACCGGGCCCAGGACGCGGGGCACGGCGAGTTCGCGGCCGAAGGCGTGCGCCATCAGGGCCGTGCGATAGTCGCCGGAGAACGGTGACCAGTAGCCGGTTCCGGAGGCCTCGCCGCGGTCGGTGACGGGACCGCCGGCGCCGCCGAGCAGCAGCCAGGTGAGCCAGTCGTGGGGCTGGAGCACCGCGGCCACCCGGGCGGCGTTCTCCGGCTCGCGGCGGGCCAGCCAGCGCAGCTTGGCTATCGGGAAGGCGGCGGTCGGCACCGAGCCGACGGCGGCCGCCCACGCGCCCGGGCCGCCGCCTTCGGAGACCAAGTCGTCGGCGGAGTTCGCGGCGCGGTAGTCCGAGGACATCAGCGCCGGGCGTACTACTCCGCCGGAGGAGTCCAGGGCCACCAGGGCCTGGCGCTGCCCGGAGACGGCGACCGCCTGGACGCCGTCCAGGATGTCGCCGTCGCAGGCTTTGACGAGCGCGTTCCACCACTCGTGCGGGTCGTCGTCGGCGACGGAGGCGTGCGCCACCGCCGCTTTGCGCATCACCTTTCCGCTCAACGCGTCGCAGACGACGACCCGAGTGGTGCTGGGCGAGGAATCGATACCCGCGACGATCGGCATGACGCCAGATCATGCCGTATGCGCCGCGCGCCGGAAACCGGTCTCGGCCAACCGTTTCCCACCGTTTTCGGCGATCGCCGGCGACCGTGCGGTCGCCCAGCGCTATCGCAGGTAGTCAAGCAGCTGATCGGCGTAGGTGTGGCCGCGCAGCTTGGCCAAGGTCTTGGCCTCGATCTGCCGGATCCGCTCCCGGGTGACGCCGAAGGTGCGCCCGATCTCCTCCAGGGTGTGGGGCTGGCCGTCGGTGAGGCCGTAGCGCAGCTGCACCACGCGCTTCTCCCGCTCGCCCAGGGTGGACAGCAGGGCGTCCAGGTGCTCGCGCAGCATCACCACGGCCACCGAGTCCGCCGGGGAGACCGCGTCGGCGTCCTCGATCAGGTCGCCGAGGGCCACGTCGTCCTCTTCGCCGACGGGGGCGTGCAGCGAGACCGGTTCCTGGGCCAGGCGCAGCACTTCCACCACGCGCTCGCACGCCACGCCGAGCACCTCGGCGATGTCGTCGGGGGTGGGCTCGACGCCGTTCTCCTGGAGCAGCCGGCGTTGCAGGCGCACCACGCGGTTCATCAGCTCGACGACGTGCACCGGCACCCGGATGGTGCGGGCCTGGTCGGCCAGGGCGCGGCTCATCGCCTGCCGGATCCACCACGTGGCATACGTGGAGAACTTGTAGCCGCGGGTGTAGTCGAACTTCTCCACGGCGCGGATCAGACCCAGGTTGCCTTCCTGGACCAGGTCCAGGATCGACATGCCGCGGCCCAGATAGCGCTTGGCTATCGACACCACCAGGCGCAGGTTGGCCTCGATCAGGCGGCGCTTGGCGGCCTGGCCCTCCAGGACCAGGATCGCCAGTTCCCGGCGCAGGTTCGGCTTCAGGTGGGTCTCGTAGGTGAGCTTCTCCTCGGCGAACAAGCCGGCTTCGACGGCCTGCGCGAGCTCGACCTCCAAGACCGCGTTCAGCAGCGGTACCCGCCCGATCTCGCGCAGGTACTGCCGGAACAGGTCGCCGGCCGGTCCGGCGGAATCGGCCCAGGCGTTGACTTTCGTGTCGGCCTCGGCCTCTTTCTCCGGCTCGGTCTCCGCTTCATCCTCGAGTGCCGCTTCGAGCTCTGCGATCTCGGGCGCGGCCGGTCCGGTCAACCGCAGAGATCCGAGCTCGTCCGGTTCTTCGCCCAGCTTCAGGGTGGTGGTGCCGGCCTGGAGGGTGGGCGAGGGAGCGGGGCGGGTCGGCGCGAGGGTGTCGAGGAGGGCTACCGGTCCCTGTGCGACAGCACTGTTCACGACATGCTCCAAGTGGGGGGTTCGCGGCGTCTTCGCCACACGCTTACCCCACCGGCCGCCCGGATATCCCAGATGGCGGAAATCAGAGCATGATCATTGTGGCTGGCGGTTCACCGGCCCGTGACCGTTATGAGACTTCGGCCAGGCCACGCTTATATTGCTCCAGGGCGACGAGCTCGCCGAAAAGTTTGTTGTATTCCTCTTGCTGGGCAACGGGATTGAGCCGCTGCAGCCGGGAGCGTACGTCCTTGATGCGCCGGTCTACGGTGTGGATGCGTACTCTTGTCATGACTTCGGCGACATACCGCTCATCGGCCGGTCCGCGTGAGTGCACGGTCTCGACGGTGAGCTCGGTGACCAGACCGCGGATGGCGTCGTCAGGGGCCTGATCCTGCACCCGGGCCGTCCAGCTGTTGTCATGGCCGGCGCCGCAGCCGCCGGCGGCGCGCACCGCCGCGCAGACCGCGGCATAGGCCGGAACCGTGAACTCCTCCGGCGCGAGGCCGTCGAAGGTGGCGCCCGCGAGTTGCGGGTACTGCAAAGCCATTTTCAAGGCTTCACGTTCGGCGCCGGCGACCGGATCCCGTTGCCCGGGAACGGTTGCGGCCTCTACCCCGAAAAGTCCGTCCGGGCCGGATGGCGCGTTATAGCCGCCGTCGCGGCCTGTGCCTCGACCGCCCCGGTTACCGCCGCGATCGCCGCCGTATCCGCCTTGCCCGCCTTGCCTGCCTTGGCCGCCTTGCCCGCCGTATCCGCCCTGGCCGCCTTGACCGCCCTGGCCCCCGTAGCCGCCGCCCGGGCCGCCGCGGCGGTTGTTCGAGCCCTGACGCCCCTGCCGGTCGCCGAAGCCGCCCCGGCCGCCGCCGTTGCCGCCGTCAGCGGGCGGGATCACGATGTCGGCGGCGCGGTTGCCGCCGGCCGCGACGAGCCGCCGCACGGCGGGCTGCACGTCCCGCTCCTCCAGCCCGAGCCAGCCGGCGAGCCGCCGCGTGTAGTCGTTGCGCAGCGCCGAATCCCGGATCTTCGCCACGATCGGGGCGGTGACGCGCAGCGCGTGCACCCGGCCCTCGGACTCGTCGAGGTTGTGCTTGGCGAGTTCGGCGCGGATCACGAACTCGAACAGCCGGGTGCGGGTCGCGACCAGTTCGCGCACCGCGGCGTCGCCCTTGGCCAGCCGCAGATCGCAGGGGTCCATGCCGTTCGGCTCGACCGCGACGAAGGTCTGCGTGACGAACTTGTCCTCGTCGAGATAGGCGCGCATGGCCGCCTTCTGCCCGGCCGAGTCGCCGTCGAAGGTGAAGACCACCTCCACGCCGAGGAACTGGTTCCGGTCGGCCAGCAGCCGTCGCAGGATCTTGATGTGCTCCTCGCCGAAGGCGGTGCCGCAGGTGGCCACCGCGGTCGTCACCCCGGCCAGATGGCAGGCCATCACGTCGGTGTAGCCCTCGACCACGACCGCCCGCTCCTGCTTGACGATCTCGCGGCGGGCCATCTCCAGGCCGTAGAGCACCGAGGACTTCTTGTAGATCGGGGTCTCAGGGCTGTTGAGGTACTTCGGCGTCTCCGGGTCGTCGGTGAGCCGCCGGCCGCCGAAGCCGATGACGTCGCCGGACAGGTCCGCGATCGGCCACATCAGCCGGTTCCGGAACCGGTCCATGGCCCCGCGCCGGCCCTCCGAAGCGAGCCCGCCGGCCAGGATCTCCCGGTCGGTGAACCCCCGGCCGCGCAGATGCCGGACCAGCGCCTCCCACGACTCCGGGGCGAAGCCGACGGTGAACTTCTCGATCGCGGCGGCGTCGAATCCGCGGCCGGCCAGGAACTCCCGGGCCTTGGCGGCCGCCGGCGTGGCCAACTGGTCGACGAAGAACTCGGCGGCGACCTTGTGCGCCTCGATCAGCCGGGTGCGCTCGCTGCGCTCACCCTGTTTGGTGTAGCCGCCCTCGGTGTACCGCAGCTCGATCCGATACTGGCTGGCCAGCCGCTCGACCGCCTCGGTGAAGGTGAGGTGGTCGTACTCGATCATGAACTTGATGACGTCGCCGCCGGCGCCGCAGCCGAAGCAGTGGTAGAAGTTCTTGGCCGGGCTGACCTGGAACGACGGGGACTTCTCGTCGTGGAACGGGCACAGCCCCTTCAGGTTGCCGCCGCCGGCGCTGCGCAGCTGGACGACCGCGCCGACGATGTCGACGATCGACGCCGCTTTGCGCACCCGCTCGATGTCGTCATCGTTGATCCGGCCAGCCACGAGGAGAGTTTACGGCCTTTTCGGGCCGGTCCTCATCGCCCGCCGAGCCGCCGGCTCAGGGCGTACGCGGCGACGTCGGTCAGGGAGGCGACCTGGTCCACGACCACCCGCAACCGGGTGGCGTCGTCGGTGGCGTCGGCGTACCAGGCCCGGAAGGCCGGCTCGAGCCCGTCGGGCGTCGCCGACAGCCCCTCGACCAGGCCGGACACCAGCTCACGCTGGCGGCGGCGCAGCTCGCGGGCGTTGGCGCGTTCCATGACATAGCGGGCGGTGACCGCTTTGAGCAGGGCGCATTCCAGGCGGGTGCCGCGCGGGACGACGAAGTCGGCGGCGTAGCGGGTGAGCGGGCCGGTGGCGCCCGGTTCCGCGGCCGCGCGGGTCGCCGCCGCCGCGGCCTGGCAGAACCGGCCGATCAGGCTGCTCGTCGCGTTCTTCAGCGCGGCCTGCGCGGCGAACGAGCCGTCGTAGTCCCCGGGCCAGTACTCCAGGGCCAGCAGCCGGCCCAGCGCCTCGGCCAGCTCCTCCGGCTCGGCGCCGGGCGCGTAGCGGCGCTCGGTCAGCTCGAACAGCGCCGCCTGCTCCTCGCGGGACAGCAGGGCCTTGGGGACGAGGTAGCCGGCGTGCAGCGCGTCCTCCAGATCGTGGACCGAATAGGCCACATCGTCGGACCAGTCCATCACCTGGGCCTCGAAGCAGGACCGGCCGGGCTCGACGCCGTCCCGCATCCAGGCGAAGACCGGCTCGTCGTCGGCGTACACACCGAACTTCGCCGTGCCGCGCGCCTCCCCCTCGGCGCGGGTCCACGGATACTTGGTCGCGGCGTCCAAAGCGGCGCGGGTCAGGTTCAGGCCGCCGGGCTCGCCGTCGGGACCGAGGGTCTTGGCCTCCAGCCGGACCAGGATCCGGAACGACTGGGCGTTGCCCTCGAAGCCGCCGCAGCCGACCGCGGCCAGCGCCAGCGCCTCTTCGCCGGTGTGGCCGAACGGCGGATGGCCCAGGTCGTGCGACAGGCAGGCGGCGTCCATCAGGTCCGGGTCGGCGCCGAGCTCCTTGCCGAGTTCGCGACCGATCTGCGCGCATTCCAGGCTGTGGGTCAGGCGGGTGCGGGGGCTGTCGAGGTAGGCGCCGAACGCCGAGTCGCTGGAGCCGGGCTCGACGACCTGGGTCTTGGCGGCCAGGCGGCGCAGGGCGGCGCTGTGCAGGACCCGGGCGCGGTCCCGCTCGAACGGGGTGCGGCGGACGTTGCTCGGATAGTCCGGCAGGTAGCGTTCCCGGTCGGCGTCGGTGTAGGCATCGCTCACCGCCCCACGGTAGCGCCCGGACGTTACACGGCCGGGCCGACACGGTGCGGGCTAAAGACCGAAGACCTCGAACAAGCCCGGCTCGGCGAAGACGACGTTGGCGGTGACCAGGCCCTCGGCGACGCTGAGGACCTGCAGCGAGTGCGGCCGATAGCCGTCGGCCGAAGCCGGATCCGGCAGGTAGGCCGCCATCGCCGGCTGGCCGTTGGCGGTGGTGAGGCGGGCCCGCCACACGCCGCCGCGCACGCGGAAGACCCGCTCCATGAAGAGCCCGTAGTCGTCGCGGCCCTGGTACCACAGCGGGACCGGCGGCATCTCCATGACGACGTCGTCAGCGAGCAGCCGCACCAGCCCCGGCACGTCGGCGGCCTCGAACGCCCGCAGATACCGCTCGACGACCGCGCGCTGAGCCGGATCGGAAGCCTCCCGGACCGCTTCGGGCTTCTCCACGCCGCGCACCGTCGCCCGGGCCCGCAGCAAAGCGCTGTTCACGGACGCGACGCTGCTGTCCAACTGCTCGGCGACCTCCGCGGCCGAGAAGTCCAGCACATCGCGCAGCACCAGCACCGCCCGCTGCCGCGCCGGCAGGCCCTGGACCGCCGCCACCCACGCCAGCCGCAGGTCGGCGCGCGCCTCGACGTTGTACCGGCCGTCGGGGAACGGCTCCAGCCACGGCACGTCGAGCGCCGGCTGCAACGGCGCCTCGGTGTCCTGGCTGGCCGCGCCGATGCCGGAGGGCAGCGGACGGCGCTTGCGGGATTCCAGCGCGGTGAGGCAGACGTTGGTCGCGATGCGGTAGAGCCAGGTCCGGACGGAGGCGCGCGACGGGTCGTAGCGGTCCCGGGCCTTCCACGCCCTGAGCAGGGTCTCCTGGACCAGGTCCTCGGCGTCGTGGACCGAGCCGAGCATGCGGTAGCAGTAGGCGGCGAGCTCCGCGCGATGCGCTTCCAGGTCCACGGTTCAATCTTATGAAGGTGCCGCAGTTGCCTCGCCCCGATTAGGTTTCCTCCATGACTGACCAAGGCCCGCCCGCCATAGTCGCCGGGGAGAAGGAGACCCTGCTCGGTTTCCTGCGCTATTTGCGAGAGGCGATCATCCGCAAGGTCGAGGACCTTCCCGACGACGTGGCCCGCGCCCCCGGGGTGCCCTCCGGCACCAGTCCGCTCGGCGTGATCAAGCATCTGACCGGTGCCGAACTGGTGTGGCTCGAGTGGGCGTTCCTGGGTCGCGATCCGTTCCCGGAGCTCGGGATGGAGGTGTCCGAATCGGACACGGTCGAGTCCTGCGTCGCCGCGTTCCGGGCGGCGTCGGCCCGCTCGGAGGAACTGCTCGCCGACCTGACGGACCTGGACGCCGTCTCAGTCCGCGAAGACCGAACGCTTCGCTGGATCCTGGTCCACACCGTCGAGGAGTTCTCGCGGCACGCCGGCCACCTGGACATTCTCCGCGAGCAGATCGACGGCCGGATCGGACGGTGAGGGCGTGATGGTCGCGGCGCCGGAAGCAGACTGCTGGCTTCATTTCGCCGACTGAATACGGGCCTGGCGCGGTACCGCCGGCGGCGCCCAAGCACCGCCGGCGGTTCGACCTCACCGCGAGTCGCTGCCCTCCGACGCGATCGCCGCGCGGGCCGCTTCCAGGCGGGCGACCGGTACTCGGAACGGGGAGCAGGACACGTAGTCCAGGCCGACTTCGTTGAAGAAGTGGACCGACTCGGGGTCGCCGCCGTGTTCGCCGCAGACTCCGAGCTTCAGTTCCGGGCGGGTGCGGCGGCCTTCCTCGGCGGCGATGCGGACCAGTTTGCCCACGCCGTCGCGGTCGATGGTCTCGAACGGGGACACGCCGAAGATGCCTCGGTCCAGGTAGGCGGAGAAGAAGGCGCCTTCGACGTCGTCGCGGGAGAAGCCCCAGGTGGTCTGGGTCAGGTCGTTGGTGCCGAAGGAGAAGAACTGCGCGGCCTCGGCGATCTGGCCGGCGGTCAGGGCCGCGCGGGGCAGTTCGATCATGGTGCCGATCAGGGAGCGGACGTCGGCGCCGGTGCGTTCCTTGACCTCGTCCAGGACCTGCTGGGCCTCGTCGCGGACGATCTCCAGCTCCTGGACCGCGCCGACCAGCGGGACCATGATCTCCACCCGGGCCACGCCGCCGGCCTTGGCGACCTGGGCGGCGGCCTCGGCGATGGCGCGGACCTGCATCATGAACAGCCCCGGGATGACCAGGCCCAGGCGGACGCCGCGCAGGCCCAGCATCGGGTTGGCCTCGTGGGTCTTGTGCACGGCCTGCAGCAGGCGCAGGTCGCCCTCGTTGTGTTCGCCCTTCGCCTCGGCCACGGCCACCCGGACCGACAGTTCGGTGATGTCCGGCAGGAACTCGTGCAGCGGCGGGTCCAGCAGCCGTACGGTCACCGGCAGGCCGCCCATGGCGGTGAAGATGGCGACGAAGTCGTCGCGCTGCATCGGCAGCAGCTCGGCCAGCGCGGCCTCGCGCTCCTCGTCGTCCTCGGCCAGGATCAGGCGCTCGATCAGGGCGCGCCGCTCGCCCAGGAACATGTGCTCGGTGCGGCACAGGCCGATGCCCTGGGCGCCGAAGCGGCGGGCGCGGGCGGCGTCCTCGGGGGTGTCGGCGTTGGCCCGCACGTACAGCCGGCGGCGCTCGTCGGCCCAGGTCATGATCCGGTGGACGGCCTTGACCAGGTCGCCGGCCTTCGGGGAGTCGGCGCCGAGCCGGCCTTCGAAGTACTCCACGACCGGGGAGGCGACGACCGGGACCTCGCCGAGGTAGACGGCGCCGGAGGTGCCGTCGATGGAGACGACGTCGCCCTCCTCGACCACCACGCCGCCCGGGGCGGTCATGCGGCGGCGCTTGGTGTCGACGTCGAGGGTCTCGGCCCCGCAGACGCAGGTCTTGCCCATGCCGCGGGCGACGACGGCGGCGTGGGAGGTCTTGCCGCCGCGGGAGGTGAGGATGCCCTGGGCGGCGATCATGCCGTTGAGGTCGTCGGGGTTGGTCTCGCGGCGGATCAGGATGACCTTCTCGCCCGAGCGGGACCACTTCACCGCGGTGTAGGAGTCGAACACGGCCTTGCCGCTGGCGGCGCCGGGTGAGGCGTTCATGCCCTTGGCGATCTTCTCGGCCTTGGCGTTCTCGTCGAAGCGGGGGAACATCAGCTGGGCCAGTTGGGCGCCGTTGACGCGGTGCACGGCCTCGTCGGGGCTGATCCGGCCTTCGTCGACGAGCTGCACGGCGATGCGGAAGGCGGCGGCCGCGGTGCGCTTGCCGACGCGGGTCTGGAGCATCCACAGCTTGCCGCGCTCGATGGTGAACTCGATATCGCACAGGTCGCGGTAGTGCTCTTCGAGCTTGGCCATGATGCCGGTGAGCTGGGCGTAGCTGGCCTCGTCGATCTGCTCCAGTTGTTCCAGCGGCACGGTGTTGCGGATGCCGGCCACGACGTCCTCGCCCTGGGCGTTCTGCAGGTAGTCGCCGTAGACGCCGGTCTGGCCGGAGGCGGGGTCGCGGGTGAAGGCGACGCCGGTGCCGGAGTCCATGCCCAGGTTGCCGAACACCATGGAGCAGATGTTGACCGCGGTGCCCAGGTCGTTGGGGATGCGCTCCTGGCGGCGGTAGAGCTGGGCGCGGTCGCCGTTCCAGGAGTCGAACACGGCGCGGACGGCCAGGTCCATCTGTTCGCGGGGGTCCTGCGGGAAGGCGCGGCCGGCCTCCTTCTCCACGATGCCCTTGAACGCCTCGACCAGGCCGCGCAGGTCCTCGGCGTCCAGGTCCAGGTCGTTGTGGGTGCCCTTGGCGGCCTTGGCCTCGTCCAGCGCGTGTTCGAACAGTTCGCCGTCGACGTCCAGGACGGTCTTGCCGAACATCTGGATCAGGCGGCGGTAGGAGTCCCAGGCGAAGCGTTCGTTGTCCGCCTGGGCGGCCAGGCCCTGGACCGAGTCGTCGTTGAGGCCGATGTTCAGGACGGTGTCCATCATGCCGGGCATCGAGAACTTGGCGCCGGAGCGGACCGAGACCAGCAGCGGTCCGTCGGCCTGGCCGAGCTTCTTGCCCATCTTCGCCTCGAGGGCGTCGAGGTACTGGGTGACCTGCTCGCGCAGCTCCGGGGGCTCCTGGCCCTGCTCCAGATAGACGCGGCAGGCGTCGGTGGTGATCGTGAAGCCGGGAGGGACCGGCAGCCCGAGGTTGGTCATCTCGGCGAGGTTGGCGCCCTTGCCGCCGAGCAGGTC
>JABFXP010000407.1 GCA_013361685.1 Catenulispora sp.
ACAGACCTGACGACGGGGAACGAGAGTGGAGCTGATGAAGCGGAAAACCGTTCACAAGGCCGTCATCGGCGTGTTCGGCGCGGCCCTGCTGCTGGCCGCGGCCGGATGCTCCAGCGGCCAGAAGAAGGCCGACCTCGGCGCGCCCGCGGGGGCGGGCAGCACCACCGGCACCGCGGCGTCGGCGTCGGCTTCGGACCCGAGCACCGCGAGCACTCCGGCGACGGGATCGGCGGGCTCGCCGAGTTCTTCGAGCGCGGCGAGCAGCAGCGCGGCGCCCGCGCCGGTGACGGTCACCAGCAAGTCCGGCGGGTGGTCGTTCACCGGGACGGTGCCCGGCGGCGACGCGGACTCCGCGGCGGCGATGGCGGCGTTCCAGAAGTACCGCGCCGACCTCTACATGATCGACACGAAGGCCGACTACACCAAGGACATCTCCACCGTCGCCGACGGCAACGCGCTGACCCTGGCGAACAACGCGGTCCTGTCGCTCAAGCAGGCCAACGTCGTGATGACCGGCACCCAGACGGACACCGTCACGTCCACCAAGCTCGACATGACCGCGAAACCGCTGCCGGTGATGACCATCTCGGTCTGCAAAGACAGCACCAAACTGCACATGGTCACCGCCTCCGGCCCGAACAAGGGCAAGCTCGCGGGCAAGGACAGCACGCATCCGATCCCGCTGATCTACACCGTCCACAAGAGCGGCGACGGGAAGTGGCGCGTGTCCGACCTGCAAACGTTCGGCGACAAGTCATGCTGACGGCGACGAGACGGCGCTTCGCGGCGCTCGCCGCGGTGTTCGCCATCGTGCTCGGGGCGACGGCGCTCGGCGCGCCCGGCCGGGCACTGGCCGGGGACGGCGACTGCGCCAGCGGCAAGTGGGTGCAGGTCGGCGACCAGATGATCTGCCAGATCAGCAGTCCGGGCAGCCCCGGAGGCGGCGGCGAGGGCGACGGCGTCGGCCTCGACTGCACGAACAACCACATCACCTACCAGGGCAAGGACTACATCTGCGATCTGCCGGACGGCTGGTCCTTCAGCTACGGCTGCTACATCAAGCTGATGGAGCCGCAGCCGCCGGCCGGCGATCCGGCGTGGGGCACCGCGGACCCGAACACCACACGGATGCAGTACGTCTCCTGTGACACGTATCCGCCGAAGGTGCCGGGCGACCGCGACCCGGTCGCGGGGCCGTGCGTCGGGCGCTGCGGTGGCCTGAACCCGGTCCAGGGCGTGACCAAACAGCTCGCCATCAAGACCCCGGACCTGGGGATGGCCCCGCCCGGCGGCGCGGGCGCGGTCGGCTTCGTGAACGCGAACGTCTGGCTGTGGAGCAAGGGCCTGGACACGTCCACACAGACCCGGCAGGCCGGGACCGTGGTCGGCGTCCGCACCTTCGTCCGCGCCGACTGGACGGTCAAGAAGGGCACCGCCACGGTGGCCACGCTGCACTGCACCTCGGACAACGAATACACGCCGGACAAGGGCAACGCCGCCTCGCCCGACCCGGACTGCGCCTACCAGTTCAAGACCCCCGGCGACTACTCCGTCTCGGTCACCACGACCTGGACGCTGCTCATCACGCAGAACGGCGTCGCGGAGCCGCTGCAGAACGTCACCAGCGCCGCCAGCACCACGACCATCACCATCCAGGAGGGCCAGAGCACCAACGGCTGACCCCCGCGCTCCAGCGGCCCCGGGCGACGTGATCCGTTCACGCGCCCGGGGCCGCGCGCACAGTCCCGGGGTGCCCTGATATCACTGATACAGCGCCGTACCCCGGAACCGGACGCGGAACGCAAAAGGAGCCGCCGTGACCGCTGCCGACGAACGCCTGTGGCGCCCCCGGCCGCCGCTCCCGCTGGAGCGGCTGTCCGTGTGGATCACGGTCGCGGGCCGGCCGGCGACGGTGCGCGATCCCGCCGTCGGGCCCGGCATCTACGTCATCGCCTCCACCACCGGGAGCATCGACGCCGCCGACGCGCCCGACGGCGCCCGGGCCGCCGCGCCGAAGGCCGCCGACGCGGTGCTGGCCCTGGTGCCGCCGCACCACGGCCTGGTGATCGACAAGGCCAGCGCGGACCCGATGGTGCTGTCCGCCGCCGAGGTGGACCAGCTGCGTCCGCGGCCGATCCCCTTCGGCACCGAGTCCGACGCCGCCTTCCACCTGCCGCCGCCGCACGTGGCGGACTACCTGGCCGGGATCCGGCGGGCCACCAAACCGGCCGGGGCGGGCCGGATCACCGCGACGTGGACGCAGTTCCCGGACAGCGTGCCGGCGCTGCTGCTGATCGTGAAGCCGGCCCGGCACGCCGACGGACCCGCCGCCCTGGACGCCGTCTACCGGGCCGTGCAGGAACTGGCGCCGCCGGAGACGGTAAGGGTGGTGGACGCCGGCACGCTGAGCCGCGGCCAGATGTTCCGCACGCTCAGCGGCCAGCGGCTGGTCGAGTCCCCCGCGCCGGATCCCGACCCCTACGCCTTCTGGGGCGCGCAGGGCCCCGGGGTCGATCCCCGGCTGCGCCGGCCCCCGGCGGACCCGGACACCGGCAAGCGCCCGATCACCGGGCGCACGCCGTTCAACCTCGCGCTGGCGACGTCCGGGGCGCTGCTCGGCGCGTTCGTCGCCGCACTGCCGCACCAGTTCTCGATGCCGACGGCGGCGGCGGTGCCGGTGGTGGTCATCGGGGTGCTGATCGTCGTGGTCTTCCTCGGGCTGGCGCTGTACGACTTCTTCCGGCGGGAGCCGTGATCGGCCCTCCGGGAGACTTCCGATACGATCACTGATCACCTCCGCCGGTCCGGGAATGACAGGGAACAGATCCACCGGTATCCACTTTCGAGTGAAGAACCCCTGATTTTCACCTGTTATCAAGCGAAAAGCCGTCCCGGACGGATACGGTGGAGCAGTCGCGCCGCACACAGCGTGCACACCGACGAGTCCCTCCCGCATGCCTGCCCGCCTTGGCTACAGTGGCATCCATGCCTAACCGGGGGACCGTAGCACTGGCCAGGGCCGCCGCCACCGCAGTCGCGGCGGCCCTGGTCTGTGCCGTTCTAGCCGCCTGCGGCGGCTCCGCCGCCCAGAAGCCCGACAACCTGTCGACCAACAGCGGCACCTCGTCCGCCGCCGCGAACGGCACGGTGCCGAGCGGGTCGCCGCTGTCGCAGTCCTCGTCGGTGGCGGCGCCGGACGAGCCGGGAGTGCCGGCCGCCTCGGGCTCCTCGCAGGTCTCGGGGCGGGAAGCCGGGTCCATCAACGACTCGCACCCCCCGTCGGCGTCGAAGTCCACGACGAAGCCCGGCACGACCGGCAGCAAGCCGCAGCCGACCTCGGCGCCGAAGCCGACGGCGCCGCCGCCGAGCACGCAGCCCGGCACCACGGCGAGCAGCGATCCCGGCGGACCGACGATGGGGTCGCGGCCGGGCGGGTCGTCGTCGGCGCCGCCGTCGATGTCGACGCGGTAGGTTCCACGCGGCCGGGCTGAGACAAGGCCGAGGCCCGGCCGGGGCGGGACCGGTGCCCGAAAAGCGAACGACCCCGGTCCACGACCGGGGTCCGCGATCTCACCGCACGTTCAGCCCTCGAACTTGTACCCCAGCCCCCGCACCGTCACCAGGTGCACCGGCGTCCCCGGGTCCGGCTCGATCTTCGCCCGCAGGCGCTTGACGTGCACGTCCAGCGTCTTGGTGTCGCCGACGTAGTCCGCGCCCCAGACCCGGTCGATCAGCTGCATGCGGGTCAGGACCCGGCCGGAGTTGCGCAGCAGCATCTCCAGCAGCTCGAACTCCTTCAACGGCAGCTCCACCGGGCGGCCGTCGACCGTGACCTTGTGGCGGTCGACGTCCATGCGGACCGGGCCGGCCTCCAGGGCGCCGCCGTCCGGTTCGTCGCTGGCGGCCTGGCGGCGCAGGACCGCGCGGATGCGGGCCACCAGCTCGCGGGCGGAGAACGGCTTGGTGACGTAGTCGTCGGCGCCCAGCTCCAGGCCGACGACCTTGTCGATCTCGCTGTCCTTGGCGGTGAGCATGATCACCGGGACGTTGGACTTGGCCCGGATCTGGCGGCACACCTCGGTCCCCGGCAGGCCCGGCAGCATCAGGTCCAGCAGCACCAGGTCCGCGCCGTGGCGGTCGAACTCCTCCAGGGCCGCCGGGCCGGTGTCGGCGACCGCCACCTCGAAGCCCTCGTTGCGCAGCATGTAGGACAGGGGGTCGCTGATCGAGTCCTCGTCCTCGACCACGAGTACACGGGTCACTTCGGGGTCCTCCCACTTGGTGTGTACATGGCTTGGGTGCTCACCCGGCGCGGGCCAGGTCGCGTTCCTCGACGCTGACCGGGAGCCTCAGCGTGAAGGTGGACCCGTTCCCCTCGGAGGACCACACCGTCACCTCCCCGCCGTGCGTCGCGGCGATGTGCTTCACGATCGACAGCCCGAGCCCCGTGCCGCCGGTGGCGCGCGAGCGCGCCGGATCGACGCGGTAGAACCGCTCGAAGATCCGCTCCAGGTCCCGTTCGGGTATCCCGATCCCCTGGTCGGTGACGGCGATCTCGACCAGGTCGCCGACGCGTTTGACGGTCACCGCCACCCGGGTCTCCTCCGGGGAGTAGTTGACCGCGTTCTCCACCAGGTTGCCCAGCGCCGCCGCCAGCTGCGAGCGGTCGCCGCGCACCGCGACGTCCTCCTCGGCGTCGGCGACCAGCTCGATGCGGCGCGCCGCGGCGGCCTCGGAGCTGCGGTCCAGCGCGTCCGCCACCACCTCGGCGACGTGCACCTTCTCCGCCGAGGCGGCCAGCGGGGCGTCGATCTGCACCCGGGACAGGTCGATCAGGTCCTGGATCAGCGAGGTCAGGCGGTGCGACTCCTGCTGCATCCGGGCCGCGAAGCGGCGCACCGCCTCCGGGTCGTCGGAGGCCGACTGCACCGCCTCGGCCAGCAGCGACAGCGCGCCGACCGGGGTCTTCAGCTCGTGCGAGACGTTGGCCACGAAGTCGCGGCGCACCTCGTCCACCCGCCGGGCCTCGGTCCGGTCCTCGACCAGCACCAGGACCAGGGTCGCGCCCAGCGGGGCGATGCGGACCGTGGAGTGCAGCGTGGAGGCCGAGCCGTGCGGCAGCTCCAGCTCCACCTGCCGTATCTCCCCGTCCCGGCGCACCTGCCGGGCCAGGTCGAGCAGTTCGGGGGTGGTCAGGCTGCGGGCCTTGACCAGTCCCATGGCGTAGGCGGCCGGCGAGGCCTTGACCACGGCGTCGCTGGCGTCGAGCACGACGGCCGAGCTGCGCAGCACCTGCAGCACCGCGGCCACCCCCGGCGGCACCGGGTCGTCGTTCGGCGGTTCGGGTGGACCCACTCGTTCCCTTTCACTGAACCGGAAGGCCAGTGCGCCGCTGACACCGGTACCCAGACCGATCAGCGCCGCCAGCCCGGCGGTCGCAGCATTGACGTTCACATCCCCCACAGTAAATGCGCCGAAGACCGCCAACACTCCCACGGAGGATTCCGCCGCACCCAGGTGGCCAAGAGTTCACTTTCCAGACCCTGTCGGTTCACCGCACACATTGGCGCGGGTTGCCTGAACGGACCACAGTGGGGGGCGTTCGCACTCCCCGACGACCCATGCAGCGACGACAGGAGCGGTAACCCCATGCGCGACGCCTTCCACGAGGAACTCGACGCGATCAGCGAGACGCTGGTCGAGATGACGCGGCTGGTCGGCTCGGCGATGGCCCGCGCCACCACGGCGCTGCTGGACGCCGACCTGACCCTGGCCGAGTCGGTGATCGCCGCCGACGACCAGGTGGACCAGCTGCAGCACAGCCTGGACGACTCCAGCTTCGACCTGCTGGCCCGCCAGCAGCCGGTGGCCGGGGACCTGCGCACCATCATCACCAGCCTGCGCATGAGCGCCGACCTGGAGCGGATGGGCGACCTGGCCCGGCACGTGGCCAAGGTGGCCCGCCGCCGCTACCCGCAGAGCGCGATCCCGCCGGAGCTGCGCGGCACCATCGTCTCGATGGGCTCCATCGCCGAGGAACTGGTGGCCAAGGTCGGCTCGATCATCGCCGCCCGCGACGTCGAGGCCGCGATCGCCCTGGAGTCCGAGGACGACGAGATGGACCGCCTGCACCGCAGCCTGTTCAAGTCGCTGATGGACGACAAGTGGAAGCACGGCATCGAGACCGCCGTCGACGTGACGCTGTGCGGCCGGTACTACGAGCGCTACGCCGACCACGCCGTCTCGGTGGCGAAGCGGATGGTGTTCCTGGTCACCGGCGAGCACCCGGCACCGGCTGCCTGAGCCGGGCAGACAGCGAGCCGCGGCGCGCCGCCACCCGGGGGGTTGGTGGCGCGCCGCGGTGTCGGGGATGTGACTCCGGAAGGGCGGGACCTATCCCTCCAAGGCCAGGTGCCTCAAGTAGGCGTCCAGCTCGCGCGGGTCGCCGTCGGTCCGCAGCCGGGGCTCGGGGCGGGTCCGGACCCTGCGGTCACCGGCCGCGTGGGAGAGCCAGACGGCCTCGCCGCGCGTGAGCCCGGGCAGCAGCTTCTCGACGTCCTGGACGCTGCGTGCGGGCAGGTTCCCGCGCAGCGTCCACGTCGCGATGCCGCCTTCAGAGGCCCCGACCCGTACCGGATCGACAAGCTGTGTCGACTCCACGATCTGTGCCTCGTGCGCGATCACCATCGAGAGCACGGCCGACACCGTGTCCGCCGGAACGTCCAGGTCGAAGGCGTGGCAGGGCTCATAGACCTCCGTGCCGGCCGCCTCCAGCGCGCGCATCAGGACGAACGGCGCCAGCTTCCGGTAGTCGCCCGCGACGCTGGTCACCGAGCAGAATCCGCTGTGGATCATGGTCACGGTCACGTCCGTCACGGGCCAGCCGTCCAGGCCCTGTTCCAGCGCGCGCAACACGGTCTCCTCGGTTGTGCGGTGGAACACAAGCGGCAGGGCGCCCAACTCGGTCTCGTACCGGAAGACGCGGCCGGTATCCGGGGCGCCGGGCTCCACGCGGAATCCGAGCGTCGCGCGGAACCGGGTGCTCGGGTTGTGGTTCATGTCCTCCTCGTATTCGCCGACGCCGGTCGGGCGCTCGGTGTAGACCGTCCGGCTCGGCTCGAAGACCGCCTCGACGCCGTACTCCTCGGCCAGGGTCGTGGCGATGACCTCTTTCTGGACCTCGCCGTAGAGCAGCACCGAGCTCTGGCCGCCGGGGAGCGCGCGGGTGCTGATCAGCGGATCCTGGCCGGCGAGCTCGACCAGCGCCGCGTGCAGCCGGGTGGCGTCGCCGTTCGCCGCGCGGACCACGGTCTCCAGGCTCGGGGCGGCGAAGTCTGCCTGGACGCTTTTCATGGTGTCGGTGTCGGTGTCGGTGTCTTCTGTGCTTCCGAATCGGTCGCCGACGCGGATCCCCGCCAGACCGCGGACCTTGGCGATGTCGCCCGGGCCTGCCGTGACAGCTCCCGGCGCGCCCGCCCCCGCCGCGCCGACGACCTCCAGCGCGGTGACCGTCCCGTGCTCGGTCCGGTCCCGGGTCCGCAGCTCCCCGTCGCGCACGCGGACGTAAGCGGTCTTCTCACCGGCCCGCCCGCGCTCGATAGCGAACACGGTGCCCCGCAGCTCAGCCCCGGCGTCCCCACCGGCGCGCGGCAGCAGATCCCGCACCCCGGCGACGAGCTCCCCGACTCCCACCCCGGTGATCGCCGACCCGAAATACACGGGATACGCCTCGCCCCGAGCCGTCTGCGTCCGCAAGGCCGCACGCAGCGCCGCCTCCCCCGGCATCCGGTCCTCGACCAGCGCCGCGAGGATCCCCTCGTCCCGCTCGGCCAGCCGCTCGGCGTCGCGGGCTCCCAGCGCGACGGCCCGCACCGCCGCGGCCTTGGTCCCCACCGCCTCCACAGCCGTCACGGCCACCGCCGCCGGCGTCAGCAGCCGCCGCACATCCGCGAGCAGCCCGGCGTCCCGGGCCCCGACCCGGTCGATCTTGTTGACGAACAGCAAGGTGGGCACCCGCAGCCGCCGCAGCGTCTTCATCAACCGCCGCGTATGCGCCTGCACACCCTCCACCGCGGACAGCACCAGGACGGCACCGTCCAGCACCCCCAAGGCCCGCTCCACCTCGGCGACGAAGTCGGAGTGCCCGGGGGTGTCGATCAGATTCACCCGCAGATCGCCCACCTCGAAGGCGGCGACGGCGGACTTGATGGTGATCCCGCGCCGACGCTCGATCTCGCCGCGGTCCGTCTGTGTGGTCCCGGCGTCCACACTCCCGAGCCGGCCGATCACGCCGGTCTCGAAGAGCAGACGCTCGGTCAGGCTGGTCTTACCCGCGTCGACATGCGCGAGGATCCCGATGTTCACGGTAGGCACGATGCTTTGCGACCTCGAAGACTCGATCCATGGGGGAAACGGAGAATTCGAAGCCTCGGCGCATGCCCGTGCCCTTCCTCGTCGACGACAGTGCCGCCGCGCAGACTCGCACGGCGGCACGGGAACAGCAAATGGTTTTGTCCTGGGTGCTACTTCTTCCCCTGGTTCTTCACAGCCTCGATGGCCTCGGCCGCGGCAGCCGGATCCAGGTACTCCCCGCCGACCGTCGTCGGGCGCAGATCCCCGTCCAGCGTGTACAGCAGCGGGATCCCCGTCGGGATGTTCAGCCCCGCGATGTCCGCGTCGGAGATGCCGTCCAGGTGCTTCACCAGCGCGCGCAGGGAGTTGCCGTGCGCGGCGATCAGCACGGTCTGGCCTGTGCGCAGATCCGGCACGATCGCGTCGTACCAGTACGGCAGCATCCGGCCGACCACGTCCTTCAGGCACTCGGTCTGCGGGCGGGCCTCGGTGGGGAGCGCGGCGTAGCGGGCGTCGTGGAACTGCGAGTACTCGTCGTCGACCGCCAGCGGGGGCGGGGGGACGTCGTAGGAGCGGCGCCAGAGCATGAACTGCTCCTCGCCGAACTCCGCGAGGGTCGCCGCCTTGTCCTTGCCCTGCAGGGCGCCGTAGTGGCGCTCGTTCAGCCGCCAGCTGCGGCGCACCGGGATCCAGTGGCGGTCGGCGGCTTCCAGGGACAGCTGCGCGGTGCGGATCGCGCGCTTCTGCACCGAGGTGTGGACCACGTCCGGGAGCAGGCCGCGCTCGCGCAGCAGCTCGCCGCCGCGGACGGCCTCGGCCTCGCCCTTCGGGCTGAGGTTGACGTCCACCCAGCCGGTGAACAGGTTCTTCGCGTTCCACTCGCTCTCGCCGTGGCGGAGCAGGATGAGACGGTATTCGGCGGTCATGCGGCCAGCCTACTTGGGCGCTTCGTCCGAACCCTCGTCGTGGGCGTCCGGTGTCCGCTCGATGAGATGGCGGAACGCCGCCAGGTTCGCCAGGGACTCGCCGCGGGAGGTGCGCCACTGCCATTCGCGGCGGATCGCGGAGGCGAAGCCCAGCTCCAGCAGCTGGTCGAAGGAGGAGTCGGCGGCCGCGACCGCCTCGCCCAGGAGCTGGTCCACCGTCTGCGGGGTGATCAGCGCCAGCGGCAGCCGGCCCACCAGGTAGACGTCGCCCAGCCGGTCCAGGGCGAACGCCAGCGACCCGAGCCGGGTGTTGCGCTCCAGCAGCCAGCGGTAGACGCCCTCGTGGTTCTCGTCCGGGCGCCGCGCCACGAACGCGTTCAGCGAGAGCGTGTGGTCCCCGACGACGAGCGAGCAGGTGGTCCACAGCTTGTGGTCGCCAGGCAGCCTGACCACGAACGAGCCCTCCTCGGGCCGCTCGTACTCCACACCGGCGTCGGCCAGCGCGTCCAGCACCGCCGAGCGCGCGGCGGCCTTCAGGCTCTCTCGGTCACCACCCATGGCTTCGACCTTATTGCCCGCCGCACAGCTCGCGAACCCGGGCCAGTCTCAGGTCCGCGATCGAGTGACGGTAGACGTCCGCCGTGGCCGCGGCGGTGGCGGCCCAGCCGAAGGAGGCGGCGTGCCGCACCGCGTACGACCCGTACTCCCCCAGCACCCGCGGCGAGTCCAGCAGCCCGGCTATCGCGGTGGCGTAGTCCGCCGGGTCGTGGCCGGTCACCAGCGTCCCGGAGCGGCCGTCGGCCACCGCCGTGGCCAGGCCGCCGACCCGGGCGGCCACCACCGGGGTGCCACAGGCCTGGGCCTCGATCGCGACCAGGCCGAACGACTCGCTGTAGGACGGCACCACCGCCACGTCGGCGGCCCGGTACCAGTCCGCCAGCCGGGTCTGGTCCACCGGCTTGACGAACCGCACCACGTCGGCGATGCCCAGCCGCCGGGCCAGCCGGTGCAGGTGGGTGGGCTCGGCCAGCCCGGACCCGCTGGGCCCGCCGACCACCGCCACCACCAGCTTCTCCCGCCGCTCCGGACTCCGGCCTATCAGCTCGGCGGCGGCGCGCAGCAGCACGTCCGGCGCCTTCAGCGGCTGGATGCGGCCGACGAAGAGCAGGACCGCCGCGTCCGCCGGCAGTCCCACCGTCTTGCGCGCGGCGAGTTTGCCGCCGGGGCGGAACCGCTCCAGGTCCACGCCCGGGCTCACGGTCGACACCCGCTCCGGCTCGGCCCCGTAGAGCCGGACCAGCTCCGAGGCCTCCTGGTCGGTGTTGGCGATCAGCCGGTCGGCGGCGTCCACCACCTGGTCCTCGCCGACCAGCCGGGCCGTCGGCTCGGGGTCGTCGCCGAGTGCCAGTGCGGCGTTCTTCACCTTGCCCAGGGTGTGCATGGAGTGGATGAGCGGCACCCCCCAGCGTTCCTTGGCCAGCCAGCCCACCTGGCCGGACAGCCAGTAGTGCGAGTGGATCAGGTCGTAGTAGCCGGGCTCGTGCATGGCCTCGGTGCGCAGCACGCCCGACGTGAACGCACACAGCTGCCCCGGCAGGTCCTCCTTGGACAGTCCCTCGTAGGGACCGGCCGTGACGTGCCGCACCAGCACCCCGGGGGCGAGGTCCACGGCCGGCGGCAGCGCCCCGGTGGTGGCCCGGGTGAATATCTCGACCGCGATGCCCAGATCGGCCAGGCGCCGGGACAGCTCGACGATGTAGACGTTCATCCCGCCGGCGTCCCCGGTCCCCGGTTGGTGCAGGGGCGAAGTGTGCACGGACAAGAGCGCCACACGTCTGGGCAGCGATTCCACGGCGCGCTACCTCCTCCATCGGGGTTCCACGGGAAGACCGACGGCAAGGGCCGCCAACGTTGGAACAGCGCGGGCTCGGCGGCGCATTCCCGGCCGCCGCGCGGCGGCCCGGGCGCGCCGGCGCCCGCCCAACGGGGCGACTCTACGTGGATCGGGGACCAGGAGGAAAAACGTCCCAAATGACAAAAGAAGCCCGGACACGAAGAAGCCCGGCCCCGCTCGCCGATCACGCGGGGACGTGAGCGGCACGGGACCGGGCAGGCGCGCGGGTCTGCACTCGCACACCGCCGAGGGTCGGGCTCCCCCGGAGGGCACCCAGCCTGGCATGTCCGATGTCAAAGCTACGTAAGGACTATGCCTACACCCTGCGTAACGGGTGGTCTGAGCAGGGGAAACCGTCGGTGAACAGGGCCGGTTCGCCGAACTGCTCGCGAGCCCGGACCCGCCGGGCGCGGTCCGGGCGGCGCTAGCCCGCGACCGGACCGCGTGGCAGGAACGACGCCGTGACCAGGTCGCGCACCGTCCGGCGGCAGTCCTCGTCGCTGAGCATCGCCGAGTCCGGATCACCGTGCCGGTGCATCGCGAACCACGCGACGGTCTCGATGATGAACCGGGCCGCGACCGGCACGTCCGGCACCGGCCGCAGCAGCCCGGCCTCGATCCGGACGCTCAGGTACCGGCCGATCAGGTCCAGCAGCCCGCGGCGGGTGTCGACGTAGTACCACTGCGCCAGCTCCGGCAGGTCGGCCGAGCAGCGCGCGAACAGCCGCAGCACCGTGCGGTTGCCGTCCACGAACCCGTAGACGCCGTCGACGACCCGGGCCAGTTCGGTTTCGGCCGCGGCCGCCGACGCGGCCGGCGGCCGGGCCAGCAGCTCGGCGACCGGCTCGAAGCCGCTGCGGGTGGCGGCCCAGTCCCGCAGCAGGTCGGTGACGCGCTCCGGGGACGGCGCCGCCACCGGCGGGGTCAGCGCCCCGGCGGCGTCGGGGTCCAGGACCCGCAGCAGGGCCAGATAGAGAAGTGCCTGCTTGCTGTCGGCGTACGTATAGACGGCGCCGTGGCTCAGGCCGAGCGCCTTGGCGACGTCCGAAATCCCGGCGGGGCGGTAGCCCTTGGTGGCGAAGACGTGGACGGCGGCGTCGGCCACCTCGCCCAGCGGCCGCGCCGGGAGTCGTCCACGCATGGCACGAACTTAAGGTGACTGACCAGTTCAGTCAACGAAAGGCGCTCAGAGGCGGCCCACCGCCACGAAGGCCGCGATCCCGAAGTACGCCACCGTCACCAGCACGAGCTTGTCCTGCCCCAGCCGGCGGTGGGTGATCGCGGCGCCGACCATCAGCGCCATCCAGCACACCGCCGTCACCGCCACCAGCACCGGCGCGACGTCCAGCAGCCGGGGCAGCACCAGCCCGCACGCGGCCAGCAGCTCGAGCACCCCGATCCCCTTGATCATCTCGGCGCTGAAGCCGGCGGTCCACTCCCCGCCCCGCTGCGCGGCCAGCTTCGCCTTCGGCGTCACCACCTTCATCGCGCCGCCCGCCAGCGCGACCACGGCGAGCAGACCAGCGGCTATCCACAGTGCGACGTTCATGAGTCCTCGGTGCCTTCCTTGTCACGACCACGGTTCGGATCCGAGACGAGGCAGGTTCGGCGAACGTGACACGGGGCCGCCAGACC
>JABFXP010000609.1 GCA_013361685.1 Catenulispora sp.
ACCCACCCCGCCGTCCACGACGCCGCCGTCATCACCACCACCACCGACACCGGCGACCCCCGACTCACCGCCTACGTCGTCGCCGACACCAGATCGCGCGACGAGCTCTCCGCGCACTGCTCGTCGATCCTCCCCGACTACATGGTCCCCGGGGCGTTCGTGTTCGTGGACGCGCTGCCGCTGACCGCGAACGGCAAGCTGGACCGCGCGGCGCTGCCGCCGGCCGACGCCGGCAACGGTGAGGAGGACGGGGACGACGGAAACGGCCGCGTCCGGATCCGGCCCCGCACACCGCTCGAGGAACGGGTCGCGGCGATCTGGGCCGAGGTCCTGGCGGTGCCGAGGGTCGGGGTGACCGAGGGCTTCTTCGAGTCCGGAGGCGACTCGATCAAGGCGATCGCGCTGATCGGCGCCCTGCGCGCTGAGGGCGTCGACGCCCAAGTGCGCGACGTCTTCGAACACCGCACCGTCGCAGGTCTCTGTGAAGCGGTCGCCGGGCGCGGCACCGCAGCACCGGCGGTCCCGGTGGCACCGTTCGCACTGATCGGCGCCGAGGATCGTGCGGCATTGCCCGCAGGCCTCGCGGACGCCTACCCGATGTCCCAGGTGCAGATCGGCATGGCGGTCGAAATGCTGGCCGACCCGGACGGCTCGGCCTACCACAGCGTGGGGGCGAGGCGGGTCGACGACCCGGTCCCCTTCGACGCCGACGCGTTCGCCGCGGCGGTGGCGACGGTGGTGGACCGGCACGAGATGCTGCGCACCTCGCTGCACCTGACCGGATTCTCCGTCCCGATGCAGCTGGTGCACGCCCGGCTCGACGTCCCGGTCGCGGTGCACGACCTGCGCGGAATGCCGGAGTCCGAGGCCGGAGACGCCCTGCGGGAAGTGCTGATCGCCGAGCGGAGCGCGCCGTTCGGCCTGGCCGCCGCCCCGCTGCTGCGGGTCGCCGTGCTGGTGGACGACCGGAGCGGGTGGTGGCTGGCGCTGACCCAGCCGCACGCCACGCACGAGGGCTGGAGCCGGCACACACTGATCAGTGAACTGCTCGGCCTCTACCGCGAGCTGCGAGACGGCCGGCGCCCCGAGGCGCCGCAGCACAACCGGCAGACGTCGGCGCGGTATGCGGACTTCATCGCCGCCGAGCTGCGGGCGCTGGAGTCCGAGGCGGACCGGGGCCACTGGCACGACGTGCTGGCCGACCGCACGGCGCTGCGCCTGCCGCCGACCTGGGCCGCGTCCGATGTCGGGGCGGAGGACTTCGACCTGCGCATCGATTTCCCGGAGTCGGCGCCGGGTCTGGCGGCTGCCGCCGCCCGGGCGCACACGTCGGTGAAGAGTGTGCTGTTGGCCGCGCATGTGAAGGTCATGGCGCAGCTCGCCGCGCCGGGCTTCCACGTGGGCGTGGTGACCGACGCGCGTCCGGAGCTGCCCGGAGCCGAGCGGGTGTCCGGCATGCACCTCAACACCCTGCCGTTCCCGGTGGACGGCCTGCCCGCGACCTGGCTGGACCTGATCCGTGCCGTCTTCGACACCGAAGCCGCCGCCTGGCCGCACCGGCACTTCCCGATGCCCGCCATGGCGCGGTCGGCCGGCGGGGAGCGGTTGTTCGACGTGGTCTTCAACTACTTCGACTTCACCGCCGCGGCGGACCGGTCGGCGGCCGGGCCCTCGATCGGGAACGCCCGCAACGACTTCGCGCTCACCGTGAACTGCGGGCCCGGGCACATCGCGCTGTCCACGAACACCGGGGTCCTGAGCCGGGACGCAGCCGAGCGACTGGCCCAGACCTACCGGGCCGTGCTGGACGCGATCGCCGCCGACCCGTCCGGTTCGGCGCGCGCGCCCTTCCTGCCGGAGACGGACGTCAGGACCCTGTTCCAGGACTGGGGCCTCGGGGCGGGCCGGGAACCGATGGGTATCGACGTCGTCACCGCCTTGGAGCAGCACGCGGCGCAGCGCCCCGACGCCCCGGCGGTCCGGGACGACCAGGAGGCGCTGGGCTACGCGGAGCTGAACACGCGCGCGAACCGGCTGGCGCACTTCTTGATCGCCGCGGGCGCCGGGCCGGAGACCGTCGTGGGGCTGCGGGCCGAGCGCTCGCTCGACCAGCTGACCGCCGTGCTGGCGGTCATGAAGGCGGGTGCGGCGTGGCTGCCGATCGATCCTCGGCTGCCCGCCGAACGTGGCCGGTTCCTGGTGGCGGACGCCGATGTACGGATCCTGATCAGCGATGCTATTGAAAGTGCTGATATCGCCGATGGCACCGACGTCGGAACTGTCGTCGATCTGAACCGCCCGCAGCAGTGGGCCGACCACAGCGCCGAGAACCCGGCGCGTTCCGACGACCCCGATCACCTGGCGTACGTGATCTACACCTCGGGCTCGACCGGCCTGCCGAAGGGTGTGCTGGTGCGTCGGCTCGGGATGGGCAATCATCTGCTGGCGAAGATCGAGGATCTTCAGCTGAGTGCGGATGATGTGGTGGCGCAGAACGCTTCGCTGAGCTTCGACATCTCGGTGTGGCAGATGCTGGCCGCGTTGGCGGTCGGCGGTACGACGCGGGTGGTGGGCACGGCTGCGGCGGCTGATCCTGATGCGCTGTTCGGCCGGGTCGCCGAGGACGGCGTGACGGTGCTGGAAGTGGTGCCCTCCGTGCTGCGCTCGGCGCTGGATCTGTGGGACACCACAGGCGAAACCCCAGATCTGCCACAGCTGCGTTGGCTGCTGGCGACCGGAGAGGCTCTGGCCCCGGACCTGTGCGTGCGGTGGTTCGCGCGGTTCCCGAAGGTGCCGATCGTCAATGCCTACGGCCCCACCGAATGCTCCGACGACATCACCCACGCGATCGTGACCGCCGACGACGACCTGTCCGGGGCGCGGGTGCCGATCGGCCGCCCGGTCCGCAACACCGGTCTGTACGTGCTCGACGAAGCCATGCTGCCGGTGCCGGCCGGGGTCGCGGGCGAGCTCTACGCGAACGGGATCGGGGTGGCCCGGGGCTACCTGAACCGCTCCGCCCTGACCGCCGAGCGGTTCGTGCCGGACCCGTTCGGCGCCGGTGGAGCACGGCTGTACCGCACCGGGGATCTGGTGCGGTGGCTGCCCGACGGCAGCCTGGACTTCCTGGGCCGGCTCGACGACCAGGTCAAGGTCAACGGCCAGCGGGTGGAGACCGGGGAGATCGAGGCCGCCCTGTCCGGGCACCCCGCCGTGCGCGCCGCCGTGGTCGGCCTGCGCGGCCGGGACGGCACGGCCCGGCTCGTGGCGCACGTGGTGCCGCGGACCGGGGCGTCCGCGGAACCGGCGGAACTGCGCGCGTGGCTGGCCGAGCGGCTGCCGGCGGGCATCGTCCCGGCCGCGTTCGTCGCCCTGGACGCGCTGCCGCTGACCGCGAACGGCAAGGTCGACCGGCGCGCGCTGCCCGAACCCGAGGCCGCCCACTACGCCCGGGGCGGCACGGGGGCGCCGCGGACCCCGGTCGAGGC
>JABFXP010000601.1 GCA_013361685.1 Catenulispora sp.
TGCGGCACCTTCAGGATGTCGGCGGCGAGGTCCGGGTGCGCGGCGAGGACGGCCTGCTGCGCCGGGGGCTCGATGTCGCCGGTCAGCAGGACGCGGACCGGGCCGTCGCGGGTGGTGATGCGCACGCTGAGGACGATGCTGGAGTTGTTCGGGCCGGAGCCTTCTTCGCCGCTGCCGCCGTGCGTTTTGGAGTGGGTGCGGTGCTTGGCTTTCGATCGTGGCTGCTCTGGATGCTCTGGCCGCGCTGGCCTCGCCGGGTCTGCCGAGTTCGCCGACGCCGGGTTGGCAGTCGGGTCGGGCCAGAGGACGTCCCAGGACAGCGGCCCGTATTCGCGGCGTTCTCCGGCAGCGGCTTGGGATGTACGGATGCCGGCCGCGTGTGCCCACGTCGCGACCTCGGTGACGCCGCGCGGCGGGTCGGGGTCGTCGGTGGTCTCGATCTCGGCCACGGCGCGGTCGCGCAGAACGCCCGGGACGCCGTCGACGTGGTCGGCGTGAAAGTGGGTGAGCAGGAGCAGCGGCACCTTGCGGACGCCGAGCGAGGCCAGGCAACTGTCGGCCTTCGCGGGGTCCGGCCCGGTGTCGACGACGACAGCCGCCGCGGGTCCGGCGGCGAGCGCGAGCGCGTCGCCCTGGCCGACGTCACAGGCGGCGAAGATCCACCCGGGCGGGGGCCATGAGGCGTTACGCCCACGGAGGATGAGGACGGTGGCCGTGGCCGAGACGAGCAGCAGCGCGGTCGCCGTGAGGGCAGCCAGATGGCGACCTCTTCGCGGGGTGTTGCGAAAGCCGTCCCCTCCACGGCTTTCGCTGCCCTCGTCGCCCCTGAAGCGGTGGGATATCGAGCGATTCATCGTGCCTCCTTGAGGGGTGCGACCGCAGCCGAAGTCAGGAATAGGAGTGCGTAAATAGTCAGGAGCAGCACGCTCCCGCCGAATCCGCCGGGCCAGGACACGGCGGCACCGGGCAACTGTGCGCCGGTCCGCGCGACGGCCACGATGCCGTCGGTGGGCCACTGCGCCAGCCACGCGACAGCCCGGCCGAGCGGCAGCCAGACCGCGGAGGCCAGCAGCGCGGCGGCCCCGAGCACCGTCGCCGGCCCGACGAACACCTCGGCGAGCAGGTTCGCCGGGATGCACCACGGCGTGATCTCAGCGGTCAGCGAGACCAGAACCGGCAGACACCAGGCCTCAGCCGCCGCGGTACAGGCCAGCGACTCAGCCACACGGTGCGGCACACCCCGATCAGCGAGCGCCCGCTGCCACACCGGCGCGAGGACGAACAGCCCGGCGGTCGCGGAGAGTGAGAGCGCGAAGCCGTAAGACCGGGCGAGCCAGGGGTCGAACAGCAGCAGGAGGGTACCGCCCGCGCACAGCAGCGGCAGACCGCGGGCGCGCCGCCCGACAGCGGCCAGCAGCAGGCTGAGCAGCGCCATCACGCTGGCGCGGACCATGGAGGGATCGGGGCGGGCCAGGAGGGTGAAGGCGACAACGATGGCGAGGCCGCTGACGGTCAGGAATCTGCCACGCAGACCGGCCAGCCGAGCGATGGGCATGGCGGCGGCCAGAACGAAAGCGAGGTTCTCCCCGCTGACGGCGGTGAGGTGCGACAGCCCGGTGACGCGGAAGGCGGCGGAGAGGTTTTCCGGCTCCTGCGACACATCGCCGATGACCAGCCCGGGCAGCAGGCCACGCGGGTCGGCGGGCAGGCCGGCGCAGGCGTCGCGGAGCCCTTGCCGCAGCCGGCCGGCGAGGCGCTGAAGCGTGGTGGGCCCGGCGAGGATCTGCGGCGGCCGACGGACGGAGAGCGCGGCGGCATCGGGGGTGTCGGGCCGCGCGGGGCGGAGGCCTGCGGTGAGGTGGACGCGGGTGGAGGGCAACAGGCGCCAGTCGTCGGGACGCGAGGCCAGGACCGTCGCGGGAAGGCGGACGCGCTGGCCGTCCACGCGCTCGACGCGCACCGGGACGATCGCGAAGGGGCCGTGCCGGGAGGAGAGCACGCGCGGGTCGCCGGTGAGGACGGCGTCCACGGCGACCTGGGCGCGGGCGGCGGCGAGGCGGGGCAGGGGGCCGGCGTGGGTGGCGATGGCGCGGGTGGTGGCGGCGGTGCCGGCGCCGGCGGCGATGAGGCAGGCGGCGGCTAGGGTGCGGGTGCGGCGGTGGGTGGTGGTGTGGGGGTGGGTGGTGGTGTGGGGGTGGGGGCTGGTTCGCGGTGCGTCGTTACGGAGGTCGTGGCGTAGGGTCGGCGCCGGGTGGCGGACCCGTCCGGCGATCAGCAGCCCGGCCCCGACCACGCCGCAACCCGCCCAGAACAGCAACGCGGGGTAGCCGGTCTGCCCGTCGCCGAGCCAGGCGGCCGCATACGCAGCGCCGAGAATCGGCACGAGCCGCAGGTCACGGTGCGGCCGATCGTCGACCTCGACGGAACGGTAGACGGCGGTCAGACTCACGGCCCCACCGTCACCGAATCACGCATCTCAGCAAACTTCCGCTCGCCGATGCCCCGCACCTCCCGCAGCTGCCCCACCGACGCGAACCGCCCATGCGCCGCCCGCCAGTCCAGAATCCGCTGCGCCATGGCCGGCCCCACATCAGGCACCCCCTCCAACTCATCGAGCGTCGCAGTATTCAGATTCACCACGCGCCCACCCTTCCGCTTCCCCCGCACCCCCGCAGACGGCCCCGCCACCCCCACCGCCGGACTCGGCTCACCAGCGATCCCGACCCGCAGCTGCTCGCCATCCGCCACAGGCCGCGCCAGGTCAAGACCGGTGGCGTCGACGCCCGGCAGCGCGCCACCCGCTGCCGCCAGCGCCTCGTAGACGCGGGAGCCGGCCGGCAGGGTCTGCACGCCGGGATGCGCCACCTTGCCTTCGACGTCTATGACGACGGTGCCTGTCATCGATGAGCTACGGGACGCGCAGGGCTGGGTCGGCAAGCTGCCGGTCGGCGACGCGGCGGGGCTGCTTTCCGCCCATGCACTTCGAGCACTACGCGAAATGCCGACCACGTCGCCGATTGCCATGCCGAGCGGCACATCGGCTGGGCCACCGATCGCCAAACCGCGCAGCGTGGCACTCTCGGCATCAGCCGGGCCGTCGAGCGCCGATCCGAACAACGCGCCCACCACCGACCCGAGCGAGCTGCTGCCGCTTCGGGCATCGGCTGGGCCAGCGAACGCCGGGCCGGACAGCGTGACACTCCCGGCATCAGCCGGACCGCCAAGCGCCGATCCGAACAACGCGCCGACCACCGACCCGAGTGAGTTGCTGCCGCTTTGGGCATCGCCCGGCCCGCGTCTACCTCCGTCGACCGCGCTGTCGAGCACTCCCGCGAGCGAACCACCCCATGCTGCGGCGCCCGCCCTCTCAAAGGCCACCGCAGCCGCCACATCTCTCGCGCCGAGCAGGAGGCCGCTGGGCGTACGCGTGGTCGCCGACGGGACGCCCGTCGCCCCGAGGGCACGAGGCGCCGAAGGCACCGCC
>JABFXP010000901.1 GCA_013361685.1 Catenulispora sp.
AGGCCCTGTTCTCATGCACCGATCACGCCTGAACCACCCCAAAGCGTGGCCTGTCATCCACACCGTTCGGAATGACAACAGGCTCTTAGAGTCACTTTTTGTGGGGCGCCTCCGGCGGGCCTCTGCTTCCCTCGGGGAATGGCGCGGGTCCCTGGGGTGGCTGGGTTTGGGAGGCGGCTGCGGCTGGGTGGGTGGGGTTCGTTCCCCTCGGTCGCGTCGTCACCCTACGGGTACAGCGACGAACCCCGGGAGTAAAGTCCGCGCCCTTACTTACCCTGTTTGACCTGCGATTTTGGTAGCGCGAACTTGACTCCCGAGAACCGTCGCTGTAGGGCAAGCCTGCCGACGCGACCGAGGGGAACGAACCAAAACCCAGCGGGAGGTGTGGCAAGGCTCGGGGGAAGGGGGTGGTGCGGTCGGTGATGTTGGCTGGCGGTGTTGGGGGCTGCTGCGGTGGGGTGACGGCGCGTTGTCGGCGGGCGGTGTTGCTGGAGTCGGCTGGCGGTTTTGCTGGCTGATGCCGTTGAGTGGCTGGGAGCCGACGGGGCCGGCTTGTGGTGGCTGGTCCCGTCGGCGGGGGGTTAGAGCAGGCCTCGGCGGACTGCTTGGACGCCGGCTTGGAATCTGTTGCGGGCGCCTAGTTCTTTCATCAGTTCGCTGACTCGGCGTTGGATGGTGCGGGCTGATACTTGGAGTTGGCGGGCTATTGCGTCGTCGGTCATGCCGGCGGTCAGCATGGTGAGGAGTTCGGGGCTGGGGTGGCGGGGTGATTCGGGGTGGTTGGTGGTGCCGGGGATGGGGAGGGCTCGGGTCCATTGGGATTCGAGGGTTTGGATCAGGGCGTCGAGCATGGGGGAGGGGCGGACTATGAGGGCGCCGTCTAGTTCTGTGCCTGCGGCTATGGGGACCAGGGCCCAGCGGCGGTCGACTATGGCGAGTTTGAAGGGTAGTTCGGTGACTACTGCTGCTTGTTCGCCGGCTGCCATGAGGAGGCGGACTTGGGTGAGGTGGGCTGGGATCAGGAGGGCGCTGTGTTCGTAGATTGAGCGCCAGGCGACTCCTCGGGACAGGACTTCTAGTTCTGAGGTCATGACGTCGTCTTGGACGAATGGTTCCTGGGCCAGGACTGCTACCTCTTGGCGGGCGCCGGCTAGGAGGGAGAGCCAGACTTCTGTGATGGCTTCGCGGCCGGTGATCACTTCGATCAGGTTGTGGGTGGGGTCGTGGCGTTGGCGGTGGTAGGTGTCCAGGAGGCGGGTGATCTCCTCGTGGAGTTGTCTGGTGGCTTGTTCGCGGCCGCTCAGGAGGCTCTCCAGGGCCACGTCGGGGGCGGTGGGGAACCAGGGGGAGTGGGTGGTGCTTTCTGACATGCGGACGAAGTGGCGGGTGTGCAGGCCCGTGAGGGAGCGCAGGACTTCGTCCTGGCGGAGGGTCAGGGCCTCGGACAGTTCGGTGATGCTTGCTGTGCCTCGGCGGCACAGTTCCAGGTAGACGTCCTCTTCTTCTCGGGTCGGGCCCACGTTGGGGGCGCTCTCCGTTTGCTCGAACACAGCTGCACCTTCTTGTCGCTCCGGGTGGCGAACGAAGCAGCCGCGGTGTGCCGGTCCGCGCCGCGCCGTCACGGGCTGAGGGTTGGCATACCGCCGAATCAGACTGTTGGCAAATGGGTGGGCTGGTTTCCGTCATGGCGGGTTCTGGTCACGGGGGCGGGGTTCCGGCGGGGCGGTGGTTTTGTCAGCATGCTGATGAGATCGCCGAAGGAGTTTCCATGACATCGAGCGTTAGAGGGCGTGGTTTCCGGCTGGGCGTGGCGGTTGGTGCCGCGGCGCTTGTCGTGTCGTTGCCGGGTGCTGGGCGTGGTTTCGGGTATGCGCCGGTTTCCGGGCGGTTGGCTGATGGGCCGTGGGGTGGTTACGTCGCCACCGGTAGTGGGTTCCGCAGCATTGTCGGTTCGTGGATCGAGCCGTCTGTCAGGTGTAACAGCAGCAATGATCTGTTCGCGCCGTGGGTGGGCATCGACGGGTATGGTTCGTCGACTGTTGAGCAGGTGGGTGCGGAGGTGAGTTGCGCCAGTGGTGCGCCGCGGTATCGGGCCTGGTATGAGATGTATCCGGCGCAGCCTGTGTATCTGGGTACTGCGACGCATCCGGTGCGGGCCGGCGATTCGTTTACGGGCACTGTTGCTACTGGTGGTGGTGGCAGCTACACGTTGACGCTCAAGGACAACACCCAGGGCTGGAGCTTCCGGACGACGAAGTGGTTGAACGGGCAGAACGTCAGTGCCGAGGCCGTCATTGAGTCGCCGAGCCAGAGTTACCCGAGTTTCTCGGCGTGCTCTTTTAGCGGCATCAGTGTCAACGGTCGGGTGCTGGACAGTTACGGGCCGATCGGGCTGTCCAGTGGTGGCTACCAGCCCACGGCGTTGTCCAACGGTGCGTTCGCGATGGTTCCGTGAGGGCTGGGGTGCGGCTGGCCGCGGTGGGTCTGGTGGTCGCTCTGGCGGGTTGCTCGGGGGCTGCCTCTAGCCCGGCCCAGGCCGTGCCGACCAGTGCTTCTGGCCCTCTGAGCTGGATCGTCGGTGGCAGCACCCTGGATCAGTTGCGAGCGGCCGACAGTACGGGGAGTTTGACCAAGCAGTTTTTCGACACCCCGAGCGCGTATGTGACGAACAATGTGTCCGTCCCTCGTGATTGGACCAGTACGCCGACTGCCAGTTTCACTAGTTACGCGACTATGCAGCGGGTCGTGGCGGGTGGGAATCTCGATCCGCATGCCAAGGCTGTTTTGTACGATGATGAGCGCTGGTCGCTTACTCCGGCTGGTGAGCAGGCCGATCCGGTGCGCTATGCCGAGTTGGCTGCGCAGCTCGCGCATCGGCATCACCTGCTGTTCGTGGCCACTCCGGGGGTGGATTTGGCCAGGGTGTCGCCTGGTCAGGACCGGTATGGTGCCTTTTTGGCGTCCGGGATCATCGGCTCGATCGCGCGGGTTGCTGACGTTATTGATATTCAGGCGCAGAGTGCTGAGACTGATTTGTCGGTCTATCAGGGCTTTGTTGATGCGGCTGTGGCGCAGGCTCGGCAGAGCAATCCTGCTGTGGTGGTTCTGGCCGGGATCAGTACCAGTTCGGCGGGTCGTCCGGTGGGTGTTGGCGTGCTGGTTGCTGCTGTCCGGTCGGTTCGGCCAGGTGTTGACGGTTTCTGGCTTAATGATCCGGCGCGGTCGGAGTACTGCCCGAGCTGTGTGGGTCCCTTTCCGCAGGTTTCACTTGCTGTGCTGCGTACCATCGCGCACGACCGCTGACTGGGCGGACTCCGCAGGCCAGGATTGCTTCGAGGAGGAAGACTCGTTTCAGCATCGCGAACACCGGCCACAGTGGGCTCCACAGCAGTATTTTCAGCCGGCGGTAGTAGATCAGGATGATGAGGCGGGGGATCAGGCCGGGGAGGAAGCTGATCAGGAGGAAGGCGGCGAACTTTCCGATCTCGTGGCGGGCGGTGGGGGCGATGGCGGCGTATTGGACGGCCAGGATCATGATGAAGAAGTGGGCTGGGGAGAACATTCTGATCCCGGCGCTTTTTGGGAGCTGATACCAAAAGCGGGGGCCGGGGGCGCCGTTGCCGAAGGGGGTGAAGCGGCCGAAGTTCATCATTCCGCCCATGCCCCAGCGGAAACGTTGTACCCGCAGGTCCTTCACGGTCGGTGGGACGTCTTCGTAGGAGACGATGCGGGGGTCGAGGGCTGCGCGCCAGCCGCGGCGGCCGAGGGCGCAGGTGAACTCGGCGTCTTCGCCGAACATGCCGCTGACGAATCCGCCCAGGGCCACGGCGGCCTCGCGGCGGAAGGCGGTGAAGCTTCCCAGGATGCAGGGCACTGCGTCTACTTGGGACAGCATCACTTGGGAGAAGCCGAAGTTGAAGATCTGCTCGATCGCTCGCATTCGGTCGATCCAGGTGTGGTACGGCTCCTTGGGGACTGTCAGTGCGCCGACTATGCCGATGCGGGGGTCGGCCAGGAAGTACGGGATGCTGTAGCGGAAGGCGTCGGGGTCGATCGCGCAGTCGGCGTCGAGGCGGTAGACGTAGTCGGCGGTGCAGCGGGAGAGGGCGAGGTTGAGGGCCTTGGCTTTGCCGCCGTGGCTGCCTTGGATCACCTCTCCGGTTGCGAAGCGGTAGGCGGTCATCGTGGCTTGGGCCAGGGTGCTGGTGTCGTCGGTGGAGCCGTCGTCGCACAGGATGACCCGGACTGGGCCGCCGTAGGCTTGGGCCGCGCGGTCGATTGAGCGGAGGAGGCGTTCGATTCCCACCGCCTCGTTGTAGGCCGGGATGATGACGTCCAGGGGTGGGGTTTCGGGGCCGGGGCGGGGTCGGGGGCCGCCGGCCAGTTTTATGAGGCCGAGCAGGATGTATACGAAGTCTGCGATGGCGGTGCGGAGGCTGACGATGATGATGAACACGGTCACCGGGTGGTCGCCGACGGCCTCGATCAGGATCAGGGCCAGGGTTCCGATGATGCCGGTCGCGCCGATCAGGCAGCACAGCAGCGTCAGGTTGTCGTGCCAGTCGCCGTGCCTTCGGTTCGGCTGGGTGGTGACGCGGGGGAGTGCGTAGGTGGTGAAGGAGAGGCGGAAGATCATCATGAAGCCGAGCACGTACTCCAGGTAGATCACGGCCACGGGGACGAGTCCCGGGGGGATGCCCGTGGTCGCGCCGGCGAGTCCGATGAGGCAGTCGGTGACTATTGAGACCGCGATGAACAGGGGTGCGTGCAGGAGGATCACGAGTCGTCGGCCGGGTGTTGCCGGCAGGACGATCGCCAGTGTGATCAGGTAGCCGACGACGGCGGCGGGGATCAGGGGGGCGACGTGCTCGGCGTAGGTGATGGCTGTGGTTGGGTCGCTGTCTACTGCGCTCATCGCTTTGGTCACGAACACCTGGTAGACCCGCAGTATTTGGAAGTCGTGCAGGCCGATGATGCCGGTGCTCACTGTTAGCCCGACTGTTAGGAACGCGAGCAGTCGTCGTAGGGAGGGGCGGCGGAAGGGTGGTAGCCGCACCAGCCGGTCTGTTCCGTGGTCGGAGTCGTCGTGGCGGCGGGAGAGTGGTTGCCAGACCACGGATATGAGGACGACTAGATCGACGGCGAGAAGTGCTATGCCCTGGCCGCTGTACATATCGGACATCAGAAGAGGCTGACGTCCACGGTCATGCCGGCTAGCAGCTGTGGTGGCGAGTCCAGGGTGATCAGGACGTCGTAGTAGGTCGTGGTGCCGGGGACGCGCGCGGGGTCGAGGGTGACTTCGCCGATTGTTCCGACTGCCGATGTGCCGGTCGCGGTGACGTTTAGCTTGGCGTGCGCGCCGGAGTGTACGGCGGCCATGTTCTGCTCCGGGACCTGCGCGGTGACGTTCAACGGGCCGGCATACAGGGTGAGCAGCGGCTGGTAGGCGGAGGTTGGTCCGGTCCCGGTGCCGCCGTTGGAGTTCGGTACGAACAGTTGGAAGCCGGGTTGCTGGTCGGCCTGCGTCCCGGGCTGGGCCGCCGGGCCGCCGTAGGCGTGCACGCCCTCGGGGCCGGCGAGGTCGCCGACCGCCCCCCGGGTGTCGGCGACCACGCCGTCGGCCGGCGCGGTGAGGGTTGCGTTCCGCACTGCCTGCTCGTCGGTCGCGACCTGGGCCTGTGCGGTCGCCAGCCGGGCCTTGTCCTGGGCGATGACCGCTGCGGTGAGTGGTTGGGCCGCGGCGGAGACCTTCTGTTCGGCGGCGGTGAGGATGGCTTGGCGCTGGGTCACGTCGTCCAGGTCGCGCGCCTCCTCCAGCTTCGCCGAGGCCTGGAGTCGGGCCAGTTCGGCCTGGGCCGTGGACAGGTCGGTGGCGTCGCGGCCTACTTTTGATTTCAGGTTCTGGCAGAACTGCGCCTGCGTGGTGCTGGTGGTGGCTGTGGAGGAGCACTGCTGCGTGTAGTCGGCGCCGTCGGCGCTGTAAGCGTTCTGAGCACCGGTGACGACTACGGTCTGCGAGGAGATCGTGTGCTGGTCGTTGTTCTGGGCCAGGAGTAGGGCGTTCTTGGCTGCGGTCACTGCTGCGCTTGCCTGGGTGACGCTCAGCGTGTTCTGTGCCTGCTGGGTGGCGCCGGGTTGTGGGGCTTCGTCGCCGGCGACCGTCGCGGTGTCGGCGGTGACGGCGGCCTGGGCCGCTGCTAGGTTCGCCGCGGCGACGCCGCCGTCCATCGTGGCGAGTACCTGCCCGGCGTGTACGTGGTCGCCGGGTTTGACGTTCAGGGTCAGCACCGTGCCGGTGGCCGGGAAGTTGAGGTAGTAGGTGTGGGCCGGGGTCACGATGCCGCTGAACGTCGGGGGCTTCGTCGCCATCCGGTGGTAGGTGGCCAGGCCCAGTCCGGAGCCGGTGAGGGCCACGACGGATGCGACCGCCAGTTGCCGGGGCCGCATCGGCGAGTGGGCCGGCTTCATCTCGCCGACGCCGGCCTCGCCGCTGTCCAGGGCCGCGTTCATGCCCCGTGCGCGGGACCGTTTCGGCATGATCCGTTCTCCGTTTCGGTTGTCGTCGCTGTGGCGTCACTCCGGCAGGTCGGTCATCAAGTCCTCGGCGGTCTCCATCCCGGCGCGCCATACCGAGCGGGAGACGATCTTGGACGGGTCCACCCGGTGCCGGTAGCGGGCCGCGATGTCGGTGCACTCCGCGAGCAGGCCTTCGGACAGGGTCGTCGGTTTCAGGCCGAGGGAGAGGAAGCGCTCGTTGCGGACCGTGAGGTCGTTCTCGACCGCCTCCCGGCGGGGGTTCGGCAGGTGCACGACCTCCACTCCGGTCCGGTCGCTGACCAGCTTCGCCAGGTCGTAGACCCGGTGGGTCTCGGTGACCTGGTTGAAGATGGCGGGCTTGGCGCCCGGGGACGGCGGGTTGGCGAGGGCGATCTCGACGCATCGGACGGTGTCGCGGATGTGGATGAAGGCGCGGGTCTGGCCGCCGGTTCCGTGGACGGTCAGCGGGTGGCCGATCGCGGCCTGCATCAGGAAGCGGTTCAGGACCGTTCCGTAGTCGCCGTCGTAGTCGAAGCGGTTGACCAGCCGCTCGTCGCGGACCGTCTGCGGGGTCTGCGTCCCCCAGACGATGCCCTGGTGCAGGTCGGTGATCCGGAGCCGGTCGTTGGCGGCGTAGAACGCGAACATCAGCTGGTCCAGGGTCTTGGTCAGGTGGTAGACCGAGCCGGGGTTGGCCGGGTGCAGGATCTCCCGTTCCAGGTCGCCGTCCGGGGTGGGGACCTTGACCGTCAGGTAGCCCTCCGGGATCGGCGCCGCTCCGGACCATCCGTAGCCGTACACGCCCATCGTGCCCAGGTGCACCAGCGCGGCGTCGACGCCGGTCGCGACGAGCGCCGTGAGCAGGTTGTGGGTGGCGCGGACGTTGTTGTCCACGGTGTGGCGCTTGGCCGCCGCCGACCGCATCGAGTACGGCGCGGCCCGCTGTTCGGCGAAGTGCACGATCGCGTCCGGGCGCAGGTCTGTGAGCAGCGCGGTCAGCCGGTCGTACTCGGTGGCCAGGTTCAGGCGGACGAAGCCGATGTCCCGCCCGGACACCTCCCGCCAGGCGCGGATCCGCTCGCCCGGCGGCCGGATCGGGGTCAGGGACTCCACTTCCAGTTCCAGGTCGATCCGCCGGCGGCTCTGGTCGTCGACGATGGTGACGTCGTGGCCGCGGTCCGACAGGTGCAGGGAGGTCGGCCAGCCGCAGAAGCCGTCGCCGCCGAGAATGAGGACACGCATGCTGCAGGCAACACCTTTCGGAAAACGGAGAATGGGAGGGCGGCACAATGGCCGGACGATGCGCTCCAATAGGCTGCCGGACCTCGTCGGTGAGCACCGATAAGCGTGAGGACGAACGATCCGGAAAGTACGCTCGGCTATTTCCGTCGTCAAGGCAGGCTGGCGGCCTGATGTTGTTGGATCCGGGGTCTTCGGGCCCTGTCGTTGGGGTCGGCGCACTGGTCAACGCCTATGTATCCGGGCCGCGTGAATGCCGCGGCGGGCGATTGGCGAGTTCCTGACAAGTCTGGTTTCCGTAACCGCGGTGCTCTCGGTCGGTAAAGGGTTCGTCAAATAACCTCATCAAAGTCCTGACGTGACCGCGAGTGCGCGGTATCACCGTCGGAGGGTGTCCATTCGCCGAAGATTCCGAAAGCGGGTGAACGTATGGGACGGAGCCGCTGTCTGCCGTATCTCGGTGTTCTGGAAGCCGAAGCGCTGCACATCTTCCGCGAGGTGGCGGCCGAGTTCGATCGGCCGGTCCTGCTGTTCTCCGGCGGCAAGGACTCGATCGTCATGCTGCACCTGGCCGCTAAGGCCTTCGCGCCGGCCGGACTGCCGTTTCCGCTGCTGCACGTCGACACCGGCCACAACTTCGACGAGGTCCTGGCCTACCGCGACCGGATAGCCGCGCTGGACGGTATCCGGCTCCATATCGCCTCGGTCCAGGAGTTCATCGACGACGGACGGCTGTCCGAACGCCCGGACGGCACCCGCAACCCGCTGCAGACCGTTCCGCTGCTGGCCGCGATCGGCGCCCACCGCTTCGACGCGGTGTTCGGCGGCGGGCGCCGGGACGAGGAGAAGGCCCGGGCCAAGGAACGGGTGTTCTCGCTGCGGGACGAGTTCGGCCAGTGGGATCCGCGGCGTCAGCGTCCTGAGTTGTGGCAGCTCTACAACGGGCGCCACCGGGTCGGCGAACACGTGCGGGTGTTCCCGCTGTCGAACTGGACCGAGCTGGACGTCTGGGCCTACATCCGGCAGGAACGGATCGAACTGCCCTCGATCTACTTCTCCCACACCCGCGAGGTCTTCCTCCGCGACGGCATGTGGCTGGCCCCCGGTGCCTGGGGCGGGGCGCGCGCCGGGGAGCGGTGCGAGAGCAGGGCGGTGCGCTACCGCACGGTCGGCGACATGTCCTGCACCGCCGCGGTCGACTCGCACGCGGGCACCGTCGAGGAAGTGATCGCCGAGATCGCCGCCTCGCGTCTCACCGAACGCGGGGCGAGCCGGGCGGACGACCGGCTGTCCGAGGCCGCGATGGAAGACCGGAAACGAGAGGGCTACTTCTGATGGCCGAAGCACAGCCCGGCGCCCTGCTGCGGATCGCGACCGCGGGCAGCGTCGACGACGGCAAGTCGACGCTGGTCGGCCGGCTGCTGCACGATCTGGGCGCCGTGCTGCCCGACCAGCTGGCGGCGGTCGAGCGGGCCTCCCGCGACCGGGGACTGGCCGCGACCGATCTGGCGCTGCTCACCGACGGGCTCCGGGCCGAGCGGGAACAGGGCATCACCATCGACGTGGCGTACCGCTACTTCGCCACCCCCACGCGCCGCTACATCCTGGCCGACACCCCCGGACACGTGCAGTACACCCGCAACATGGTCACCGGTGCCTCCACCGCGCGGCTGGCCGCGATTCTGATCGACGCGCGGCACGGCGTGGTCGAGCAGACCCGCCGGCATCTGGCGATCGCGGCGCTGTTGCGCGTGCCGTACACGGTCTTCCTGGTCAACAAGATGGACTTGGCCGGCTTCGACGAGTCCGTGTTCGCGGACATCACCGCCACGCTCCGGGCGCACGCCGGGCGGCTCGGCGTCCCGTCGCCGGCGGCGATCCCGATCAGCGCGCTGCGCGGCGACAACGTCGTCGAGCGGTCGGCGGCGACGCCCTGGTATCAGGGCCCTACCTTGCTGGAGCAGCTCGAAGCCGTTCCGGTGGCCGACGATCCCTCGGCCGAGCCGGTCCGTCTCCCGGTGCAGTACGTGATCAGATCGGCGGAGAAGAACTATCGCGGCTACGCGGGCCAGCTGGTCTCCGGGGTCCTGCGCCCGGGGGACAAGGTCGCGCTCCTGCCCTCGGATCAGCGTTCGACCATCGCCGCGATCGACCTGAACGGCGTCCCGGTCGAGGAAGCCTTCGCCCCGCAGTCCGTGGCGGTCCGCCTCACCGACGACGTCGACGTGGCCCGCGGCGACCTCATCGCCTCCCCCGTCGCGGTCCCCGACGCGGTCCGGGAGGTGACGGCGACCGTCTGCCATCTCGCCGACCGGCCGCTGCGCGTCGGCGACCACGTCCTGCTCCGCCACACGACCCGCACCGTCAAAGCGGTCATCACCGAGCTGGCGTACCGGCTGGACATCACGACCCTGGACCGGACCCCGCACCCGGACCGGCTGCGGGTCAACGACATCGCCCGCCTGTCCCTGCGGACCTCGGCGCCGATCGTCGCGGACGACTACGCCGTCAACCGCCACAGCGGAGCGTTCCTTCTCCTCGACGAGACGCACGGCGACACTCTCACCGCCGGCATGATCGGCCGCTCCTCGATCGAGGACGCGGACCTTCCGTAACGTGCAGCGGGCATGACCGCCGTCTAGAGCGACGCTCCCTCGCCGTTTCACCCGGTCGGCCCGGGTGTGCAGCCGTCGAGACATGCCAGGGCCCGCATTTGCGCACCCCGCCGACTCACCTGCCGTAAACCCGCAGCGCGGCTATACGACCGATCGCGGCCGTTGAAGCTGCTGGGGCCTGGGGCGAGGATCGAAGAGTCCACAAGGGGCGACTCGGGGAATGAGGCTCGAAATGGCGTTTCTGCGAACGAACATGACTTTCGGCATGAACACGGGCTCGGGTTTCGCTTCCGGCGACCCGGGGTGGAATTAGGGGGCTGATGATGGAGAACAGTCCTTTCGCAGGTGATGAGAGCGCCTCGGAAAGCACGGCGGCGGGGGCTGTGCAGATCCGGTTGCTCGGGCCGATTCGGGCGTTCATCGGCGGTGCCGAGGACGCGTTGGGCGGGACCAAACAGCGGACGATGCTCGCGGCGCTGGTGCTGGCCAACGGCCGGCCGGTGTCCGACGACCGGTTGCGGCGGCTGTTGTGGGACGAGGAACCGCCGAGCACGGTGGAAGCTCAGATCCACACCTATGCCTCACGATTGCGCAAGCGGCTCGGGCGGCAGGTCCCCCTGACGCGGCTGAGTTCGGCTTACCGCATCGACCTGGCGGAGGCGTGGTGCGACCACGCCGAGTTCCTGCGGCTGGCCGGGGCCGGCCGGGACGCCCTCGACCGCGGGGAGCCCGCGCGGGCGGCGGCGATCCTGCGGCGCGCGCTCGATGTGTGGAGCGGGCAGGCGCTGGCCGATGCCACCGAGTGTCTGGTGCGCTACGAGCAGCAGGTGTGGGAGGAACGGCGGCTGGCCGCGCTGGACTGCCGGATCGAGGCGGAGTTGGCGCTCGGCCTGCACCATCGGCTCGTCGCCGAGCTCACCGAGCTCGTGGCCGGCCATCCCTACCGGGAGTCCTACCGGGCGCAGCTGATGGTGGCGCTGTCGCGGTCGGCGCGGCAGGGCGACGCGGTGACCTTGTTCTTCGAGGGTCGCAAGATGCTGATGACCGAGCTCGGGGCGGATCCGAGTCCGGTGCTGGTGCGGGCGTATCAGGAAGTGCTGAGCGGGTGACGCCGGCGTCCCCGGAAGCGGGGACGCCGGCGCCAGCCGGGGAGAGAGCGGGTCAGGCGGTGGTGCCCGGCTGGGGTGCCAGGTCCACCGCGGAGTTCGGCTCGCGGGCCGGGCGGATCCGGTGCCACACCGCCGCGGTGGTGGTGCGGCCCGCCACCCGGGTCAGCGCCGGGCCGGTCACGGCGGTGGTGACCAGGGCCATCACCACCAGGATGGTGTAGTGGCGGCCGTCCAGCAGGCCCAGTTGCCGGCCGGTGGTCAGGACCACCAGTTCGGTCAGACCGCGGGTGTTCATCAGGACGCCGACCGCGCAGGACTGCCGGGCGTCGAGGCCGCCCAGGCGGGCGCCGGCGAAGGAGCCCGTGAACTTGGCGGCCACGGCGGTCGCGGTGACAGCCGCGGCGACCAGCCAGTCCCGGGCGCTCAGACCCGGCAGGTTCACCTGCCAGCCGGCCACCACGAAGTAGACCGGCATCAGCAGCCGCACTCCCACCGGTTCGATGTCGCGGTGCAGGCCGGCGGCCCAGCTGGGGCCGCCGCTGCCGGCCACGGCCATCCCGAACAGGAAGGCGCCGAAGATGAAGTGCAGCCCCATCCACTCCGTCGCGGCGCAGGAGCCGAGCACGCCGCCGACGACCAGCACCAGATCGGCCTCGCCGCTGTGGCCGCGGGCCGCCAGCCGGCGGAACAGCGGACGGACCACCGTGAACAGGACGAGCACGAACACCGGCAGCCCGGCGAGCCGGGCCAGGGCGTGGCCGCCGGCGGCCAGGAAGATCGCCAGGGCCAGCAGCAGCCAGCCGACCACGTCGCAGGCCGCCGCGCTGGTCACCGTGAACCGGCCCAGCGGGGTGCGGATCAGCTCCCGGTCCTCCAGGATGCGGACCAGCACCGGGAAGGCGGTCACCGACATCGCGACCGCCATGAACAGCACGTAGCCGGCCTGCGAGGTCGCCGAGCCGCCCGGGCGCCACAGCAGGCCCAGCACCGCGCCGGCGGCCAGCGGCAGCGCCAGGGACCCGACCGCGGTGCTCAGGATCCCGCGGTTCGGGCCGCGGGCCACTCCGGGTTCGAACTCCAGCCCGACCGCGAACATCAGCAGCGCGACGCCGAGGTCTGCGAACCCGGCCAGCAGCGGCCGCGTCGCGGTCGGGAACAGCGCCGAGGCCACGGCGCCGTGCGCCACGGTCGGGCCCAGCAGCAGGCCCGCGGCGATCTCGCCGACCACCGCGGGCTGGCCGAGCCGGC
>JABFXP010000803.1 GCA_013361685.1 Catenulispora sp.
GGGCCCGGCGGCGGTCCCGGCCGACGCGCCGGCCGACGTGGCCGCCGCGCTCGGCCGGCCCGGCGTAGCCGGCGTCATCTCCCTGACCGCGCTCGACGAGACCCCGGTCCCGGACCACCCGGTCCTGGCCACCGGCGTCGCCGCGACCCTGCTCCTGGTCCAGGCCCTCGGCGACGCGGGCGTCACCGCGCCGCTGTGGGTCCTGACCCGCGGCGCCGTCACCACCGGACCGCAGGACGTGCTGACCAGCCCGACCCAGGCGCAGGTCTGGGGCATGGGCCGGGTCGCAGGCCTGGAACACCCGGACCGCTGGGGCGGCCTCATCGACCTGCCCGAGCAGTGGGACGACCGCGCCGCCGCCCGGCTGTGCGCGATCATCGCAGGGGCCGAAGAGGACCAGGTCGCCATCCGGGCGGCCGGCGTGCTCGGCCGCCGCCTGGTCCGCGCGCCGCAGGAGCGGACGCCCGCCCCGTGGTCCCCGCGCGGCACCGTCCTGGTCACCGGCGGCACCGGCGGCATCGGGGGCCTGGTGGCCCGCTGGGCCGCCGAACGCGGCGCGCCGCGGCTGGTGCTGACCAGCCGCTCCGGGCCGAACGCCCCGGACGTCGCGGCGTCGGTGGCCCGGCTGGCCGCCGCCGGCACCCCGGTCGAAGTGGTGTCCTGCGACGTCGCCAGCCGCGACGACGTGGCCTGCCTGCTGGCCCACATCAAGGACTCCGGCCCGGCGCTGAGCTCGGTCGTGCACAGCGCCGGCGTGGGCCAGGGCACTGCCTTGCTCGACACCACCGTCGACGAGCAGGCCTACGTCTCCGCCGCAAAGTGCGCCGGCGCCGCCTGGCTCGACGAGCTGACCGCGCAGGACGACCTCGACGCGTTCGTCACTTTCTCCTCCGGCTCGGCGATCTGGGGCAGCGGCCTGCAACCCGCCTACGCCTCCGCCAACGCCTACCTGGACGCCCTCGCCGAGAACCGCCGCGCCCGCGGCCTGACCGCGACGTCCGTCGCCTGGGGTCTGTGGGGCGGCGTGGGTCTGGCCCAGGGCAACACCGGTGAGCAGCTTCAGCGGTACGGCCTGCGCGTGATGGATCCCGAGCTCGGCATCAAGGCCCTGGCTCGCGCGGTGGACGGCGGCGACGGCGCGATCACGGTCGCCGACGTCGACTGGAGCCGGTTCGCCCCGACCTTCACCGTGCACCGGCCGAGCCCGCTGCTGGGCTCGGTGCCCGAGGCGCGGCAGGCGCTGGCCGGCGGCGAGGACGGCGACGGGACCCGGCCGGAGTCGGCCTCGGACCTGGCCGCCCGCCTCGGCGGGCTGTCCCGCAGCGAGCAGGACCGGCTGCTCACCGACCTGGTCCGCGCCGAGGTGGCGGCGGTCCTGGGCTACGCCTCCGGCGAGGCGGTCGAAGCCGGCCGCCCCTTCAAGGACCTGGGCGTGGACTCGGTGACCGCGGTGGAACTGCGCAACCGGCTCAACGCTGTGACCGGACTCAAGCTGTCCTCGACCTTGGTGTTCGACTATCCCACGTCGGCGGTGCTGGCCGAACACCTGCGCGCACGCCTGAGCCCGGACGGCGCCGGGGCGCCCGAGCCGGTGTTCGGCGAGCTCGACCAGCTCGAAGCGGTCCTGGCCGGGATCCCGGCGGACAGCGGCGTGCGGGCCGAGGTCACCGCCCGCCTGCAGACGGTGCTGTCGAAGTGGCTCGGCGCCTCCGACGCCCCGAAGCGGGACGCCGACACCGCCGCCGTCACCGACCGGCTCGGCGCCGCCAGTGCCGACGAAGTGCTCGACTTCATCAACAAAGAGTTCGGAATGTCGTGATCCGGAGCTCCCCCTAAGGGCGGCGCTCGAGGCGAGGAAGGTCCCTGATGGCGGAGAACCAGCAGCTTCTCGACTACCTCAAGAAGGTCGCGGCGGATCTCTACGAGACCCGGGAGCGTCTTCGGGAGCTGGAGTCCGGGGAGCAGGAGCCGATCGCGATCGTCGGGATGGGCTGCCGGCTCCCCGGCGGGGTCGCCGACCCCGACCAGTTCTGGGAGCTGCTGGCCGCCGGCGGCGACGCGATCGGCGCCTTCCCGCAGGACCGCGGCTGGGACGTGATCGAGGAGTCCTTCGGGCTGAACCAGGGTGCTGATGGAGACGCCGCCTACTCGCGCACCGGCGGCTTCGTCCACGAGGCGCCGGAGTTCGACGCCGGCTTCTTCGGCATCAGCCCGCGCGAAGCCCTGGCCATGGACCCGCAGCAGCGCATCCTGCTGGAGGTGGCCTGGGAGACGCTGGAGCACGGCGGCATCAACCCGGCGACGCTGAAGGGCACCAGGACCGGGGTCTTCGTCGGCGCCAACTCCTCCGGCTACGGCACCAGCCTGGTCGGCAGCGGCAGCGCCGCCGAGGGCTACGTCCTCACCGGCGGCCTGACCGCGGTGATCTCCGGCCGCGTCTCCTACACCCTGGGCCTGGAGGGGCCGGCCGTCACCGTCGACACCGCGTGCTCCTCCGCCTCCGTCGCGCTGCACCTGGCCTGCCAGTCCCTGCGCACCGGCGAGAGCGAGATGGCCCTGGCCGGCGGCGTCGCGGTGATGGCGCTGCCCGGCGCGTTCGCGGAGTTCTCCAAGCAGGCGGGCATGGCGGCCGACGGCCGCTGCAAGGCGTTCGGCGCCGGTGCCGACGGCATCGGCTGGGCCGAGGGCTCGGGCATGGTGCTGCTGGAGCGGCTGTCCGACGCCCGCCGCAACGGCCACCAGGTCCTGGCGGTGATCCGCGGCACGGCGGTCAACCAGGACGGCGCCAGCAACGGCCTGAGCGCCCCGAACGGCCCCGCGCAGCAACGCGTCATCCGCGCCGCGCTGGCGCACTCGCACCTGTCCCCGGCCGACGTGGACGCCGTCGAGGCGCACGGCACCGGCACCAGCCTCGGCGACCCGATCGAGGCCGGCGCCCTGTTCGCGACCTACGGCCAGGACCGTCCCGAGGACCGGCCGCTGTGGCTGGGCTCGGTGAAGTCCAACATCGGCCACCCGCAGACCGCCTCCGGCGCGGTGAGCCTGATCAAGGTCGTGCTGGCGCTGCGCAACGAACTGCTGCCCCCGACGCTCCACGCCGCCGAGCCCTCCCCGCACATCGACTGGACCGAGGGCAACGTCAAGCTGCTCCAGGAGGCGCAGCCGTGGCTCAAGGGCGAGCGGCCGCGGCGGGCCGGGATCTCGGCGTTCGGGATCAGCGGGACGAACGTGCACATGATCGTGGAAGAGGCGCCGGAGCCGGAGGCCGGGGAGAATGCGGGCCCTGATTCCGGGCCGAGCGGGGCGGCGCGAGGCGCGGCGGTGCCGGCGGCTGCTGGACAGAGCCAGATCGGGGCGGCGCAGGCTGCGGCAGGTGGGCTGAGTCAGACCGGAGCGGCCCAGGCTGCCGTTGGTTCGGCTGCTGCGACAGGTGAGCAGGGCCAGACCGGCGCGGCTCAGACTGCGG
>JABFXP010000430.1 GCA_013361685.1 Catenulispora sp.
GGGGGGTCGGCGCCGCTCAGTGACTCTCGCCGGCCGTCAGCGCCAGGAAGTTGTCCTCCAGCGACCCGGCGCCGGGCAGCGCGTCGATCGGCCCTTCGAACCGCAGCCGCCCGCCGGAGACGATGACCACGTGGTCGGCGGTCTGCGCGACCTCCGACAGCAGGTGGCTCGAGACCAGCACGGTGCGGCCCTCGGCGGCCTGGGCCCGCAGCAGCCGGCGCAGCCACGCGACCCCGGCCGGGTCCAGGCCGTTCACCGGCTCGTCCAGCACCAGCACTTCGGGATCGCCGAGCAGCGCCGAGGCCAGCCCGAGCCGCTGCCGCATCCCGAGCGAGTACTCCCGCACCCGCCGGTCGGCGTCGCCGGTGAGCTCCACGGTCTCCAGCACCTCGGCCACCCGGCCGGCCGGCACGCCGCCGGCCCGTGCCAGCACCTTGAGATGCGCCCGCGCGCTGCGCCCGGGATGGAAACCGGTCGCCTCGAGCACCGCGCCGACCACCCGGCGCGGCCGGGCCAGGCTCGTGTACGCCCGGCCCCCGATCAGCACGCTGCCGCTGCTGGCGGTGACCAGCCCGAGCGCGGTGCGCAGCGTCGTGGTCTTGCCCGACCCGTTCGGTCCCAGGAACCCGGTGACCTTCCCGCCGGGCGCGGTGAAGGAGAGCTCATCGACCGCGGTGATGTGCTGGAACCTCTTGGTGAGCGAGACCGCTTCGATGTCGGTCATGGATGCCTCCTCGGAGTGCGGCGGAGAGAAGCGCCGTCGTGAACCAGTGTTCATGAACGTGCGTTCATTGCGCAACATGCCGAGGCTGATCCCAGGTCAGGCCTGGCTGGAAGGGGGGATTACGGAGCCAGCAGCGCGCTCATCGCCCGCTGCCGCAACCACTCCTGGGCCTCGTCGAAGGACCAGTCGGTGTCCTTACTCAACTGCCGCCACGCGTACAGCCCGAAGTAGAACCACAGGATGTCCGCGGCCCGCTCGGCCGTCAGTCCGGGACGCAGCGCGGACAGTGCGGCGAGCCGTTCGGCGATCATCCGCAGCGCGCCCCGGTACTGCTCGACCGCCTCGGCGGCGGCCTGCGAGATCTCCGGCACCATGACGCTCGCCGAGACCATCAGCTCGACCACCGTGCCGGAGCGTTCGTTCACCAGCCGGGTGCCGAGCGCGGCCAGCCGCACCACCTCCGCCGGGTCCTCGCAGACGGCGATGCCGGCCAGGCTCTCGGCGGCCTCGGGGGCGGCCACGGCCGCGCCGATCAGCTCGGTGGCCAGCGTCGGCTTCCCGCCCACGCTGGTGTAGACGGTGGCCACCGCGACCCCGGCGCGGGCCGCCACGTCCTGGACCGTCGTCGCCGAGTACCCGCGCTCGGCGAACAGCTCGCGAGCGGCGTCCAGGATCAGCTGCCGGGTCTGGGCGGCGCTGTCCTGGCGGCGGGTGGCGCGGTGCGCGGGCGGAGACATGCGGTCATGCTAAGGCTTCCATCGATCAGAATCTGATTCTGATGAGCGATTGGATCTCTAGTCGATCGATCGACATTCTTCTGAATATGCGAATACTCTTCTGCGCCACGCCGGCCTTCGGGCACGCGCTGCCGCTGTTCCCGTTGGCCCGCGCCTTCCAGGTCCGGGGCCACCGGGTCGCCTTCGTCACCGCCGCCGGCATGGCCCCGCTCATCGAGCCCGAGGGCTTCACCCTGCTGCCCGCCGGCCCGATGCCCGACGTGCTGTTCGCCGAGGTGGCCCGGCGCACCGGCGCCGACCCGGCCGGGGACCCGACCCCCGAGGGCGTCGCCGAGTTCTTCGCCGGCGTCCGCCTGGACCTCGGGGGCGACGCCGCGATCGCCGCCGCGCGCGAGTTCGCCCCCGACCTGATCGTCAACGAGCTGGTGGACTTCACCGGCCCGCTGATCGCCGCGGCCCTCGGCACCCCGATGGCGACCCTGGCCTTCGGTCCCGCCGCACCGCCGGAGTTCCTCGCCGCGATGACCGCGCTCGCGGCGCCCCGCTTCACCGCCCGCGGCCTGCCCGCCCCGACCCGCGTCCCGGCCGGCCGCTGGCTGTTGGACACCTGTCCGCCGGGACTGCAATACGAAGGCGTCCGGCTGCCCGGCGAGCACGTCCCGCTCCGGCCCGAGCCCCACCGGGCCGGAGCGCGGACGATCCCGTCCGGACCGGGCGCCTCGAGCGCCGCGACCCCCGACGCCGCAGCCGGCGCGCGCCCCCGCGTCCTGGTCACCTTCGGCACGGTCTTCGCCGACCCGGCCGTCGTCGGCCCGCTGCTGGCGGCGCTGTCGGAGCTGGACGTGGACCTGGTCGCCACCCTCGGCCTGGACGGCAAGCCCCAGGACTACGACCTCGACCCGGACCGCGTCACCCTGGTCCCCTTCGTGCCGATGGCGGAACTGCTCGACTCGGTCAGCGCGGTCGTCACCCACGGCGGGGCCGGCACCACCCTGGGCGCGCTGGCCCGCGGCCTGCCGATGGTCGTGATCCCGCAGGGCGCCGACCAGTTCATCCAGGCCGACCGGGTCGCCGCTGCCGGCGCCGGACTCGCCCTGGGCCCGGACCGCTACACCCCGGCCGCGGCCGCCGACGCCCTGCGCCGGATCCTCGGCGAGCCCGCGTTCACCAAGGCGGCGCGCGGCATCGGCGTCGAGATCGCCACGATGCCGGCGCCGGAGTCGGTCGCCGAGCAGCTTGAGGCGACCCTCGCGTTCCGGCTCGTTTAGGCGTCCGCGGCTAGGCCGCCCGCCTCCGCTCCCGGCTCCCGCGTGCCTCATGGTGCGCGTCGAGATGGTGCACATCAAGGCTCTTGTGCAGCATCCGCATCGCGTAGTGCGCGCGGGACTTGACCGTCCCGACCGGCACGCCCAGCCGCTGCGCCGCCTCGGCCGGGGAGCGCCCCGCCAGGAACAGTTCGGCGACGACCGTGCGCTGGTCGGTGCTCAACGCGCCGAAGGCCCGGCGCATGGCGTCGACGGCGATCACGGTGTCGGTGATGTCGTCGGCGGGACTTGCGGCCACCGCGGACAAGGCCTCGGCGTCGCTGACCTCCACCGGCCGCCGGCGCCGGCGCCGGACCGCGTCGACGGCCACGTGGCGGGCGATGGTGAACAGCCACCGCCGGGCGTGCAGCGGGTCGGACGGCAGCGAGCCCACGCCGCGCCAGGCCCGCAGCATGGTCTCCTGCAGCAGGTCCTCGGCCTGGTGGCGGTCGCCGTCGGTGAAGCCGGTCAGCCGCGCCAACAGGGCCGGGGCGTGCTCGGTGTACAGCGCGGTCAGCCGGGTCTCGGCCGTCGGCCGGTGGTCGGAGGCGGTGGCGGTGGTCACCCCTCCGAGGGGACCACGGTTCGCCGGCCCCGGCATGACGACGTTGAGGATCGGCGGCTCGCCCGGCCCCGGCCCCACCCCGGCCCCACCCCGGGCCCGGGGCCCGGAACGGGCCAGGGTACCCGGGGCCACGCTCACCAGGGTGCGACCCGGGTGCGGCACCTCCCCTCCCCGGCTGACAGTGGAGTCATGACAACGAACACCACCACCACCGCCCCCGTCGCCGTCCTCGTCCACGGTGCCTTCGCCGAGTCCGCCAGCTGGAACGGCGTCATCGCCCGGCTCGCCGCCGCGGGCGTCCCCGCGCTCGCCGTCGCCAACCCGCTGCGCTCGGTCCAGGGCGACGCCCAGTACGTCCGCGACGTCGTCGCCTCCCTCGAACGCCCCGTGGTCCTGGTCGGCCACTCCTACGGCGGCCACGTCATCACCGAGGCCGCCGCCGACAACCCGGCGGTGCGCGCCCTGGTCTACGTCTCGGCCTTCGCCCCGGAGATCGGCGAGACCGCGCTCGAGCTCTCCGCCAAGTTCTCCGGCAGCACGCTCGGCGACGCGGTCGTGCCCCGCGCGCTCAGCGACGGCGGCACCGAGCTGTCGATCGACACCGCCAAGTTCCACCAGCAGTTCGCCGCCGACGTCGACGCGGCCACCGCCGCCCTGATGGCCGCCACCCAGCGTCCGGTCACCGAGGCCGCGCTGAGCGCCGGCCCCACCGGCGACGCCCCGGCCTGGCGCGAACTGCCGAGCTGGTTCGTCTGGGGCGGCGCGGATCTCAACATCCCGGCCGAAGCCCTGCGCTACATGGCCGACCGCGCGAACGGCCGGACGCGCACCGAGATCCCCGGCGCCGGCCACGCGCTGACGGTGAGTCAGCCCGAGGCGGTGACCGAGACGGTTCTGCAGGCCGTCGCCGCCGTGAGCAGCTGACCCGCCACCGGGCTCGGACCGGTCCCCACCGGCGGGGACCGGTCCCCGCCGAGCCCGTGAGAAGGTGACCACCTACTCGGAAGTTGTTCATTGTGGGTAGACTGCCGCGCGTCTGCCCGGCGGGCCTTACACCCCGCCACATAAAAATCGTGTCAGGGGTGCGGCTCGGCGCATTCATGGGGAGGGCCCTGAGACAGTGAGCGACTTGCAAATCAGCGCACAGGTGCTGAACGACCTGCGTTCCACGTTGAGCCGGATCAGCAACGATCTGGACGGCGCGTGCCGCCAACTGCGCAACGCCGACGCCTCCGGGGTGGGCGCCGACCCCCTCGTAAACCGGGTCCACGACTTCGCCGACGAATGGCACTACGGCATCGGCCAGATCGGCAAGCACGCCGACGACTGCGTGTCGATGCTGGACACCATCAGCAAGAAGTTCGACGAGACCGACCAGAATCTCAAGAGCGCGCTCACGAAGCAGGCGTAGGGGGACGGCGATGACGACCACACGGAACCTGCCCGCGCTCGGCTTCGACCCGACCCCCGGCAGCGTGCCCTCCACCCGCGATCTCGGGCGCCTGCTGGGCAACATGAGCACCGAACTCGGCACCATCCTGTCGAACATCGACGGTGCCGACCGCGGGTCCTGGCAGGGCCAGACCGCCAACGCGTTCATGGACCACTTGAACGACGACCTCAAGCCGGCCGTCCAGAAGTGCCACGAATCCTTCAGCACCGCCAGCACCCTGCTCTACCGCTGGGCCGACCAACTCGACGGGTTCCAGGCCGAGGCCGACCGGCTGGAGAACGAGGCCGCGGCCAAGAAGGGCGCGGTCGACAGCGCCAAGACCACCGCCTACGGGCCCGGCGGCACTGCGCATCCGACTCCGGCGGCCTCCGGAAGCCCCGAGGCGGCCCAGGACGCCAAGAACCAGAAAGCGCTGTCCGACGCGCAGGACGCGGTCAGCGACGTGCTGCGCCGCGCGCACGACCTGCACGACCGCTTCATCAGCGCCGCCCGGTCCATCGCCGACCAGCTGCACCACGCCGGCCAGCTGGCGCCGGGCAAGCCGGGGCTGTTCGACTCGATCGTCGACGGCATCGGGAACGCCTTCAAAGGCGCCTGGCACTGGGTCGAGGACCACGCCGACGCCATCAAGTTCATCGGCGACCTGCTCAGCGACCTGTCCGGGATCCTGGGCATCCTGGCGATCATCACCGCGCCGTTCGAGCCGCTGGGCGCGATCTTCGCGGTGGCCGCCATCGCCACCAGCGGCGCGGCGCTGCTCACCCACCTGGTGGCCAAGGCCGCCGGCGCCGACGTGAGCTGGATGAGCATCGGCGTGGACGCCCTGGGCCTGCTGCCGGGCGTCGGCATGCTCGGCAAGACCGCGAAGGTCGCCGACGAGGCCGTGGCGGTCGCCCGGTCCGCCTCGCTCACCGGCAAGCTGGGCCGGACCTTCGAGGCCGGCGTCGAGGCCGGGCACGACATCGTCGGCTTCGCCAAGGAGGGCCAGTCGGCGCTGAAGACCTTCGGCGCGTTCGGCAAGCAGATCTCGGTCTGGGGCGAGAAGTCGGTCAACGTGATCTCCCACGACGGCAGCTTCATCAGCCGCGCGCAGAGCGTCATCGAGTCCTCCTACCGGGGCGGCCAGCTCGTCGGCACCAAGGCGCTGAACTGGATCCCGAAGGTCACCATCGACCCGATGGGCGCCCTGGGCCGCAGCATCGACGCCGGGATCAAGATCGCGCCGAAGATCTACTTCCTGCCCAAGGGCATCCACAACGACATGGAGATGAACGCCGGCAACCCGTTCCACGCGATGTTCGGGTAGGCGGCAACCCGGCAACCCGCAGTACGCACGGCAGCACGGCAGCACGGCAGCACGGAACAGAACGCTTGGAGCCCCGATGGACTGGTACCCCGATCCCGGCGAGACGCCGCTGTTCCGAGGGCGCGCGTCCTTCGCCGCCGGCCGGGCCCCGAAAGTCGCGGGCAGGCGCTGGTTCCGCGACGATCAGGGCCGTGACATCGGGGCCGGGCTCCCGGGCTGGCCGCCCGCGCCGGTCCACGAGAAGCGGGGGGACAAGTCGGCCAAGGCCGGCAAGTCCCTCGGCTTCCTGGGCAAGGCGACCGCCGTGGTCGTGGCCGGGACGATGGAGCTGTTCAGCCCCGGCGGCCTGGGGGTCGACATCAAGGGCCCGGACGGCAGCACCCCCACCGATCCGGCCCTGGAGGTCGAGGACTTCCCGGTGCTGTGGGCCCCGCCGGGCACCACGGCGCGCACCGTGCCGTGGCAGCTCGACCCGGACCGCCGTCCCCAGGGTTACCGCACCGATTTGCAGCTGACTGATCGGCGCGTGCTCGTGCTGGGCGTCGGCGACCCCGCCCGGCCCGCCGAAGTGCTGTGGCAGGCGCCGCTGTCGCAGGTGGCCGGAGCGCGGCAGCACGCGTTCTCCACCAGCGGCGCCGACGTCACGGCCGGCTTCGCGGACGGCTCGTGGATCCGCCTGGACCTGGGCGGCAAGGGCGCCGCGGCGAAGGTCGTGTGGGTGCTCAGCGGGAACACCACGCCGGTGCTGCTGACCGAGGCGCAGCAGGCGTGGGCCGTGAAGTTCACCGAACGGCTGCCCGGGACGATCGAGATCATCGGAACCCCGGTGCCGGAGGCCGCCCCCGGAACGCTGTCGATCGAGATCCTCAAGCACCGGGACGCCGAGCACTTCCTGAAGGCCGGCCCGGTCGTGGTCGACGCCGAGGGCAGGCCGGTGATCAGCTGAGACGGTCGGAAGCCGACCGCGCACGTCGCACATCCGGGCCAAGACTCACCACTGCGGGGAACCATGACGACAGACATCGGCGCAGCCTTCGACGCCACCGAGATAGCCCAGGCCTTCCGCCACGACGCCACCGGCGTCCCACCCATGCAGTTCGAGGTGCCGGCGAACTTCCTCGCCTACCCGCTGCACCAGGACCCGGCCGAACGGCAGGCGGCGGCCGAGCAGTTCGTCCGCGAGCTGTACAAGAACGGCGATGAGGAGCTGTGGCGCAGTACCGCTCCGGCGATCGCCGCGATGGGGGAGATGACCGCCAGCGCCGGCGTCGCGTGGGCCGGGATGGCGCTGTTCGACAACGAGCAGGGCGGCGTGGCCACGTGCACCCTCACCCTCGCCGCCACCGAGTCCGACCACATGGACCCCGAGGTCGCCGCGCTCGGTCTGCGTGAGGTGCTGGTGCGGGACGAGTTCAACGACTCGCGGTGGCTCAACCTGCCGTGCGGGCCGGCGGTCAGCCGCATCACCGTCACGAAGTTCCCGCTGGACCCCGAGTTGGCCGCCGGCGGGGAGAGCGTCGATCTGGTGCAGGGGCAGATCCAGGTCTACGTGCCGTTCCCGACCGGGCCCTGGGTCGCGATCATGACGATGCAGTCCGCCAACATGGAGGTCTGGACGGAGTTCAGCCAGATGATGGCGGTGATCGTGCAGACGATCGTCTTCCCGGGCGCTCCGGGTGCTCCCGAGGCTCCGAGTACTGCGGGTGCCGCGGGTGCCGTGGCGGCGCCGGGTGCGTCCGCGGCGGCGATCGGCGGATCCGGAGCTGACGTTTAGCACGCTGTTCTGAGAAGGGCCGGCCTGACATCGGGCCGGCCCTTCTTCGTGCGCCCGCACACCGCGGACCCCGAACTTGAACGCGTTCAAGTCGACTGCTACGGTTCCCGTATACGAAGAAGTTGAACACGTTCAACTCGGAGGGGAACCATGGACCTGACCGTCCTGTCCTACGTGATCTACCTGCTCATCAGCGTCGTCGTGACGGTGTGGGTGGCCCGCACCCTCAGCCGCGCCGGCCGGGTCTTCCTGGCTCGGGTCTTCTCGGACTCCGAGCAGCTTCCGGAGGCCGTCAACCACCTGCTCGTCGTCGGCTTCTACCTGGTGAACCTGGGCTTCGTCAGCCTGTATCTGAAGAGTGGCACCACCGCTGACAACGCCCGGCAGGTCTTCGAAGGCTTGTCGGTGAAGGAAGGCGTGGTGCTGCTGGTGCTCGGCGGCATGCACTTGGGCAACGTCTTCGTCCTCAACAAGCTGCGGACGAGCAGCCACCGCGACCACGCCGTCCCGCCGGTGCCGCCGACCGGCTTCCTGCCCGAGGCCTGACCATGGCCGCCCCGCTGCGAACCCCCCAGGCCGCGCGTCCCGTGCGCGGCCTGACGGTGCTGTACGACGCGAACTGCCGGCTGTGCCGGGCGCTGCGGAACTGGCTGAGCGGGCAGCGACAGCTCGTCCCGCTCAGTTTCCTCCCGGCGGGTTCGGCGGCCGCACGCCGGCGCTTCCCGGGTCTGGACCACGACGCGACCCTCGTCGAGATCACGGTCATCGGCGACGGCGGGCAGATTTTCGCCGGAGACGCGGCTTGGATAGCGTGCCTGTGGGCGCTGGCCAAGCACCGTCGCCTCGCCCACCGCCTCTCGACGCCCGCCGGCCGGCGGCTGGCCCGGGCCTCGGTCCTGGTGGCGGCGAAGCTGCGGGCGTCGCTGACCGAGGCCGACGGCGAGGCCGGCTGCGCTGACGGTGCGTGCGGCATCGAGGCGCCGGGAACAGACGGAGGACGACGACACGATGGGCGAGCCCCGCGACTCAGGGACGGGACGCACCGGCAGTGATGACGATGGCGTCGCCGTCGCCCGCGACCGGGTGGAGAACACCACCGCGCGCGGCGACGAACGCAAGGCCCTGATCCTCGACACGGCCCTGCGCCTGTTCGAACGCGACGGCTACGAGAAGACCACCATGCGCGCCATCGCCAAGGAGGCGGGTGTCTCGGTCGGCAACGCGTACTACTACTTCGCCTCCAAAGACCACCTCATCCAGGCCTTCTACGACGAGGTCTCCGACCGTCACGTCGAACAGGCCCTGGCCGCCATGCGTCCGCACCGCGGACTGGCTCCCCGCCTGTCCGCGGACCTGCACGCCTGGATCGACGTCGCGGAGCCGTACCGCGAGTTCGCGGCGCAGTTCGTGAAGAACGCGGTCGACCCGAACTCCCCGCTGAGCCCCTTCTCCCCGGAGTCGAAGCCCACCCGCGACAAGGTGATCGACGTCCACCGCCGGGCGGTGCTGGGCTCGACGGCGAAAATCGACCGCGAGATCGCCGAGAGCCTGCCGGAGCTGTTGTGGATGCACCACATGGCCATCGTGCTGTTCTGGGTCTACGACCGCTCGGCGGACGCCCGCCGCACCCGCGAACTGATCGACCGCACGACGCCCATAGTGGCCCGGGTCATCGGCCTGAGCCGCTTCAAGATGGTGCGTCCCCTCTTCCGCGAGGGGGAAAAGCTCATCCGCGACTTCCTGCTGCCCGACGAGCAGTAGACGATAAGTTCGTTCCCTGCCTTCCGCCGACGACGAAGCGAGGAACGATGGAGCTGCACTTGGATCCGCCGCGCGGCATAGTCAGCGCCGGGTCGGCCATCCCCCTCGGCGCCGCCGAATCCGCAGCCGTCCGCGCGGCGTCACGCTACGGCCCGACCACCGTCGCCCCGGCAGGGACCATCAACATAGCGGGCACTCTGTTCCCCACTCCCACCAAGATCACCACCACCGGCCCGGGCTTCGAGCTCGTGCTGATCCTCGACGACGCGGTGTCCGTCACCGCGATCGAAGTGTGGCGCCCCCGAGACCCCCGCACCGACATCACCGTCCGCTACGACGGCCTCGACGTCTTCCGCACCCCTGCGGCACAACTCCTCGAACTCATCCGCGCCCGCGGCCACCGCGTCGAAACCGAGGACGAAGGCGTCGGCGCCTGGGCTCCCGACCTCGCCCTGGGCTTCAGCCGCGTCGCCGCCCACGAGGTGCCGCGCGGTGCGGACGGCGAACCGCTGTTCTTCGAGTCGGTACTCGTGGCCGCGGCCGGGTACTACGGCGACTGAACGTTCCCCTCCAGAGGCGGCGCAGCGCGCTCCGCCGCCTCAGCTCGAAAACCGCTCCGCCACCGGACCAAGCGCCGTGGTCCGAGGCCGAGCCGACTTCTGCTTGTTGTCGAACAGCATCGTCAGGTACGTCCCGCGCTTGCGGTCGGCCGCGGCGTTGACCAGCGACAGCGGGCTCACCGGCTCGGTCTTCCCGTCGTGGTAGGCCACCATCGGGTACCACTGGAACATCCCCTGGCCCACGTCCCAGCGGGCGTCCTCGCCGGCGCGGACGTACACCTCGCCGACGTAGCGGGCACAACGGTCGATGAAGCCGGCGTTGCGGCGTTCGTCGGCCGAACCCTCTTCGGACAGGCGGGCCAGGATCGCGGCCTCGATACCGGCCAGGGAGTCGCGCTCGTAGGTGAGCGCGAAGTTCTCCGGCAGGTAGCCCGCGAGCTGCTTCTCCAGCGCCACCGGCATCGACTGGAGCCAGACGGCCAGGGCTTCGGCGGGGTCGGGGGGCGCGGGCATCGTGGCGTCCGCGTAGCGGTCGTCGAGGCCTTCCAGGGGTTCGCTGCGGTCCGGCACGAGTTCGGCGATGCCGTCGAAGACGTCGGTGAGGACGCCGCCGGTGCGCTTGCGGACGACGACGTCCACGAGCTGCTCGGGGCACGGCGGGCGGTAGATCCCGTCCGGGACGGACACGATCGGGACGCCTTCGAAGCCGGAGTAGCCCGCGCGCCAGTAGCAGCCCTGGAAGTTGAAGATCAGGGTCTCGCCGATGTAGCGGGCGGCGAGGTCGATCAGGGTCTGCGCGTCGCGGTCCTCGGCCGAGTACTTGTCCGGCAGGCGTTCGAGCAGGATGGTCTCCAGGGCCGCCAGGGAGTCCCGGCGGCCGTTGGCGGCGAATTCGGGGAGCTCGCGGCGCAGTCCCGCGGACATGGCCTCGGCCATGCCCTGAAGCCAGGCGTCCAGATCCCGTTCGACGGCGGCCTCGGTCATTCTCGTCCTCCTCTAGGGCACTGGGTTGGGCGTGCCCGGTTGGGCCGGTGTGGTGGGTCGGTGGGATTCGAAGCTCGGTGGATGCGCGGTCGGAACACGGCCTGGCCCCTCATGCCGAGCCCGGCCACCGAGCACCCGGCGCACCGGGCACCGTCGTCCGCTCAGTCGCCCAAGTGGACGTACCGCTCCTCCAGCGGGGGCAGCTCAGTCGTCCGAGCCGGCACCGTCGCCGCGATGGCGTCGTAGGCCCGGGTCAGCTCGTGACCGGTGCGCCGCTCCAACGCGATGTTGAGCCGGGACAGCGGGCTCTCCTGCAGACCGGTCCCGTCCGGCACCGCGATCACCGGAAGCCCGCTGTAGCGTCCCTTGCCGGGCTCCCACGAGCAGCCCTCGAAGTTCTCGACGAGCGTCTCCCCGAAGTACCGCGCGGCCCAGTCCATGTGGTCGATGTAGTCGGGCCCGTTCGGCGCCGCACCGGCCGGGATCCTCCGCAGCAGGAACTCCTCGAGGACGTCCAACGAATCCCGGTTGTACAGGTCCTCGAAGTCCTCCGGACCCTTCTCCCAGATCTCGTTCTCGAGCTCCCACCACATCGGGGCGAGCCAGGTGTCGACTTCTCGCTGGGCTTCAGCAGTAGCCATGGTTCACTCCTGTCCTCCGCCGAATCACAACTTAGGCCGGTAATGGAATGGGCTGCTCTTGTCGTCGTGGTGCCACTGTATACCGTGCTGATCCAGGTGCGGCTTGAGCCACTTGGGCGGCTCTTTGGTCTGCCCGACCCAGCGGATGTCCCACCCTTCCTGGACCAGCCTGCCGTCCAGTTCCAGTTCTTTGTGGATTTCCGCCTGGTTGTTGATCCGGCCGCCCTTGTACTCGATGCCGATCTGCTTATCGGGGTTGGCTATGTCGATTCGGCGCTGGGAGCCGTCGGCGAAGGTGATGGTGTGCTCTTCCTGGTTGTTCCCGAACTTCCAGCCGTCTTCCTTCTTGTGGCCGGCACGGTCCGCGAAGTCCTCAACCTGCTGCTGAGCCTTCTTCGCCTTGTTCATGTTGACGTCGTAGTTGTTGTCCCAGGCCTCTTTGGTCAGCGGCGGCCGGCGCTTGCCGTCGGCGACCTCCTGCTGGAACTTGGGGTCGTTGATCTTCTTCTGGTACTTCTCCCAGCGGTCCTGCCGGTGCTCGGGGGATCCCTTTTCGAGCTTGGGCTTGCGCGTGCGGGCTGCGGAGGACGCAGCCGCGGAGGCGGCAGCCGCTTCCTGCTCGCCTTGGGCCTCCAGCTTGTTGGCCTCGGTGCCGAGCTTGCCCTTCGCTTCGGTGGCGAGCTTCTTCTCTTCCTCGTCGAACTTGTTGGCAGCGTCGTGCACGTGCGTTCCGTGCCCGTGCACCGCGCCGCCGGTGTGTTCGCCGATGCCGTGGAAGTGCCCCGTGAGCGACGTCAGCTTCGATATGATCTTCTTTTCCGGATTCGCCACGACGAGCTCAGCCCCCTGTCCCGTATGTCAGTGAGCTGAGTCCGTTGACCAGGTTGCGGCCGTGTTGCTGGTGGTTCGCGGCGTCCTGCTGGATCAGGTTG
>JABFXP010000887.1 GCA_013361685.1 Catenulispora sp.
TCGCCCGCCTCGCCGCCCGCCGCCGCCCCGAGCCCGCGCAAAGCACCGCCCAAAGGAGAGCACCCGTGACTGCCCCCGCCGCACCCGCCGCACCCACAGCCCCCGGCCTGCGGGCCGCGCTCGCCGCCGACCCGGCCCTCGGCGCCGGCAACGTCCTGACCAAGCTCATCGAGCACGGCGCTCCGCTCGACGGCCCCGGCATGGCCTTCGACACCGCCGTCGACGGCCACCCCGCCTTCACCGGCCTCACCCTCGGCGAGCTGCGCACCGCCGTCGCGGCGCGCGCCGCCTGGTTCGCCGCGCGCGGCATCGGCCCGCGCGACCCGGTGGCGGTCTACGTCACCGCCGCCGCCGACTGCATGCTGCACTTCCTGGCCCTGTCCTGGCTCGGCGCCATCCCGGCGCTGATGAACCCGAACATCCCCGGCGACGTCGCCGCCGAATACATCCGCCGGCTGCGGGCCGTCGGGCTGCTCACCGACGACGCCCACCGGCGGCGGCTCGCCGAGGCCGCGCCGGCGGCCGGCCCGGAGCTGGGCTTCGCCCCGGACGCCGTCTACGACGTCGCCGACACCGGCTCCGGCGACCCGGCCGCCGCCCCGGCGCCCTACCGGCACCACGACGAGGACCCGATCGCCATCACCCACTCCTCCGGTACCACGCGCATGCCGGCCGCGGTCACCCAGACCCACGGCAACCTGTTCGTCGGCACCCGGGTCCTGCGCCTGAACAAGCCGCGGGCCCGCGGTACCGAGCGGATCCTCAACGCCCTGCCGGCCCCGCACGCCGCCGGGATCATGTCCCTGAACCACGCCTTCTGCAACCGCGCGGAGATGCTCTTCCTGTCCCGGCCGGACGACGGCGAGGCGGTCGTCTCCGCGATCGAGCGCTGGCGCCCCACCGGCGTGTTCGGGTTCGCCGTCACCTGGGCCGAGCTGGCCCGCATCGATCTGAGCAAGCGCGCCGTGGACTCGGTCTCGCTGTGGTTCAACACCGGCGACTGCGCCCACGAGCCGCACATCCGCCACCTGGTGGCCGCCGGCTCGCACGACCGCCCCACCGCCCGGGGCGCGCGCCGCGAACCCGGCTCGATGTTCGTCGACGGCCTGGGCTCCAGCGAGATGGGCCACTCGGCGTTCCACATCACCCACGCCCCCGGCACCGACCGCTACGGCCGCTGCGTCGGCCGCACCCACGACTTCGCCGAGATCAGGCTGCTGGATCCGGAGACCGGCGAGGAGGTTCCGGACGGCCAGGTCGGCCTGTGCGGGATGAAGTCCGCGACGCTGTCGCCGGGCTACTGGAACGACTCCCTGGCCACCCACCGCAACCGCCGCAACGGCTACTACCTCACCGGCGACCTGCTCTACCGGGACGAGGAGGGCTACTACTACCACGTGGACCGGCTCGTCGACGCGGTCCCGCTGGGCCAGGGCCAGTGGCTCTACACGGCGATGTCCGAGGAGAAGATCCTCAAAGCGTGCCCCGACGTCCTGGACTGCACGGTCGTGGCCATGCCCACCCCCTCCGGCGTCGTCACCGACGTGCTGCTCACGCTGCACCCGTGGGCCGACGCGCACGCCGACCGGGCCGGGGCGGTGCGCGCGGTGCTCACCGAGGCCGCCGCCGCGACGCTGCGCGACGTCCTGGTGATCGGCCCGGACCGGCTGATCGTCGGCCCGACCGGCAAGGTCCGCAAGTTCCTGATGCGGCAGCGGCACGCGGCCGAGGCGGGCGCCGCCCAGGCCACCGAGCCCACCGAGCCCACCGGAAGCAGGACCCCGTGACCGCCCTCGCCGCGGTCGGCACCTATCTGCCCAAGGAACGGGTGCCGATCGAGGACCTGGCCGACCGCTTCGGCCTGACCGCCATGCAGACCAAGGTGTTCCGCCGCTACCACAAGCTCGGCTCGGTCAGCCGCGACTCCGGCGGCACCCTGCTGGACCTGCTGCGCGGCGCCCTGGACGACCTCGGCGCCCTGGACGGCAACGAGCACCGGGTCCGCTACGTGATCCACGCCCGCACCTTCCCGGTCGTCACCCCCTACCCGCTGAACCCGCTGCGCGAGCTGTGCCGCGAACGCGGCCTGGAACACGCCGAGACCTTCTCCGTCGGCCACCACGCCTGCGCCTCGGGCCTGCTCGCCGTCGACGTCGCCGGCCGCCTGCTGGCCGCCGACGCCGACCGCCACCCCGACGCCCTGGCGCTGGTCCTGACCGGCGAGAAGGCGTTCACCGGCGAGGCGCAACTGGTCCCGGAGACCTCCTTCTTCGGCGAGGGCGCCGCCGCCTGCCTGGTCAGCGCCACCGGCGACCGCGACCGCCTGCTCTCCTACAGCGTGGACCTGCACGGCGAGTTCGACGGCGACTCGATGGAGCAGGCCATGGAGTTCCAGCGGGTCTACTCCGACACCCTCGGCGAGGCCGTCCTGTCCGCGGTGGCCGCCGCCGGGCTGACCATCGAGGACATCGCCCTGGTGCTGCCGCACAACGTCAACATCGTGGCCTGGCAGCGGGTCTGCAAACGGATCGCCTTCCCGCTGGCCAAGGTGGTGCTGGACAACGTGACCCCGGACGGCCACGTGTTCTGCGCCGACGCCTTCCTGAACTACCGCACCGCCGCCGAACGCGGCCTGCTGCACCCCGGCGACCGCTACGTGCTCGCCGCCGCCGGGGCCGGCCGGGGCGCCACCTTCTCGGCCATGGTCTTCGAACACTGATGACCGACTCAATCAGAACACCGTGATCAGAACCCTGGGAAAGGAACGTCATGACGGAGCAGAGTCTGGCCGTCGACCCGCAGTTCCGCGAGCGCGTCGTGGACACCGTCTGCATCCTGCTGCCGGACGTCCTCAAGCGCGAGGTGAACGGCGCCGGCGAGGCCACCACGCTGATGGAGGACCTCGGCATGAGCTCCACCGGGGCCCTGGAGATCGTCCTGCTGCTGGAGGAGAACCTCGAAGTCGAGATCAGCGTCGAGGACCTGGGCCGCGAGCACTTCGAGACCGTCGGCACCCTGGCCGACTACGTCGCCGGCAACGTGATCGACGAAGACTGAGCGCACTGAGCGCACTGAGCGCACTGAGCGCACTGAGCGCACTGAGAACACCGAGAACACCGAGGACGCCGAGACACCCGAAGGACTGAGGTACCCCCATCGTGCACACCACGGTCCCGCCGCGCGCCGGAACCGCCGCCGACCGCGCCGGCGACTTCGCGACCGCCACCGCTGGAGCTGCCGGTGCTGCCGCTGCCGACGCCAGATCGGCTGATGGAGTCGCGGCGCCTGCCGCCGCAACGGCCGCCGGACCTGTCGGTGCCGCCGGGCTTGCTGGAACTGCCGGGCTCACCGCAAGTGCCGGCCTTACCGGAAGCGTCGTAGCCGCCGGTGCCGCAGCGACCGCCCGAACCGTCGTCGGCATCGCAGGCACCTCCGCCGGCACCGCCGCCGCCCCGGCCCCCG
>JABFXP010000490.1 GCA_013361685.1 Catenulispora sp.
GCACCAGGCAGCGCGTCCACGGCGGAGTCCCCCGCAGCGGCGTTCGCACCGGGCTGGCCGCGCGTGCCGAGGCGGCCCTCGGCGGCTGAGCTGTTGCGGCTGTCGGCTCCGGTGTTCGACTCTCCCGAGTTTCCCCCGCCCCCGCCCCCTCCCTCCCCCTCCGCCGCGCCTTTCGCCGCACCCCCGACCTCCACAACAGTCCCCTGCGACCGCGTCAAGTACCACCCGCCCGCCGCGGCGCCGGCGACGGCCACTGCCGCCAGCGCAAGGACGGCGGTGGTGCTCAGCGCCCATCTGCCGTGGAGAGTGGCTGGAATGCGGGCGGTCGTCCGGCGCCACCACGTGGCCTGGTGGCGGGCGGCCAGGGCTTCGGAGAGGGGCATGGGGCCCGACGCGGCAGGCGACCAATACCGCGTCGGGCCTTGCTGGAGCGAGGCCAGGCGGGAGCGGGCCGACGGCGGCGGGCGGCGGGGTTGGGCGCTGCCGTGCGGTGGGGTGTCCGGGCTGGTTCGTTCCATGCCTGAGACGGTAAGTCGTGACAAAAGGTGCATACCAGGGTGCTTTTTCAGCCTGTGGATAAAACGCCGTTGAGCCGAAGATGCTTCACCCATTCAGTCCAGCGCCACGCGGGGGCTCAGCATGAAATCAGCGCCAATTTGGGGGTGCGGGTCAAGGTAAAGGTTCCTTGACATCGCCACGCGCGTAAAGCTAGCTTGACATCATGCGCAACCGAGTCCGCGCCCAGCGCACCGCAAAGGGGCTGTCTCAGGCGGAACTCGCCCTGGCGCTCGGGGTCTCGCGGCAGACGGTGATCTCCATCGAGAACGGGCGGTACCTGCCGTCGTTGCCCCTCGCGTTTCGGATCGCGCGGTACTTCGGGCTCAGCGTGGACCACATGTTCGACCCCGATGACGAGGGAGTTGGATCATGAGCGTACGGATACCGGCCCGGTTGCGGGCTCCGTTGCTGATCGCGGTGGCGGGGTTGGCGGTCGGGAGCGTCGATGTGGCGCGGTACGGGTGGGCGGCGGGGCCGGTGGTGGTCCTGGCGGTGGTGGTCGTCGGGGTGCCGGTCGTGCTTTATCGGTGGGGTGCCCGGGACACTGACAGCGGCGCCGCGATTCGGCGACAGCTGGACGAGCGGCAGGCTTTTCAGCGGCTGCGCGTGCAGGCGTTGGTGGGGCGGGTCATGACGCTGGCCGCCGCGGGCGCCTTCCTCGGCGCCGTGGGGGCCAAAGCGACGCTGTGGCCGTTCGCCGTGGCGCTCGCACTGCCGGTTCTCAGCGCGCTCGTCGGCCGCGCCTTCTACGGGGACCGGCACCAATAGAGACGACACCAAGCGCTAGCAGAACCCGCAGACGCCAAAGGGCGGCTGCCGCTCCCGAAGGAATGACAACCGCCCAAACCGCTGGGCCCTACCGACAACTACCGACGGCTACCGACGACTACCGACACCGGCACCACCGACCCTCAACCCCACCGCCCTCAAACCCCGACCGTCCGGAACGGCCCCAGCTGAGCCGCCAGATCCGCATGGATCAGCGCCCGGACCAAAGTCCCGTGGTCCGTGTGCTCCTCCTTCAGCATCTCGCCCTCGGCGTGGATGCGCGCGACCAGGTCGCCCCGGTCATACGGCACCAGTGCCTCCAGTTCGACGCCCGGGCGGGGCAGGTCGCGTTCGATGGCGGCGAGCAGGTGCTCGATGCCTTCGCCGGTGCGGGCCGAGACCACCACGCTGTGCGGTTCGCGGCGCAGCAGGCGGGCCAGGACCTCGGGGTCGGCCAGGTCGGCCTTGTTGAGGACCATCAGTTCCTTGACGTCGCCGGCGCCCAGGTCGGCGAAGACGGCGCGGACGGCCGAGATCTGGCCTTCCGGGTCCTCGTCGCTGGCGTCGACCACGTGCAGCACCAGGTCGCTCTCGCCCACCTCTTCCAGGGTGGAGCGGAAGGCCTCGACCAGTTGGTGCGGCAGGTGGCGGACGAAGCCGACGGTGTCGGACAGGGTGTAGGCGCGGCCGCCTTCGGTCTCCGTGCGGCGGACCGTGGGGTCCAGGGTGGCGAACAGGGCGTTCTCCACCAGGACTCCGGCGCCGGTGAGGCGGTTGAGCAGGGAGGACTTGCCGGCGTTGGTGTAGCCGGCCAGGACCACCGAGGGCACCGCGCCGCGGCGCCGTTCGGCGCGCTTGGTCTGGCGTCCCTTGCTCATCTCGCCGATCTCGCGGCGCAGCTTGGCCATCCGCTCGCGGATGCGGCGGCGGTCGGTCTCGATCTTGGTCTCACCGGGACCGCGGGTGGCCAGGCCGCCGCGGCCACCGCCCATCTGGCGGGACAGGGACTGACCCCAGCCGCGCAGGCGCGGCAGCATGTACTGCATCTGCGCCAGCGCCACCTGGGCCTTGCCCTCGCGGGACTTGGCGTGCTGGGCGAAGATGTCCAGGATCAGCGCGGTGCGGTCGATGACCTTGACCTTGACCACGTCTTCCAGGTGGATCAGCTGGCCCGGGCTCAGCTCGCCGTCGCAGATCACGGTGTCGGCGCCGGTGGCCAGGACGATGTCGCGCAGCTCCACCGCCTTGCCGCTGCCGATGTAGGTGGCCGGGTCCGGGCGGTCGCGACGCTGGATGACGCCGTCCAGGACCTCCGAGCCGGCCGTCTCGGCCAGGGCCGCGAGCTCGCGCAGGGACAGTTCGGCGTCCGCCGCGGTGCCCTCGGTCCAGACGCCGACCAGGACCACGCGCTCCAGGCGGAGTTGGCGGTACTCGACTTCGGTGACGTCCTCGAGTTCGGTGGACAGTCCGGCCACGCGGCGCAGCGAGGTGCGCTCCTCCAGGTCGAACTGCTCGCCGTCGTGGCCGGAGGCGGCCCACCGGTTGCGGTAGAGCGGGGCCGGCGCTTCGAAGGCGTCCTCGGTGTCCCACTCGGCTTCCGGCGTGTCGTGGTCGTGCAGTGCGTAGACCTCGTCGCGGGCAGCGTCCTTGTGGGATTCCGTCATGTGCTTCCTCTTCATCAGTCGTGACAGGCGCGGCGCAGGAACGCCGCGAGGCGGGGAGAAACGCTCTCCCCGCCTCGATGGTGGCACGCCGCTGCGATCACCGACACCGGATTATCACCGGCCCGTCGGCGAGGGCAGCCGTGGCGTGCCGAACGTGTAGGGGTTCTCCGGGCCCGGCAGGGGCGAGCCCGGGAGGTAGGGCAGCGGGCCGATCGGCGGCTGGGCGCCGAGGGCCGGGCCCAGTCCCGAACCCAGACTGGCCTGGGGTACGGCGCCGGACTTGGGCGCGACCCGGGGCGAGCCGGAGGGCGGACGGGTGTTCCCGGGGCGGCTGCCCGCGGTCCGGGAGTTGATCACGGCGGTCGGGATCTTCGAAGTCGGCAGCGTGCGGCCGGTGCGCGGGGCGCCGGCGCCCACGCCGACCACCACGCCCGGGCGCTGACCGGCGCCGGCGGCGGTGGCCGGAC
>JABFXP010000242.1 GCA_013361685.1 Catenulispora sp.
CTGTGCGGGGGTGGTCGGCCGACAAGCGAGCGCGACGACCGGCGACGCGCTTTGCCAGCGGCGGCTGGCAGCGGCTTGCGCGGCCAACGACGGCCGGCGACACCCGGCCGATCAGCCGGATCCGCCGCGGCTCACCCCTCGTCCCGCGGCAGCCGCTTCACCAGCACCGTCCCGATCCGGCGCCGCCGGCCCTCGGCCGACTCGGCGGTCAGGCGCAGCCCCTCCAGCTCGATGTGCGCGCCGGGGATCGGGACCCGGCCCAGGCGCTTGGCCATCAGGCCGCCGACCGTCTCCACGTCGTCGTCCTCCAGGTCCACGCCGAACAGCTCGCCGAGCTCGTCCACGCCCAGGCGCGCGGTGACCCGCGCCGCGTCCGGGGACAGCCGTTCCACCGAGGGGCGTTCCACGTCGTACTCGTCGGCGATCTCGCCCACGATCTCCTCGAGGATGTCCTCGATGGTGACCAGGCCGGCGGTGCCGCCGTACTCGTCGATCACCACGGCCAGGTGGATGTGGCCGGCCTGCATGTCGCGCAGCAGCTCGTCGGCGGGCTTGCTGTCCGGGATGCAGACCGGGTCGCGCATCACCGACTCCACCTCCTCCAGCGTCTCGCCGCTGGGGTGCTCGTGGATGCGGCGCACCAGGTCCTTGAGGTAGACGATGCCGACCACGTCGTCGGCGTTCTCGCCGACCACCGGGATCCGGGAGAAGCCGCTGCGCAGCGCCAGCGACAGCGCCTGGCGCAGGGTCTTGTGGCGCTCGATGAACACCATGTCGGTGCGCGGCACCATGACCTCGCGGACCAGGGTGTCGCCCAGCTCGAAGACCGAGTGCACCATGCGGCGCTCCTCGTCCTCGATGACGCTGTTCGCCTCGGCCAGGTCCACCAGGGCGCGCAGCTCGGCCTCGGAGGCGAACGGCCCCTCGCGGAAGCCGCGGCCCGGGGTGACGGCGTTGCCGATCACGATCAGCAGCTGGGCCAGCGGGCCGAGGATCTTCTGCAGCAGCGCCAGCGGGCCGGCCAGGGCCAGCGCCACCCGCACCGAGTGCTGGCGGCCGATGGTGCGGGGCATCACGCCGACGAAGATGTAGGACACCGCGATCATGATGCCGATGGCGATGAAGGTGGCGCCCCACACCGAGTCGATGCGCCGCACGCACAGCACGCTGACCACCACCGTGGCGGCGATCTCGCAGGCCACCCGCAGCAGCAGCACCAGGTTCAGCGCCCGGGCCGGGTCGTCGACCAGCTCCTGGAGCCGGCCGGCCCGGGGCACGCCCTCCTCGACCAGCTCGGCGGCCCGCACCCGGGACACCCGGGACAGGGCGGCGTCGGCGCAGGCCGAGAAGCCCGCCACCGCGACCAGCGCCATGACGGCGATGATCTCCCAGAAGAGCAGGGCACTCATGCGGCGTCCCCGCGCGCCCGAGTGCCCTGCGTACGTCTATGACTGCTCATCGAGCGCCGGACCTGGCCTTCCATCCTCGCAGCAGCTGCTTCTGCAGCCCGAACATCTCGGCTTCCTCGTCCGGCTCGGCGTGGTCGTACCCGAGCAGGTGCAAGATCCCGTGCGTGGTGAGCAGCCGCAGCTCGTCGGCGGTGGAGTGGCCGGCCTCCTTGGCCTGCTTCACCGCCACCTCCGGACACAGCACGACGTCCCCGAGCAGGCCCGGGACCGGCTCGTTGTCGTCCTCGGCGCGCGCCGGCCGCAGCTCGTCCATCGGGAAGGACAGCACGTCGGTCGGCCCGGGCTCGTCCATCCACTGGATGTGCAGCTGCTCCATCGCGGCGGTGTCCACCAGCAGGATGGACAGCTCGGCCATCGGATGGATGCCCATCTCGCCGAGCACGTACCGGGCCACCCCGACCAGTTCCTCGGCGTCCACACCCTGCTCGGTGCCGAAGTCGGTCTCGTTGGCGATGTCGATCGACATGGACTAGCGCCTCTTCCTCGAGGCGTCCCCGCCCCGGCCGCCCCGGTCCTGGACCGCGTCGTAGCGCCCGTAGGCGTCGACGATGTCCCCCACCAGCCGATGCCGCACGACGTCGGCGCTGGTCAACTCCGCGAAATGGATGTCCTCCACGTCGGACAGGATATTGCGCACGACGCGCAACCCCGACTCGGTACCACCCGGCAGGTCGACCTGCGTCACGTCGCCGGTGACGACGATCTTGGAGCCGAAGCCGAGGCGGGTGAGGAACATCTTCATCTGCTCGGGAGAGGTGTTCTGGGCCTCGTCGAGGATGATGAAAGCATCATTGAGGGTGTTGTGCGTGAGCAGGTAGTCCTCGGTGACATAGAGCGAGTCCTCAGCGGCGACCTGGATGCAGACCGTCTCGTCGCGCCCCTCACGCTCGATGCTTTCGATGAAGCGCATTGGGCGGCCGCCACCACCGGCAGCGTGGTAAGCGTCACGCTTTCGGGTGAGGCGGAAGGGCTCGATGCCCTCTGGGAGGCGGATGTCGACGATGTGGGCGTCGCGGCGGTGATGGACCTCCCGGCCGTTCGCGAATCCGGGCTTGCGACCTTCCGCCACACGGCGACGGGTATAAGCGACACCGCCGAGCGAGCGGACCAGTTCGATCACATCGTCACGTAGCAGGATCGAGGTGGTCGTGAACTGGACCCGGCAGGTGCGGTCCTTTTGCGTCGCCGGGCCGCCGTCGCTGTCCAGGAGCCCCTGCAAAACCGCGAGGCGGACCTCGGGCGTGTTGTAAAGATACGCGTCCGGCACGAACTTCGACGCCGAGCGATTGCCGAGCATGCCCAGCTCCCGCATCGCGGCGGTGACCGGATTCTCGAGGCTGACGACGCCACCCGGAACCTGGGTGCGGTTCAGGATGTAGTCGGCGCCTCCCCTGTGCCGGACCGTGACGCCGGGGAGGGCAGCGGCAAGGGCATCAGCGAGTTCGACATCGACGGTTGCGTACGACGGCGTGGTCGAACCGGTCACGCAACCGTCGCCGAGCAGCAGGCCCAGGGCGTACCCGTCCATGGGCACCTCGCGCTCCGGGTAGCAGACCGGCGCGGTGAGCAGCGGAAGTTCGTAGCGTCGGGCATGCGCGGCTCGCAGGTTGCCCACCATTTCCTGCGTTTCCAATACGCGCCACGGTTTGTTCCGGCGCTTGTCAGCAGCGGTCCGAACAGTCCAGAGATGCTCTCCGCAGCACAGGACGGATGCGCCGTCTTGCGCCGTCACCCGGTAGACGTCCTTCTCGCCTTGCGGATAGACGCCCAGCACGGGAGTCGGTTCCCCGTTCGAACCGATCACCAGGTCACCGACCTGAAGCTCGCCGATCGGCCGCCACCCGTCAGGCGTCAAAACTTTGACAAATGTCGGGTGAGCCCGGCCCCGCATGTACGCGAGCGGAGCCACCTCGATGACCCCCGCGGCCATCAGCCGGGGAATGCTGTCCGGATCGATCATGTCGTGCAGCGCGTCGTACAGCGGCCGCAGGTACGGGTCGATCTTCTCGTACAGCGTGCCCGGCAGGAAGCCCAGCTTCTCCCCCGCCTCGACCGCCGGCCGGGTCAGGATGATGCGGTTGACCTGCTTGCTCTGCAGGGCCTGGACCGCCTTGGCCATGGCCAGGTAGGTCTTGCCGGAGCCGGCGGGGCCGATGCCGAAGACGACGGTGTTGCGGTCGATGGCGTCGACGTAGGTCTTCTGGTTCAGGGTCTTGGGGCGGATGGTGCGGCCGCGGTTGCTGAGGATGTTCTGCGTCAGGACCTCGGCCGGGCGCTGGCCGTCGACGTCGGCCTCGCCGCTGCGGAGCATCTGGATGGAGCGCTCGACGCCGTCCTCGGTGAGGGGCGCGCCGGTGCGCAGCATCAGCAGCATCTCCTCGAACAGGCGCTGGACCAGGGCCACCTCGGCGGGGCTGCCGGCGGCGGTGACCTGGTTGCCGCGGGCGTGGATGTCGACGCCGGGGAAGGACTTCTCGATCACCCGGAGCAGGCCGTCGCCGGCGCCGAAGACGGCGACCAGGGGGTGGCCGGACGGTATCTCGATCTTGGCCTGGACGACGCCGGGTGCCACTTCCTCGGGAGTCCCGAGCGCTCCGAGGGCCTCGGTGGCGCTGGGAGCGGCGGGGATGCCGCTGCTCGATCCCCCGCGGCCGGCTCCGGCCGGCTTCCCGTTGCGGTCCGCGGCGGAGGACTGGCGGCCCTTGCCGGAGCGCTGTGCGGTGTTGTCTGCCATAGGAACGGCCGTACGGCCTTTGATCACTCTCCCGGTTTTCGTGGTGCCTCCATGCTAGCCCGCACCCCGGCGACCAGGGCGGGAGATTTTCCGCGCCTCCCCTTTTCGTCAACTTGACGCTATGCTACAGTCGAACCGGGTTATCGTCAGTTGGACGATAATTGAGCGGGCGGTCACGGCAGCAGTCACGGGAAGGCGATGGGAATGGGCGGCGGGCACTGGAACGACGAGGAATACAGGTCGGCGGAGATCTACCGGAAGGCGACCGGTCGCAGCGCCTTCGACTACAACGACCGGATCATCTCCCGCACCCCGCGCAACCAGTGGCGTGCGCACTCCCTCATGGAGCCCTACGACGTCGACGTCCGAGAGAGCCGGGACAGCGCCGAACACCCGACGTCGCTGGCCATCGCAGTGCTCTTCGACGTGACCGGCTCCATGGGCGGCGTGCCGCGCGTCCTGCAGACCAAGCTGGCCGACCTGCACGGCCTGCTGCTGCGCAAGCGCTACGTCGACCACCCGCAGATCATGTTCGGCGCGATCGGCGACGCCTACTCCGACCGGGTGCCGCTGCAGATCGGCCAGTTCGAGTCCGACAACCGCATGGACCAGCAGCTCGGCGCCATCGTCCTGGAGGGCGGCGGCGGGGGCCAGATGCGCGAGTCCTACGAGCTCGCCATGTACTTCATGGCCCGGCACACCTCGCTGGACTGCCACGAGAAGCGCGGAAAGCGCGGCTACCTGTTCATCATCGGCGACGAGATGCCATACCCGAACGTCAACCCGCAGCACATCTCGCGCATCCTCGGCTACCGCGTGGAGCACAGCGGCCGCCCGGGCGAGCGGCCCGGCGAGCGCCGTGGCGGCGCGGCGCCGACGGCGGGGACCGTCGAGGAGGTCGTCCGGGAGCTGACTCGCAAGTTCGACGTCTACTACATCCTCCCCGAGGGCTCCTCCTACGTCGGCAACGACGAGGTCCTGGGCACCTGGCGCGCGCTGCTGGGCCAGAACGTGATCCAGCTCGACGACCTGGACGCGGTCTGCGAGACCATCGCGCTGACCATCGGCCTGGCCGAGGAGCGCATCGACCTGGACGCCGGGCTGGAGGACCTGCGCGACGTCGGTTCGGGCGCCGGGCGCTCGGTGGAACGGGCGCTGGGAGGCTTGCAGGAGCGACGGGTGCGGGACCGGCGCGGCCAGCGCCGGGACCCCCGGGACGCCGGGGACCGCCACCCGATCATCGGAGGCACTCAAGACCCGGCCGTCACCTACCTGCGGTCGCGCGGTGTCGAGTACACGTACGACACCTACGACAACCGCCCCGAGTCGCGGTGGTCGTGACTCCGATGCACACCGTGGACACCATGGACGCGATCGGCATGAAGCATGCGATAGTCGTCGACCTCGGATTCGGGGACGCCGGCAAGGGCTCGACGGTGGACTGGCTCTGCTCACCGGCCGCTCGTCGCGCCGCCGCAGGGGTGCGGCGGGGCGAGCGGGCCGGGGGCGAGTCCGGCGCGCCCGGCTCTCCCCCGCGATCCGGTGTGCCCAGCCCGCGTCGCGGCTCCAGCCGGCCCGAAGCCTCCCTGTACCGCGCCGTCATCCGCTTCAACGGCGGCGCCCAGGCCGGCCACAACGTCCTCACCCCCGACGGCCGCCACCACACCTTCGCCCAGTTCGGCTCCGGCACCTTCCACGGCGTGCCGACGCACCTGTCGCGCTTCATGCTCGTCGAGCCCTTCGGTCTGGCCGCCGAGGCCGCGCATCTGGCCGAGCTCGGCGTCCCGCGCCCGTTCGACCTGCTGTCGGCCGACTCCCGCGCGCTGCTCACCACCCCGTACCACCGTGCCGCGAACCGCGTGCGCGAGGCCGCCCGGGACCGCACCCCCGGCGCGACCCGCCACGGCAGCTGCGGCATGGGGATCGGCGAGACGGTCTCCTTCTCCCTGGCCGTCTCGCCCGATAAGCCACCCCGGGTGGGCGATTGCCGGAGCCGGCCGGAGCTGCTCAGGAAGCTCCGGGCGCTGCGCGACCACGTGGCCGCGGACCTGGAGCTGTCCGGGCTGCGGCTGCCGGCGGACCTGCCGGGTCCGGAGTGCTGCGCCGACGTCTACCAGGCCTTCGCGCAGCGGGTCCGGATCGTCGACGAGGAGCGCAGCGGGTATCTCGGCGCGCTGCTGGATTCCGGCCCCTGCGTGTTCGAGGGCGCGCAGGGCGCGCTGCTGGACGAGTGGTACGGCTTCCATCCGCACACCACCTGGTCCACCACGACATTCGCCAACGCCGGCCAGCTCCTGACGGAGTCCGGCCAGGACCGCGACTCGGCGCTGCGCCTGGGCGTGGTCCGCACCTACACCACGCGGCACGGCGCCGGCCCGATGCCCACCGAGGACGCCGCGCTGGCCCCGGGGCTGCCCGAGCCGCACAACGAGACCGGGGCCTGGCAGGGCGCGTTCCGGGTCGGCCACTTCGACGCCGTGGCGCACCGCTACGCGCTGGACGTGTGCGGCGGCGCCGACGCGCTCGTGGTGACGCACGCCGACGCCGCCGCCGAGGGCCGCCGCCTGTGCTGGGCGTATCAGGCGACGACGGACATCCCGCCGATGGCGAAGCTGCCGCGCAGTCTGATGCCGGACCTGGACTACCAGCGGCTGCTGACCAAGACCGTCTCGAAGTCCAGGCCGCTGTACCGCCCGGGTCCGGAGGACCCCCGCGACTGGCCGGACCTGATCGGCGAGGAGCTGGCGACGCCGGTCGGCCTGGTGTCGCACGGGCCGACCTGGCGGCACAAGGCGGTCCGGCAGTCCTGCGTCAGTTAGGCCGCACGACCGGCCGAAGCGGCGGGAGCGGCCCGGAGCCGCGGGCCCGGCCCGAAGCCGCGAGGCCGGTCCCAAACCCCAAGGACCGGCCCGACCTCGCGGATGCGGCCCGCAGCGGCGGGAGCCGTGCGACCGGCGGACGCGCCGGCCGCCCGCCCCCGAACCCGCCGATCAGTTCCCGAACGTGCTGAGGAAATCGCCGCCGAGCACGTGCGCGTGCACGTGGAACACGGTCTGCCCGGCGTGCGCGCCGGTGTTGAACACCACCCGGTACCCGTCGTCGGCGATGCCCTCGGCCTCGGCCACCTCGCGGGCCTCGACCAGCAGCGCGGCGGTCAGCTCCGGGGAGTTCGCGGCGAGTTCGGCGGCGTTGGCGTAGTGCGCCCGCGGCACCACCAGGTCGTGCACCTGAGCCTGCGGGTTTATGTCCTTGAAGGCGAACGTCTCGGCGGTCTCGCGCACCACCGTCGCCGGGATCTCCCCGGCCACGATCCTGCAGAACAGGCAGTCGGCAACCGGCTGTCCGTCGGCCATCGTGTCCTCCATCAGCGCCGTCGATCGAAGATTCCCGGCGATAGGCTACGGCACTATGCGCCCCCTCGACGGCTTCATCCCGGTCGCCAGCCCGGTCGGCACCGCACCGGACGTCCCCGACCTCACCGACGACGCGGCGGCCCCCGTGAAGGGGTTCGCCTCGGACACCGGGGTCGGCCCCGGCGAGCCGATCGACTTCCACATCTCGGTCGCCGAGCCCGGGACGGTGACCGTCGAGATCTACCGGGTCGGCGATCACGACGGCGAGCGCACCGTGCTGCTCGGCGCCAGCGAGCCGATCGCCGCGGTGGTCCAGCCGGAGCCGGTGACCGACGCGCGGAGCGGGCTGATCACTTGTCCGTGGCAGGCGTCGTGGCGGCTGAACGTGCCCGGGGACTGGAAGTCCGGCGCCTATCTGGCCGTGCTGCGCGCCGAGGGCGGCGCGAACTTCGTGCCCTTCGTCGTCCGCAGGCTGCGGAGCTCCGCGAGCTGGCTGGTCGTGGTGCCGTTCGCCTGCTACCAGGCGTACAACATGTATCCCTTCGACGGCGCGCGCGGGAAGAACCTCTACTACGGCTTCGACGCGACCGGCGAGCACGGTGAGAAGGGCGGCCAGTCCAGCAAGCTGCGGGCCCAGTCGGTCTCGTTCCAGCGGCCGTATGAGCTGACCGGCATGCCGCGCGAGGCCGAGCGCGTCCACGACTTCATCGTCTGGGCCGAGCGGCAGGGCTACGACATGGAGTTCGCGACGAGCGCCGATCTCAACGACGGCCGGATCGACCCGCTCGCCTACAAGGGCCTGATCTTCCCCGGCCATGACGAGTACTGGTCGGCGGGCATGCGCCGGACGCTGGTGCGGGCGTTCGACGGCGGCGTGTCGGCGGTGTTCCTGCAGGCGAACAACGTGTACTGGCACATCCGGTATGAGGGTTCGACGATCACCTGTCACAAGTCGCGCCAGGATCCGGTGAAGAACAAGCGTCCGGGGCAGACGGTGATGTGGCGTGATCTGCGGCTGCCGGAGCAGGAGCTGCTGGGCGCGCAGTATGTGAGCGTGGTCAAGGACGACGCCCCGTTGGTGGCGGCGAACGCCGACCACTGGTTCTGGCAGGCGGCGGGCGTCGGCGAGGGTGAGGCGTTCCCGGGCCTGGTCGGCGGTGAGGCGGACAGCGTCCAGGCGAAGTACCGGGAGGCGGACGCGGCCGAGTTCACGATCCTGGCGCGCTCCCCCTACACCGACGGTGCGGGCGGCGACCGGGTCCAGCACACGGTGTTGCACCGTAAGCCCAGCGGAGCGTGGGTGTTCGACGCCGGCACCTTCTACTGGCCGTTGGCGCTGGGCCGTGAGGGGTTCGTCGATCCGCGGATCGAGGCGGCGACGGCGGCGTTGCTGGCCCGGATCGCGGCCGGGGACGGCCTGGCTTCGCGGTCGGCGCGGCGCCGGGCGGCGTTCGCGGCGGCGGTGCGGCGGGAGGCGAGCCCGGCGGCGGTGTCGGCGAAGGCGAAGCCGGTGGTGAAGCGGGTCGGGCGGAAGGTGAAGCACACGTTGAAGAGGACGTCATGAAAGATCGAATAGCGCGGGGGCTGCGGGCCCGGTCGGCCGAGGCGGCTTCGAAGCCGGTGCGGGCCGTCCGTCTGGACCCGCTCGCGGCGTCGGAGTTCCCGGCGTGGAAGGCGCTCTCCGCGAGCGGTTACGCCGATTCGCAGGTGAGGTCCGGGCACTGGACCGCGGAGGTCGCGGCCGAGTTGGCCGCCCAGGAGTTCCAGGCACTGCTGCCCGAGGGCCTGGAGACGCCCGGTCACCACGTGTGGGTGGCGCGCGACGCGGAGACCGTCGCCAGGGTCGGCACGCTGTGGATCATGATGCGGCCCCGGGGCGGTCGCCAGGAGGCGTACATCAACGACGTGCGTGTGGATGCGGACCGGCAGGGCGGCGGTTACGGCCGGGCGATCATGGAGGCCGGGGCGGAGGCGGCGAAGAAGCTGGGCGCCGATGTCGTCGCGCTGAACGTGCACGGGTTCAACGACCGCGCCTACAACCTCTACAAGAGCCTCGGCTATCAGGTCGCGAACCGCCACATGCGGCTGGAGCTTTAGCCCCACCGTCCGGAGCGGGCCAGCACGATCGTGGCGGCGGCGGTTCCGGCCGTGGAGGTGCGCAGAACAGTCGGCCCCATTTTGTAGGGCGTCGCGCCGGCGGCTTCGAAGGCCGCCATCTCCTGGGGGGAGATCGAGCCCTCGGGACCGATCACGAGCACGATCTCGCCGCCGGTCGCCATGTCGAGCCGCGCCAGCGGCTTGTCGGCGTCCTCGTGCAGGATCAGCGCCTGGTCGGCGTCCGCCAGCAGTTTGGCGACGTCGGCGGTGGAGTGCAGCGGCTCGATCGTCGGCCACCAGGTGCGCCGCGACTGTTTGGCCGCCTCGCGCGCCGTGGCCCGCCACTTGTTCAGCGCCTTCTCGCCGCGTTCGCCCTTCCACTGCACGATGGACCGGCTGGCGGCCCACGGCACGACGGCGTCGACGCCGATCTCGGTCATGGTCTCCACGGCGGTCTCGCCGCGGTCGCCCTTGGGCAGCGCCTGCACGACGGTGATGCGGGGGGCCGGGGCGGGCTCGCGCGTGACGTCGCGGACGTCGAGCTCCAGCCAGTCCTTGTGGGCGACGGCCACCACGCACTCGGCGACCGCGCCCCGGCCGTCGGCGAGGTCGACGCGCTCCCCGGCGGTGAGGCGGCGCACCAGCGCGGCGTGCCGCCCCTCGGGGCCGTCCAGGCGGACGCGGGCCCCGCGTCCGGTCGTATCGGCGCCCTCCCACCAGAAGACCGGCGCGGTGCTCACGTATCTCCTTCTAGGAAGAACTCGGAATCAGTCAGCGCGCGTTGAAGGCGTCCCGCAGCCGCGAGAACAGCTTCTGCTGGCCGGGCGCGAACTCGCCGGAGGGCCGCTCCTCGCCGCGCAGCTTGGCCAGCCGCCGCAGCAGCTCCTCCTGCTCGGCGTCGAGCTTGGTCGGGGTCTTGACCTCGACGTGCACGATCAGGTCGCCGCGCCCGGCGCCGCGCAGGTGCTGGATGCCGTGCCCGCGCAGGGTGATCGCGTGCCCGGACTGGGTGCCGGGGCGCACGTCGATCTCCGCCGGGCCGTCCAGCGTCTCCAGCGGCAGCTTGGTGCCCAGGGAGGCGGCCGTCATCGGCAGCGTCACGGTGCAGTGCAGATCGTCGCCGCGCCGCTGGAATATCGGGTGCGGCAGCTCGACGATCTCGATGAACAGGTCGCCGGCCGGGCCGCCGCCGGGGCCGACCTCGCCCTCGCCGGCCAGCTGGATCCGGGTGCCGTTGTCCACGCCCGGCGGGATCTTCACGGTCAGCTTGCGGCGGGTGCGGACCCGGCCCTCGCCGGAGCACTCCGGGCAGGGGCTGGGCACCACGGTGCCGAAGCCCTGGCACTGCGGGCACGGCCGGGAGGTCATGACCTGCCCCAGGAAGGAGCGGGTGACCTGGGAGACCTCGCCGCGGCCGTTGCACATGTCGCAGGTGACCGGGTGGGTGCCGGGGGCCGAGCCCTCGCCGGAGCAGGCCACGCAGATGACGGCGGTGTCCACCGAGATCTCCCGGGCCGCGCCGAAGGCGGCGTCGGCGAGTTCGATCTCGATGCGGATCAGCGCGTCGTTGCCCTTGCGGACCCGCGAGCGCGGGCCGCGCGCGGTGGCGCCGCCGAAGAAGGCGTCCATGATGTCGGTGAAGCCGAAGCCGGCGAAGCCGCCGGCGCCGCCTCCGGAGGCGCGCGGGTCGCCGCCGAGGTCGTACATCTGGCGCTTCTGCGGGTCCGACAGGACCTCGTAGGCCATGCCTATCTCTTTGAACCGCTCCTGCGTCCCCGGGTCCGGGTTCACGTCCGGGTGCAGTTCACGGGCCAGGCGCCGGTACGCCTTCTTGATCTCGTCCTGTGTGGCGTCCCGCCGCACGCCCAGGACCGCGTAGTAATCAGTCGACACCGACATGCCCTCGCTAGACTCCGCCCTCAAACTGCATACGAATTCACAAGCTACGTGGTTCCAAGAGGTTAGGTCTCAGCCAGTATGCGCCCCACATAGGCGGCTACGGCGGTGACCGCACCCATCATGCCCGGGTAATCCATCCGAGTGGGTCCCAATACCCCCAGGTGGGCCACAACATCCTCACCGCGCCCGTAGCCGCTGGCCACCACGGACGTGGAGATCAGGCCCTCATGCGCGTTCTCGTGGCCGATCCGCACTGTGAGACCGGACTGCGCCTCTCCGAACAGGCGCAGCAGCACCACCTGTTCCTCCAGCGCCTCCAGCACCGGATACACCGTGTCCGGGAAGTCGTGGCGGAACCGCGCCAGGTTGGCGGTGCCGGCCATCACGATCCGCTCCTCACGCTGTTCCACGACCGCGTCCAGCAGGGTCGCGACGAGCGCGGCGACCCAGCTGCGGTCCTGCGCCGGGGAACGTTCGGCGAAATCGGCCAGAAGAGTCGGCACGTCACTCAGATGCTGGGCCCCGACCTCGGTGTTGAGCCGGGCCCGGACGTCGGCGACCGAGGACTCCGACACCGGCGCGCCGGTGTCCACGATGCGCTGCTCGACCCGGCCGGTGTCGGTGATCAGCACCAGCATGATCCGGCTCGGGGTCATCGGCACCAGTTCCACGTGCCGCACCGCGGACCGGGTCAGCGACGGGTACTGCACCACGGCGACCTGCTGCGTTATCTGGGCCAGCAGCCGCACCGTGCGGGCCACCACGTCGTCGAGGTCCACCGCGCCGTCCAGGAACGAGTGGATGGCCCGCCGCTCGGCCACCGACAGCGGCTTGACCTGCGAGAGCCGGTCCACGAACAGCCGGTAGCCCTTGTCCGTGGGCACCCGGCCGGCGCTGGTGTGCGGCTGGTGGATGTAGCCCTCGTCCTCCAGGGCCGCCATCTCGTTCCGTATCGTCGCCGGCGAGACCCCGATGTTGTGCCGCTCGACCAGGGCCTTGGAGCCGACCGGCTCCCTGGTGGCGACGTAGTCCTGCACGATGGCGCGGAGCACGTCGAGCTTGCGCTCGTCGAGCCTGTTCTCAGTCGTCACACCCGCCTCCGCTCCTCGGCGCCCCCGCGCCGCCGCTCACCGCGCCGATCACTGGCACTCAACGGGGTGGAGTGCCAAGGCATTCCTTTCAGTGTAACGGCGAGTAGCGGCCAATGGTCCTCCCCCCGGTGGGGTAATACTCGCGGCCCAGGTGAAAGCCGCCGGTCAGACGGCGCGACCGGCGCGGGCCGGACAAACCGCCGGCGCCCCTGGGAAGATCGGGGCATGAGTGCGTGGAAAGAGACCGCCGACGGGGTATTCACCCGCCGCTTCGAACCCGTGAACGTCACCGTGACCGCGGTGCTCGGCGGCGACGGCGTGCTGGTCGTCGACACCCGGTGCAGCGTGCAGGAAGGCGAGGAACTGCGGGCGGAGCTGGCGGCGCTGACGCCGCTGCCGGTGCGCTGGGTCGTCAACACCCACGTCCACTTCGACCACATGTGGGGCAACGCCGCGTTCGACGTGCCGCTGATGGAGCCGCCGGCCGAGTTCTGGGGACACCGGGACATGCCCGACTACGACCCGGATGACGCGGAGTTCGCCGAGCTGCGCGACATGCTGCTGCGCGAAGGCGGCCCGGAGTGGAAGCCGAAGCTGGACGCGCTGGTGATCCGCAAGCCCGATCACCTCGTCACCGCCTCGCACGCCCTCGATCTCGGCGGGCGCGTCATCGAGATGCTGCACCCGGGCCGCGGCCACACCGACCACGACCTGGTGCTGTGGCTGCCGGACGCCGAACTGCTGATCGGCGGCGACCTGGTGGAGCAGTCCGGGCCGGTGGCGTACGGCTCGGACTCCTTCCCGCTGGACTGGCCCGCGACGCTGGCCGCGCTGGCCGCGCTCACCACCGAGGGCACCACCTACGTCCCCGGCCACGGCGACCCCGCGGGCCGCGGGTTCCTCGCGGACAGCCGCGAGTTCGTCACCGCCGTCGCCGAGCAGATCAGGGCCCTGCACGCGGACGGCGTCCCGGCCGACGCCGCCGTGGCCGCCGGCTCCTGGCCGATCGAGAACGGCTCACACTTCACCTCAGCGGTCGCGCGAGGCTACGCGCAGCTGTCCGGCACGCTCCCGTAAGGTGGCGGCGTGCCAGAGCCCGACACCCGCAGCAAGCAGTACTCCCCCGACCTGACCGCCGCCGCGCGCCGGCCGGCCTCCGCGGAGGTGGAGGCGGTGCGCGACCTGGTGGTGGAGGACGTCGAAACGGGCTTCTGCGGCGCCGTCGTCCGGGTGGAGAAGACTCCCGGCGGGCCGACCGTGACGTTGGAGGACCGGTTCGGCAAGCACCGGGTGTTCCCGCTCGGACCGGGATTCTGGATCGACGGCCGCCCGGTGTCGCTGGTGATGCCGCGGGCCTCGCAGGGTACTGCGACCCCGCAGCGTACGGCGTCGGGGTCCATCGCCGTGCCCAAGGCCCGGGCCCGCGTGGCGCGCGCCGGCCGGATCTACGTCGAGGGCCGCCACGACGCCGAGCTGGTGGAGAAGGTGTGGGGCGACGACCTGCGGATCGAGGGCGTGGTCGTGGAGTACCTGGAGGGCGTGGACGATCTGGCGGCGATCGTCGAGGAGTTCCGGCCCGGCCCGGACGCGCGGCTGGGGGTGCTGGTGGACCATCTGCTGCCGGGCACCAAGGAGGCGCGCATCGTGGAGCAGGCTCGGCGTTCCCCGTTCGCGCAGTACCTGTTGGTGGTCGGGCATCCGTATGTGGACGTGTGGCAGGCGGTGAAGCCGTCGGCGCTGGGGGTTCAGGCCTGGCCGACGGTGCCGCGGGGCCGGCCGTGGAAGGAAGGGGTCTGCGAAGCCTTCGGCTGGCCGGTGGACACTCCGGCGGCGTGGAAGCGGATCCTGCGGTCGGTCCGCGACTTCCGGGATCTGGAGCCGGAACTGCTGGGCCGGGTCGAGGAGCTGATCGACTTCGTCACCGGGTGAGGCGGCAGCATTTCCGGCACCGGCACCGGCTGATCACCGCGGCGCGGCGTAGTTCCCGGCGACCCAGCGAGAACTGGTCAGGACGTCGGCGGCGCAGTGCTCGGCACCGGCGCGGAAGGCGAGGTCGGTCCCGGGCGGGGTGAGGCGCAGGTACGCGGTCTCGCTGTCGCAGGGCGGGTTGCCGTCGCTGCCGTAGCCGACGACTTGTGCGGCGGTGGCGCCGGCGGCGAGCACGAAGGGTTCGGCGGTCGGGTCGGTGTTCACCGTGACCGGCAGTTGCTCGTGGGCGGGGCCGAGGACGGCGAGTCCGGGCTGCGCCGGCAGGGTGCAGGAGGTCGTGCCGGTGTTGGCGACGACGAGGTCCCAGTACGAGGTGCCGGCCGCGGCGCCGGGCAGTTTCCCGAGATCGGCCTTCAGCGTGCAGTCGCCGGAGCCGGTCGCCGCCCGGGCCGGGACGGCCGGCGCGGTCGAGGCACAGCCGGACAAGGTCAGGGCGCTGATAGCCGCGCCGGCCCACACCGCTGTGCCGCGCCGGGTCATGGCCGTCCTGGGCATCCGATGCATGGTTCTGGTTCCTCCTTGCGGGAACCCCCCTTGGACGCCCGGGAATCAGGCCTCTGCGGGTTCGAGCAGCCCGAGCCGCTTGCGCGCCCAGTTCTTCAGCGGCGGGGCCAGCTCCTCGATGCCGAGCAGCGTCTGCGCCTCGTCCCGGTCGCGGTGGTATATCCGCGAGCCGTCGAAGACGGTGAAGCCGTGGTCCGGACGGGACAGCACGTGCAGTTCGTCGCCCGCGCCGACCTCGCCCTCGCGGACCACGCGCAGATAGGCGCCGGGGCGCAGGGCCTGCTCGAAGCGGCGGGTCATGGTCCGGTCGCCGGCCCGGACGCCGAGCTTCCAGCACGGGATGCGGGGCTGCGCCACCTCGAACTCGACGCTGCCGAGCCGCCAGCGCTCGCCGACCACGGCGTGGCTGACGTCGTAGCCGGCGATGGTGAGGTTCTCGCCGACGAACCCGTCCTCGACGTCGCGGCCGAGTTCGGCGGCCCAGAAGTCGAGGTCCTCGCGGGCGTAGGCGTAGACCGCCTTGTGGATGCCGGCGTGGCTCACCTGGTCGGCCTGCCGGTCGCCGGCGACGTGGTGATCGGCGATCTTCACCCGTCCGGGTACCGGTTCCTTGAAGATCGCGGTCTGCTTGACTTCGCCGCCCAGCTCCACATCGCGGGGCAGGCCGACGTTCACCGAGATCAGGAGCGCAGTGGTCATGGCGCCCATCCTCTCAGTCGACCAAGTCCCGGACAACCGCGTCTGCCAGCAGTCTTCCCTGGCGGGTAAGGACCGCAAACCCGGCGGCCAGTGACCCGGCGTCGAGCAGTCCCTCGGCGGCGGCGCGGATCGCGGCCCGGTGCCCGGCCGGACGCAGCAGGCTGATTTCGCACCCTGATTCCAGGCGGAGTTCCAGCAGGATCCGCTCGACCCGGCGGTCCTCGGCGGCCAGCACCTCGCGGGCGTGAGCGGGTGAGGCGCCCGCGGCGATCCGCTGCGAGTAGGCGCTCGGATGCTTGACGTTCCACCAGCGGGTGCCGCCGACGTGGCTGTGCGCGCCGGGGCCGACGCCCCACCAGTTCGCGCCGGTCCAGTAGAGCAGGTTGTGGCGGGAGCGGCCCTGCGGCGTCGCGGCCCAGTTCGAGACCTCGTACCAGGAGTACCCGGCGGCGGACAGCGCCTCATCGGCGATGAGGTAGCGGTCGGCGTGCACGTCGTCGTCGATCATCGGCAGCTCGCCGCGGCGGACGCGGGCCGCCAGCCGGGTGCCGTCCTCGACGATGAGCGAGTAGGCCGAGACGTGGTCCGGCCCGGCGCCGATCGCGGCGTCCAGGGAGGCGCGCCAGTCGTCGTCGCTCTCCCCCGGGGTGCCGTAGATGAGGTCCAGGTTGACGTGGTCGAACCCGGCCGCGCGGGCCTCGCGGACGCAGGCCTCGGGGCGGCCCGGGGTGTGCCGGCGCTCCAGGACGCGCAGCACGTGCTCGCGGGCGCTCTGCATGCCGAAGGAGATCCGGGTGAAGCCGCCCGCGCGGAGTTCGGCGAGGTAGGCCGGGTCCACGGATTCGGGGTTGGCCTCGGTGGTGACCTCGGCGTCGCGGGCGAGCCCGAACTCGTCGCGGACGGCGGCGAGCAGCGCGACCAGGTCGCGGGCCGGCAGCATCGTCGGGGTCCCGCCGCCGAAGAAGACGGTCTGCACCGGCAGGTCGGCGGCGCCGAGGACCTTGCGCGCGAGCCGGACCTCCTCGATCGCGGTTTCGGCGTAGGTGGCCTGGGAGGCGCCGCCGCCGAGTTCGGAGGCGGTGTAGGTGTTGAAGTCGCAGTAGCCGCAGCGGGTCGCGCAGTACGGGACGTGGATGTAGAACGCGAGCGGCGTGCCGCTCAGGCCGGGCTCGGCGAGGGCCTGCGGCGGCAGCGATCCGTCGGCGGGGACGGGTTCACCGTCGGGGAGGACACCTGGCATGCCTCCATTGTCCCTGATTGCCGGGTGCCGGATCACCGGGTCCGTGATCACGGGTCTGCTCACCGCGCCGCCGATCACCGGCGCCGGCGACGGTCAGCTCGCGACGACCCACTGCGCGGTCATGCCCTGGACCGCCGAGCCGTCCCGGTCGGCCAGCTTCGCGGCGACGAACTCGCGCGCCCACTCCGAGGTCTGGATCCGGAACGGCGGGTCGGCGGCCTGGAGGGCGTCCACGATCGGGGCGGCGGCGTCCTCGGGCCGCTGGGCGTTGCCGAAGGACTTCACGGTGCGGTCGACGTAGGCCTTCAAAGCCGGGGCGTAGGGTCCGGCGGCGGCGATGAGCTGCGGGATGTCCAGGCGCTGGCTGGTGACGAACTCGCTGGCCACCGCGCCGGGCTCGACCACGCTGACCCGCACCCCGACGGTCGCGGCCACCGGCGCCAGCGCTTCCATGAAGCCCTCGACGGCGAACTTCGCCGCGCAGTACGCCTCGTTGAACGGCTGCCCGACCACGCCCCCGACGCTGGTCACGGTGACGAGGCGGCCCTTGGCCGCGCGCAGGTGCGGCAGCGCGGCCCGGGTGACCTCGACCACGCCGAAATAGTTGACCTCCATCGTCTCGCGCACCGCCGCCATCCCGTCCACCTCGAGGGTGCCGACGGTCCCGGCGCCGGCGTTGTTGACGACGGCGTTCAGGGCGCCGTGAGCGCCGAGCGTGCGGGCGACGGCGGCGTCGACGCTGGCCGGATCGGTGACGTCGAGGCGCTCGACGTGAACCCGGCGCGCGACGCCCGCCGCGCCGGCCGCGGCCATGAGGTGGTCGGCTTTGGCCGGGTCGCGCATGGTCGCGACGACCGTCCAGCCCGCGCGGGCGGCGCCGACGGCCGCGGCCAGACCGATGCCGGAGGAGGTGCCGGTGATGAGGACGGTCTTCGTAGTCGCCATGCCGTCCATTTCAGTGCGGCGGGCGCACGGCCACCAGCGCGGGCCGCCATGTGATGGATTCGGGCCTCAGATCGCCGCCGGTGCCGGTGCCGCGACCGGTGCCGCGACGGCCTCGGTCTCCACCTGTGCCCGCGCCTGCGCCTCCGCGGCGGCCAGCAGCGCCGGCGGCCGCACCCGCACCGCCCACGGCATCGCGCACCCGGCGGCGGCGAACACCGCGCCGAGCACGAACCACCCGGCCGGCGCCCAGTCCACGCAGGCCAGCGAGTAGAAGCCGGGCGCCAGCGCCAGCGCGCCGCCGGTCAGCATCGAGGACAGGCCCTGGTACTGGCCCTGGGCATGGTCGGCGGCGAGCCCGTACCCGAGCTCGAACACCCCGGCCTGCTGCACGATCTCGCCGACCGAGTGCACCGCCGCGGCGACCAGGAGCACCACCACCGCCGCCCAGCCCGGCACCCAGCCGATCGTGCCGAACAGCGCCGCCGCCGCGGCGAGGATCCACCCCGAGCGGACCGTGGCGCGGACCCCCTTCGCGATCGTGTCCACGCCCCGGCTCATCCGCACCTGCAACACCGCCACCAGCACCGTGTTCACGATCAGCACGGCGCCGACCGTCCAGCGCGGCGCGTGCCCCAGCTTGGCGATCCACAGCGGCGCCGCGAACAGCAGCACCTCGAACTGCATGTTCATCAGGGCCATGAGACCGGCCACGGCCAGGAAGCGCCGGTCGCCCAGGGCGATCCAGCGGTTCGCGCCGTCGGGCGTGGGCAGCGGGTCCAGGCGCGGCACCCGCAGCGTGATCGCCGCGGTGACCACGAACGTCGCGGCGTTGATCCCGATGAGGGCGACGTACCAGGCCCGGGTGTCGAAGACCAGGGCCAGCCCGCCCAGCACGCCGCCCAGCGCGATCCCGACGTTGGTCACCGAGCGCAGGTAGGCCCGGAACACCGCCTTCTCCTCGCCGCCGAACCGCGCGATCATGGCCGCCCGGGCCGCCCGCACGCTCGAGCTCACCAGGTTCTCCACCACCGCGGCCAGCAGGAACTGCCAGAAGACGTGCACCAGCGTGAAAGCCGCCATCACCACGGCGGAGAGCACACCGAGGACCACGCTGACCTCGCGCGGCCCCCGACGGTCCGCGAGGTGGCCGACCGGCACGCCGGCCAGCAGGCCGATCAGTCCGGCGACGGTCAGCCCCAGCCCGACCTGCGCGGCCGGCAGGCCGACGGACCGCGTGAAGTACATGACCATGACGGTCATGTACATGCCGTTGCCGATCGTGTTCACGAACGTGCCGACGGCCATCGTCCGTTGCGCCCGGTCCTGTGGCAGTAAACGCAAAGCACCCTCCCAGCGGCGATCTCCCCAACGCCTTGACGGCGCTGACTCTATCGTCATGGGCTACAGCCCCGAAAGGGTGTTACATGTGCCCGGGCGGTAGAATGACCTCAGACGAAAGCCTTCCGGTGCGCCGGGAGGCTTTTTGCGTTCCCGGAAGCCCTCAGGAGGGTTCAATGGCTGATCTGCTCATCCGTGCCGCCGACCACGACGACCGCGTCTTGCTGGAGCGCCTGTGGCTGCTGTTCCGCCACGACATGTCGGAGTTCAGCGGCAGCCTCCCGAACCCGGACGGCAGCTACCGCAGCGAGTGGCTCGTCTCGGCCTTGGAGGATGACAACTGGGCCGCGTATGTGGCGTTCGCCGGTGATTCGCCGGTGGGCTTCGCCTTCGTCCGCGCGCTGGACCAGCCGGTCCGGGTGCTGAACAGCTTCTTCATCGTGCGGGCGGCTCGGGGCGACGGGTACGGCACCCGGTTGGCGCGGCACGTGCTCGACGCGCATCCGGGTCCCTGGGAGATCGCATTCCAGGAAGCCAACGTCAAGGGGGCCCGTTTCTGGCGGCGGCTGGCCCAGGAAGTGGCGCCGGGGACCTGGCACGAGGAAGAACGCCCGGCTTCGCGCCCCGAGCTGCCGCCGAACGTCTGGGTCGTTATTCCGTAGAGCGGGTCAGCGCCGTTGCCTACAGTGGCGCCATGCGAGTCCACTATCCCCGAACGCCTCATCTGCCCTGGTCGCCCGGCGCCACGGCTGATGACGTGCGCGCCGGGGATCTCTCCGGTCTCGTGGGCCGCCGCGTTGTGATCACCGAGAAGATGGACGGGGAGAACACGACGCTGTATCGCGACGGACTGCATGCGCGTTCGCTGGACTCGGCGCATCATCCGTCGCGGACGTGGATCAAGGCGCTGCACGGCCGGATCGCCGCGCGGATCCCCGACAGCCGGCGGATCTGCGGCGAGAACCTGTTCGCTCGGCATTCGATCCCTTACGACGAGCTCGACAGTTACTTCTACGGTTTCTCGGTGTGGGACGGCGACCGCTGCCTGGACTGGGACTCGACCGTGAAGTTCCTGCGGGGCCTCGGGATTCCGACGCCTCGCGTGCTGTTCCGAGGCATGTTCGACGGCGACGAGCGGACGCTCGCCAAACTCTTCCGGCTGGATCTGAACCGGCAGGAAGGGTATGTGGTCCGGGCCGAGGACGGCTTCGGCTACGAGCAGTTCGGCGCGCGGGTCGCGAAGTGGGTGCGGCCGTCGCACGTGCAGACCGACACGCACTGGATGTTCGCCGAAGTGGTGCCGAACGGGCTCGGCGCCGGCGCTCCGTTGTGGGCGGTGCGAAGCGGTGCCGACGTCGGGGCCGCGGAGTTGGCGACGGCGGCCGGCGTCGACGACGGTTCTCTCAAGACCGACGAAACGCTGGCTGACGCTTACGCACGGATGGACGTGGCCGGCTGCCTCGGCAGCCCGCGGCTGGTCGGTGCCGTCGCCGCCCTGATGCACGAGCGGCGCCGCGCCGGCGTCCTGGCCGACCTGGCGGTTCCGCTGGGAGTGCCGACCGCCCGGCGGATCGGCGACGTCGTCGGCAACGCGCGGCGGCTGCACGCCGCGATCGACGACGAACGGCGGCGCCCCGGCCTGGTGCGGATGGCGTTCGGGACCGACTTGGCCGTGGTGCACGCGGTCGCCGCCGCGACCGCGCCGAACGACGCTTCTCGGGACCACGTCGCGTGGTCGGCGCTGGTCGCCGAGGAGGCCGGGCTGCTTCCGGAGCCCCCGCTGCCGGCCTTGCGCGCCGCGTGCCGGGAGGCGTTCGCCGAATTGCCGGAACGGGCCGCGGACCGCTGCTGGGGTGAAGCCCGGGAGCTGTTCGCGCAGGGACGCATCTCCTCGCCCGAGGAAGCCGTGGCGGCGACGTGGCGCTGGCGCGACGGCGACTTCCCACGGCTGACCCACATGGTCGGGATCTCGGGCAGCGGCAAGAGCACCCAGGTGGAGACGCTGGCGAAGGCTGCGAACACCGAAGTCGTCAGCCTTGACGAGCTCCGCACGGCGCGCGGCTCGCGCACGGATCAGTCGGCTAACCAAGAAGTGCTGCACGCGGGGATCAGCCAGGTGGAGGGTTTGCTGGCCCGAGGTGTGTCCGTGGTCTGGGATGCGACGTCCTTGATGCGCTCGTCGCGCAAGCTCGTGGATCGGGTCGCCACCCGTCGCAATGCTTTGATCGAGCACCGGGTCCTCATCCTGCCTGCCGACGAGCTCGTCACGCGGAACCAGAAGCGGGAGCATCCGGTCCCGGAAGACGTGCTCTCCAAACAGATCCGGCGATACGAGCCGTCGTATCCCGGCGAGGCACACCGCGTCTCGTTTCACTACAGCGGCGACGGATCGCCCGCCGGCGGCCTCGCGCAGGACGCCGACATGCTGCCGTCCGCACCGTGGGAGGACTGAGGCGCGATGCGGACCAGCCACGAGATCTACCACCGGGTGCGGTGGGACCCGCGTTTCGACGCCGCGCGGTTCGTGCTCGGCGTGGAGCAGCGGGGGCGGGAGCCGAAGCGGGTGCCGCTGCCGTCGTTCGATCCGCACGGCGAGATCCCCTGGCATCGGGTGCTGTTCTTCGAGGCGGACGGGGAAGTGCTGTGGGATCGGGCTTCGGGGCTCGACACGCTGGACACGTCCGGGGCCGGGCTGGCGCGGCGGACGCGGCTGCTGGCGTCGCCGTTCTTCGAGGCGCGGACACCGCATGTGTTCGCTGAGGGGCGGTGGCAGCCGGTCTCCGCGGCCGGAGCCCCGGCCGGTGGGCCGCAGGGGTCTGGTTCCGCCGGCGCGATCAGGGTTCTGACCTGGAACACGTTGTGGGACCGCTATGACCGTGACCTGATCGACACCGCGCGGCGGCGTCCGATGCTGCTGGCGGCGTTGGCCGCCGCGGACGTGGACGTGATCGCGTTGCAGGAGGTCGAGCCGGCGCTGCTGAAGATGCTGCTGGCCGAGCCGTGGGTGCGGCGGGAGTGGACGGTCGGCGGGGACCCCCGGTCGTCCGACGTCGCGGACAGCGGACTGCTGCTGCTCAGCCGCCTGCCGGTGGCCGAGGCCGGGTGGCACGCGCTGGGCCGGTTCAAGGCGGTCACGGCGGTGGTGGTGGAGACGGCGACCGGTCCGGTGGTGGTCGCCGACACCCACTTGAGCAGCGACCATTCGACCGACGGCGCGAAGCTCCGGACCGAGCAGCTGACACAGCTCGCGGACGGGCTGGGCGCGGAGGCCGTGACCGTCCCCGTCGTGCTGGTCGGCGACTTCAACGACGACAGCGACGCTCCGTCGGCGCGGCTCGGACTGACGGACGCCTGGACGCGGGTGCACGGGGACGGGGACCGGACGCCGACGTTCGATCCGACGGTGAACCCGCTGGCCGCGGTGTCGTCGCTGAGCGGGGAGGCCAAGCGGCTGGATCGGGTGCTGGTGCGCGGCTGGCAGGCGACGGATGCGCGGCTGGTGGGTGCGGTGCCGGACGGCGAGGGGTTGTTCGTCTCCGATCATTACGGCGTGTCGGCTGTTGTGGAGCCGGTCGCGGGTGCTGTCGCGTCCCCTTCGCTCTCTGCTCCCCCTGCTTCCTCTTTTTATGGCGCGTTGTCGCTCGATGCGCGGCCGACTGCGCGCACTGCGCTGGCGTGGATTCCGCCGCAGGACGTCTGGGGTGACATCCAGGAAGTCCGGCGGCGGCTGGATCCGCAGGTGCTGCGGTGGCCGCCGCATGTCAACGTCCTGTTCGGCTTCGTCCGTGAATCGGAGTTCGCCGCCGCTGTTCCGCTGGTCAGGAAGGACACGGCCGGCGTTCCGGCGTTCGAGGTGCGCCTTCACGAGGTGAGGCACTTCACGCATCGGGAGGATTCCACGCTGTGGCTGGACCCGGAGGGTGAGGGTTGGCAGGCGCTGTACGCCGCGCTGGTCGAGCGGTTCCCCACCTGCCGGAACCGTGACGAGTTCACGCCGCACCTGACGCTGGGCAAGGTCGCCGATCCGGCGCGCACGCCGGTGAAGACGGCGCCGATCACGGCGGTCGTCGACCGGCTCGCGGTGTTGTCGCGGCGGGGCGACGAGCCGATGCGGGTGCGGGCGGTGGTGATGTTCCATCCGACCGAGGTGCGCTGGCTGGATGAGGATGCTTCGGGCGAATCAGTGCTCGAGCACCTTTCGACGGAGTCGGTCGTGGCTGGGGCGGCTGGGGCGGCGGCTTCGCTGGACCGGCAAGCGGAGCAGTTGGTCGCGCAGATCTCTGCGGCGCTGCCCGAGGCCGCGCTGCACGTCGTCGGGTCGCGGCGGACCGGGACACACCTGCCGGGCGCCGACGTGGATCTTGTCGCGGTCTTGCCGGGTGCGCCGGACATCGACGCGTTGGAGTCGCGAGTCGCTGTCGCGGTGGGAGCAGTGGCCGGGACGGAATGCCGGGTGCGGCAGATGGTCGGCGCGCGGGTACCCGGCCTGCGTCTCGTGGCGGGTCGGCTCAGCGCGGACCTGGTACTCGCGCCGGTAGGCGACCTGCCGGTGGGTGAGGCGGTCGAGCGGCGGGCCGAACTCGGGGAGACGATCGCGGCCTCGCTGTCCGCGGTCTCCGACACCGATGCGGTCCTGGCGATGCGGCCGGGTCCGCATGTCCGCGTGGTCAAGGCGTGGGCGCGCGCCCGGGGCTTGGACGCGGCGCCGCTCGGAGGGCTGCCGGGGCTGGCGTGGACGCTGATGGCGGCCCGGTGCCGGGACCTCACGGAGTTCTTCGAGACGTGGGCCGCACACGACTGGCATCAGCCGATCCCGACCCCCACCGCGCCGATCCGGGACCTCACGCAGCACCTGACACCGGCGATGCGCGACCTGGTGACCGAAGAACTCTACGACGCGTGGGAGACGTGCATCGCCACCCGTGACCCGCTCCCGGCGCTCCTGGCCCCGCCGCCGCTGCACCGCCGGCACCGGCGCTGGGCGGTGATCACGCTCAGCGCCGCCACGATCGACGAGCGCGACGTCCTGGAAGGGCGCGTCCGGGGCCGTACCCGGAGCCTGCTGACGGCGCTCGACGAAGCCGGCATCCCGGATGCGCACGCCTGGCCCCGGCCTTTCCACGCCACCGACAGCGAGCTGCGCTTCGCCGTCGGGCTGGGACGGACGCCGCCGACGCGGGAAGGGCTGGAGGCGATCGCCGGGCCATGGCTCAGGGGCCTCACCGGCGTGAACGTCGCTCTCGCCGACAACGGGGAAGTCCCGACGCTGCGTTGAGCGGATCGGCCTGACGGTGCGCTGCGCGGATCGGCCTGACGGTGCGCGGCGTGGACCGGCCCGACGGTGGCCTGTAGTGATCAGCGATCGTCGCAGGTCATCGGCTCGCGCCGAACCCGCTACGCCGCCCCGCCCGCCGTCACCGTCCGCACCCCGTCGCCCGCGACCCGGCCGCCGATCTCGGCCCATCCGGCGGTCTGCGCGGGCCGCGCCCAGATCTCCGAGCCCCAGCCCTGCCGGATCACCACCGGCCGGCGCAGCGCGGCGACCTGGCGCATGGCGGCGCTGCCGGTGGCCTCGTCCTCGTCGACGCCGCTGTCGGCGGCGAAGACGCGGGCGCGCATGAAGCCGCGGGCCTCGTCGGTCCAGGCCCAGAACTGGTGGCGGCGGTACTCCGGGCCGGGCGGGACGGGCAGCGTCTCCACCGCGGCCTCGTCCCGGAGTTGCACCAGGCCCCAGTCGGGGGTGTCGGCGACCCGGCCGCGGATCCAGGTGCGGCCGTCCTCGGTCCAGGTGGCGACCTCGGCCGCCTTGGCCGGGCGCAGCGTGGAGACCGCGCGGCCGGTCAGGCGGGACAGCAGCCAGGCGGTGCCGACCAGGGGGTGGCCGGCCAGGGGGAGCTCGGCGGCCGGGGTGAAGATGCGCAGCGCGGCCTTGTCGACGTCGTCGACGAAGACCACCTCGCTGAACCGCAGGTCCGAGGCCAGTTTGCTGCCTGTGGCGGCGTCCAGGTGCGCGGCATCGAGCACCACGCCCAGGTTGTTGCCGAACAGCCCCTGTTCGTCCGTGAACACCCGGACAATGTGGACGTCAGCCATCACGCTCATATGCCCAGGTTACTGGCTGGCGCCCACCGTGCCCGACCGTCGCGTCCGGGGTTGTCTCCAGGGTGGTCCGTGGGGTCGACTCCGGGGTCGCCCCCGGGTCGCTACTTCTTCGCCTTGTCGCCGGTCTCGTTGGTCAGCGCGGCGATGAAGGCGTCCTGCGGCACTTCCACGCGGCCGACCATCTTCATCCGCTTCTTGCCTTCCTTCTGCTTCTCCAGCAGCTTGCGCTTCCGGGAGATGTCGCCGCCGTAGCACTTGGCCAGGACGTCCTTGCGCATGGCGCGGACCGACTCGCGAGCGATCACGCGGGAGCCGATCGCGGCCTGGATCGGGACCTCGAACTGCTGGCGGGGGATCAGCTCGCGCAGCCGCTCGGTCATCCGGACGCCGTAGGCGTAGGCCTTGTCCTTGTGGACGATCGCGGAGAACGCGTCGACGGTCTCGCCGTGCAGCAGGATGTCGACCTTCACCAGGTCGGCCTGCTGCTCGCCGGTGGGCTCGTAGTCCAGGGAGGCGTAGCCGCGGGTCTTGGACTTCAGGGAGTCGAAGAAGTCGAAGACGATCTCGGCCAGCGGCAGGGTGTAGCGGATCTCGACGCGGTCCTCGGACAGGTAGTCCATGCCCAGCAGCGCGCCGCGGCGGCTCTGGCACAGCTCCATCACCGCGCCGACGAAGTCGTTCGGGGTCAGGATGGTGGCCCGCACCACCGGCTCGTGGATCGCCATCACCTTGCCGCCGGGCATCTCCGAGGGGTTGGTGACGATGTGCTCGCTGCCGTCCTCCATGGACACCCGGTACACCACCGACGGCGCGGTGGCGATCAGGTCCAGGTTGAACTCGCGGTCCAGCCGCTCCCGGATGATCTCCAGGTGCAGCAGGCCCAGGAAGCCGCAGCGGAAGCCGAAGCCCAGCGCCGCCGACGTCTCCGGCTCGTAGACCAGCGCGGCGTCGTTGAGCTGGAGCTTGTCCAGGGCCTCGCGCAGCTCGGGGTAGTCCGAGCCGTCGATCGGGTAGATGCCGGAGAACACCATCGGCTTGGGTTCCTTGTACCCGCCGAGGGATTCGGTGGCGCTCTTGTGCTGGGTGGTGACGGTGTCGCCGACCTTGGACTGCCGCACGTCCTTCACACCGGTGATCAGGTAGCCCACCTCGCCGGCGCCCAGGCCCTGCGAGGCCGTCGGCTCCGGGGAGATGACCCCGATCTCCAGCAGCTCGTGGGTGGCGCCGGTGGACATCATCGCGATGCGCTCGCGCTTGTTCAGGTGGCCGTCGACCACCCGGACGTAGGTGACCACGCCGCGGTAGGAGTCGTAGACCGAGTCGAAGATCATCGCGCGCGCCGGGCCGTTCGGGTCGCCGGCCGGGGCCGGGACCTTGTGCACCACCTCGTTGAGCACGTCCGGCACGCCGACGCCGGTCTTGGCCGAGACCCGCAGCACGTCGTCGGGCTCGCAGCCGATCAGCCGGGCCATCTCCTCGGCGTACTTCTCCGGCTGCGCGGCCGGCAGGTCGATCTTGTTCAGCACCGGGATGATCTGCAGGTCGTTCTCCATGGCCAGGTACAGGTTGGCCAGGGTCTGCGCCTCGATGCCCTGGGCGGCGTCGACCAGCAGGATGGTGCCCTCGCACGCCGCCAGCGACCGCGAGACCTCGTAGGTGAAGTCCACGTGCCCGGGGGTGTCGATCATGTTCAGGATGTAGGTCTTGCCGTCATCGGCGCGCCAGGGCAGCCGGACCGCCTGGGACTTGATGGTGATCCCGCGCTCACGCTCGATGTCCATCCGGTCCAGGTACTGCGCGCGCATGGCACGTTCGTCGACCACACCGGTGAGCTGCAGCATCCGGTCGGCCAGGGTCGACTTGCCGTGGTCGATGTGGGCGATGATGCAGAAGTTGCGGATCAGCGCCTGGTCGGTGTTCGACGGCTGGGGGATGTTCGGCGGGAGGGCGGGCACTCGGGGTCCAGTCTGTCCGGGGAACGGCGTGCTTAGGGTCTACGGCCTGTGGCTCTATTAGCAGGGCGCACTACAGAGTTCACTACACTGCCCTCTATCGTCCCATGACCCACAGGGTTCCGGAGAACGCTATATAGGGACGTCACAGGCTACGCGCCCGGTTTGGGTCCGCGCACGACCGCCTGTTACCCTGGTCCCTTGCGTGGCGCGTGCGTTGCCTCGCGCCCACCACCTTCTATCTCACCAAGCAGAGGCATCTTTCAGTGGCGAACATCAAGTCCCAGATCAAGCGGATCAAGACCAACGAGAAGGCGCGCCTGCGCAACAAGGGCGTCAAGTCCTCGCTGAAGACCTCGATCCGCAAGACCCGCGAGGCCGTCGAGTCCGGCGACCTGGCGAAGGCGCAGGAGCTGGCCCAGGCCGCCTCCCGCCAGCTGGACAAGGCCGTCTCGAAGGGCGTCATCCACGCGAACCAGGCCGCGAACAAGAAGTCCGCGCTGGCCAAGAGCGTGAACGCCCTGCAGGGCTGAGTCTTTCATGCGGTCCCTCTCGCCGCGGTAGAGAACTTCCCGAACGGCGCGATTCCTTCCCCAGGAGTCGCGCCGTTCGGCTTTACCGCAGGCGAAGGCGCCTGAGCGCTAGGCTTTGCGCGCCGAACCGTTTTTTCAGGGGAATCACAGGGGTGGGGATTCATTCATGGAGCCGCTGCGACCGAGCGATCCGCGGAGGATCAGCAGCTACGAGATCCTGAACCGGCTCGGCGCCGGCGGGATGGGGCAGGTCTACCTGGGGCGTTCGCCGTCCGGCCGGCGGGTCGCGGTGAAGGTGATCCGCGGCGAGCTGACCAGCGACCCCACCTTCCGTGAGCGCTTCCGCCGCGAGGTCACCTCGATGCGGCAGGTCTCGGGCTTCTTCACCGCGCCGGTGGTGGACGCCGACCCCGACGGCGACCCGCCCTGGCTGGCCACCGCCTACGTGCCCGGCCCCGCGCTGTCCGACGCGGTCAAGCAGCGCGGCCCGATGCCCCAGCAGGACGCCCTGGTGCTGGCCGCCGGGCTGGCCGAGGCGCTGATCGCGATCCACCGGGAGGGCCTGACCCACCGCGACCTGAAGCCGGCCAACGTGCTTCTGGCCGAGGACGGACCGCGGGTCATCGACTTCGGCCTGGCGGTCACCGCCCAGTCCTCCACGGTCACCCAGGCCGGGACGGTGGTCGGCACGCCGTCGTTCATGTCGCCGGAGCAGGTGTCCGGACAGCCGGTGGGGCCGTCCTCGGACGTGTGGTCGCTGGGGGCGGTGCTGCTGTGGGCGGCCACCGGGCGGCAGCCGTTCGGCGAGGGCGGCACCATGGAGATGATGTTCCGGGTGGTGAACGGCGAGCCGGACCTCGCGGGGCTGTCCGGGACGCTGCTGCACCTGGTGCAGGCCTGTATGACCAAGGACCCGAAGGCGCGGCCGACGCCGGGACGGATCCTGGAGGTGCTGTCGGAGGGCGCCGGGGTCGAGGCGACGGCGGCGATGGGATGGATTCCGCCGCAAGCGGCGCCGACGATGCCGGGCCCGAGCGGAGCGGCTGGGGTTTCGGGAGTGTCGGGGGTGCCCCCGACGCCGACCGGACAGCCGTCGGTGGTGTCGCAGCCGACGCCGCCGCAGTCGATGCCCTCGGTGCCGGTGACGCCGGTGCCGCCGTCGGCCGGGGCCGGTGTCGCGGGCGGGAGCATAGCCGGGCAGGCCGGGCAGCCGGCGCAGTTCGAGCAGTCGATGCCGATGCCGGCGCAGAACCCGACGACCCAGAACCCGACGACGCCGCACCACACGCCGCACACGCCGGCGCAGTCGATGCCTTCCATGCCGTCGGTGCCGTCGGCGTCCGCCGGGTCCGCGGCCTCGACGGGTTCCACGGCTTCCACGGAGCCGATCTGGCCGTCCGCGCCGTCGGGTCCGCCGTCGAACCCTTCGAACCCTTCGATGCAGGCGATGGCGCCGATGCACCCGTCGCAGACCGGCACCGCGATGTATCAGGGCTCCCCGCCCACGCAGGCCGCGCCGGTCGCCAACCCGTGGGCGGCACCGCCCTCGCCTCCGTACGGCGTCCCGGTCGGCCCCTTCACGCCGCCCAAGAAGAACCGCACCGGCCTGTTCGCGGCGATCGGCGGCGTGGTGGTCGTCGCCCTGGTCGGCGGCAGCATCGCCCTGTTCGCCGGCGGCGGCTCCGGCGGCTCGAGCGGCGGAACCAGCGGCGGCACCCTGGGCGGCACCGGCGGCATCGAGCAGCACCCCATCGCGGCCGACTTCGCGCTGTCCGGTCTGCTGACCGACGACGACGCGCTCCAGTACCTCCACGGCTCGCCGACCGCCGGCCCCCCGACCAGCGACGCCAACGACGACCCCGCCACCTACGACCGCACCTGGGAGGGCCAGTCCGGCGCGGAACTGCGCATCCAGGCCGCGAGCTACAAGAGCGACGCCACCCAGGCGCTCTCCCACTTCCGCGAGAACATCCAGACCCTCGCCACCGAGCCGCCGTTCGAGGACCAAGGCAAGCTCGGCAACTCGGACAAGACCGAGATCCAGATAGCCACCGACGCCAGCAGCGGCCTGCAGCACTGCCGCATCGAGATCATCCGCGGCGGCCTGGACGTGACCATCCGCTTCACCGAGGGCGGCTCAGCGGACCAGGCCCGGATCGACGTCGTGGCGATGGCGAAGACTGTCGCGGGGCGGTTGCCGTCGCGGTGAGGTGGTCGGCGGCGGACGGGGGCCGCGCCGCGAGCCGGGAGCCGCTGGTGGTTCACGGCGGTCGCCGTCCCGCCTCGGCCGCCGCCCGAGCGCTACAGACGGCTAGTCGCATGGCTTGCCGTCGTACGGCTCGCTGAGCGCGCGCACGAGTCAGATCGCGGCGCCTAGCTCATCCCGTCCGCTCAGCCCCGCCCGCCCTGGCCACGCGCCTGACACACCGTCACCACACACCGCTCCAGGGCGTAGTCGGGGTCGTCTCCGCCACCCTTCACCGCGGCATCCGCCTCCGCCACGGCGAGCAGCGCGGTGCTGATGCCGTCCGGCGTCCAGCCGCGCACCTGCTGCCGGACCTTGTCTATCTTCCAGGGCGGCATGCCCAACTCGCGGGCCAGATCCGCCGGCCGGGCGCCGCGCGGTGCCGAGGCCACCCGCGCCACCGAGCGCACACCGGCCGCCAGCGCACTGGTGATCAGCACCGGCGCGGTCCCGGTCGCGAGCGCCCAGCGCAGCTGCTCCAGCGCTTGCGCGGTGCGTCCGTCTACGGCGAGGTCGGCCACGGTGAACCCGGAGACTTCAGCCCGTCCGCTGTAGTACTTGGCCACGACGGTCTCGTCGATCGGGCTTCGGGGATCCTCGCCGGTGTCCGCGATCAGCTGGGAGGCGGCGGCGGCCAGTTCCCGCAGGTCGTTGCCGACCGCGTCGAGCAGCGCGCGCGAGGCCTCCTCGGTGATCTGCCGTTTGGCGGCCTTGAACTCGTCGCGCAAAAACGCGATCCGCTCGGCCGGCTTGGTGACCTTCGCGATGTCGATGCGCCGAGCGCCGGCCTTCTCCACGGCGGTGAGCAGCGCCTTGCCCTTCACGCCGCCGAGGTGCACCACGACGAGCGTGATCTCCTCGGCGAGGCCGCCCAGTGCGGCGGTCAGCGCCGCGGCGTCGTCGGCGGCCAGGTCCTGCGCCGACCGCACGACCACCACCCGGCTCTCGCCGAACAGGGAGGGGCTGACCAGCTCGGCGAGAGTGCCGGGGGTGAAGTTCCCCGGCGACAGGTCGCGCGTCTCGGTCTCGGGGTCGATCGCCCGGCGCGCGGCGGCGATCCGCGCCACGGCCCGGTCGACGAGCAGTTCCTCGGCCCCGACGACGAGGACGAGTTGGGGCGGGGCGGCGGTGTCGGCAGGCATCAGGTCAAGCATGGCACGTCCCGGTGACGGTTCCGGCGCTGACGAGCCAGACAAGCCCAGTCAGCCGCACCGGAGGTGCCCGGCACCTCGAACCGCTAGTCCTTGGCGGCCTTGGCCGCGGCCTTCATCTCCTTCTTGAAAGCCCGCACCTTCGCCAAGCTGGCCGCGTCCACGACGTCGGCGACCGACCGCGTCGACCCCTTGGTGCCGTAGTCCCCGGCCGCTTCACGCCAGCCCTTGGGCGTCACGTCGAACTGCTTGCCCAGCAGTGCCACCAGGATCTGCGCCTTCTGTTTGCCGTAGCCGGGCAGCGCCGAGACCCGCTTGAACAGGTCGGCGCCGTCCTTCGCCCCGGTCCACACCGCGGCTGCGTCGCCGCCGTACTGGTCGACCACCGCCCGCGCCAGCTTCTGGGTCCGCTCGGCCATCGCCTTCGGGAACCGGTGGATCGCCGGCACCTCGGAGAACAGCGCGACGAACTCTTCGGGGTCGTAGTTCGCGATCTGCTCCGCGTCCAGGCGCTTCACGCCGAGCCGCGTGGCCAGCACGTAGGGGCCGGAGAACGCCTTCTCCATCGGGACCTGTTGATCAAGCAGCATGCCGGTGAGCACCCCGAGCGGGTCCTGCGCGAGGAAGGCGTCGGCGTCGGGGTCCTGGGCCAAGTGCAGCGTCACCATGGCCCCAGCCTGACAGAACCGCCGCCCGGGCCGCGGCGGTTCTCGTCCGTTCGAGGCACCCGGCGCGTCGGGGGCGGTGCGGACCGGCTCAGTCCTCGGATTCCAGCCGCTTGAGAATGTCCAGCACGTAGGCGGTACCGCGCGGCTCCAGCCACGGGCAGGCCAGCACCAGATGGCACATCGAGCCCAGCACGGTCACCGGCCGGTGCTCGGCGACCTGCATGAACGCCGCCAGCCGGTTCAGCAGCAGCTCCAGGACGTCGTCGCGGGTCTCCGGGAACGCCCAGCCCACCGCGACCAGCGCCATCCCCGCCGCCTCACAGACCCAGTCCTCGGGGCCGTCGAGCAGGTCGAGCAGGATCCGGCGGCGTTCGGAGGACGCCCACGGCTCGTCGGCACGATGGTGCGCCAGCCCCACGCAGGCGACGGTCTGCACCGAGCGGACCCAGTAGTCCGGCGACCGCATCGCGAAGTCGTCGGGCCACGGCGCGTCCTGCGGCGCCGGCGGGTGCGCCAGCACACCCAGCAGCTCCGGGACCGGCACACCGGCCAGCGCGATCGCCTGGTCATACAAGCCGGTCGGGCCGGGCCAGTTCGGCGTGGCCAGGTCTGCCACCAGCGCGCTGGTCTGCGCCGACGGCGGGCCGAAGACCGGCCGGGCGTCGAGGTCCGCGTACTGCCACACCGCGACGTCCACCGGCCGCAGCGCCTGCCGCGGGTCCGGATCGCCGACCTCCAGGAACGACATGCTCAGCTCCGGCACCACCAGCCGCAGCGTCGCCAGGGCGCTCGGCGGCTCGATGATCGACAGCGACATCTCGCCGGTGATGCCGTAGTTCCCGGCCTCGATGAGCTGGCGCAGCACGTTGATGCAGGCCTCGGTGGCACCGGCCACCTGACCGACCCAGGCCAGGCCCCGGCTGTGGTGGCCGAGCAGGAAGGCGGCGTACTCGTGGTCCGGGTACTCGCGGTAGTGGTCGGCCAGGGCGAGCAGGTGCGCGGCGTCGCCGTCGTCCTCGAAGCGCATGCCGAGCAGCGCCGGGCTGGCCTTCTCATGCCCGGGCTCGGCGGCGACCACCTTCTCCAGCAGCGCCAGCCCCTCGGACCGGCGCCCGACCGAGGACAGCGACTCGGCGAGGTCGACGACCAGATAGGTCTGCGAAGGGTCCTGCTCGACCGTCCGCGTCCACAGCGCGATCGCGTCGTGGATCCGCCCGAAGCGCCGCAACGCGTTGCCCAGCATGATGGCGCCCATCACCCCGGCGCCGCCCCGCACCGCCGCCTCACCGAACCGGATGGCCGGCTCGGGGTCGCCCATCCGGCGGGCCAGGCCGCAGGCCACGGCGGCCAGCTGCGGATCGTGGCCGTGCTCGACCACGGCCTGCACGACCGCGGCGAACGGCTGTAGCGCGGCCCGCTCCGTCGCGGACACCGGGTCGCCCAGCCCCTGACACAGCCGCAGCACGGCCTGCGTCAGCGACGCCGAGCTCAGCCGACCGGGCAGCTCGGGGTCGGCCAGCCACGCCACCTCGGCCCAGGGCCGGGCCGGCGCCGCGCCCATCACCCCGGCCAGCAACTGCACCGCCTCGTCGGACCGCCCGGCCGCGGCCAGCAGCTCGGCGCGGCAGGCGAGGGTGCCGGTGTAGCGCTCGGTCTCGGGGAACAGCTTCAGCGCGGCCTGCGGCCCGCCGACCCGTGCCACCAGCTCGGCCAGCGCCTCGTGCGCCTCCGGCAGCGACGGGTCGGTGCCTATCGCGCCGGCCACGTGGTTCGCGGCGTGCTCGAGGTCGCCGCCGTCGAGGATCAGCCGCGCGACCGCGACCTCGCCTTCTGCTTCCAGGCGCTCGCAGCATCCGGTGTCGCACGCGGCGGTGTGGGCGTGGCTGTGGTTCTGGCTGTGGTTCTGGCTGTGCGCGTGCTCTTCGTTGCGGTCGTGGCCGTCCATGAGCCGGCTCCCCTCCAGACTCGGCTTCGGGTACGGGGCACGAGACTATCCATAAGCTGCGACGGGCGGCGGTGCTTCGGATCAAGCGGACCCGGCGAGCGGATCAGCGGCGGGTGGATCAGCGGCGGGTGGCGACCCGGAGGTGGGAGGCCGTGCCGAACACGACGATCTGACCGTCGCGATCGGTGCGGAAGACCCGGGCCCCGGCGCGGGTCACGAGGTCGAGGGTGCGCGGGGCCGGGTGACCGTAGCTGTTGCCCGCGCCGACCGAGACCACGGCCACGCGGGGATGGAGGGCGGACAGCAGATCAGGGTCCTGATGAGCCGAGCCGTGATGCGGCACCTTCAGGATGTCGGCGGCGAGGTCCGGGTGCGCGGCGAGGACGGCCTGCTGCGCCGGGGGCTCGATGTCGCCGGTCAGC
>JABFXP010000446.1 GCA_013361685.1 Catenulispora sp.
CGAACCGGCGGTGGTAGGGGCCGGCTGGCGGTGATGGGGCCTACGGTGTTCGCGGTGCGCGGTGTTCGCGGTGCGCGGTGTTCGCGGTGCGCGGTGTTCGCGGCGAGCGCTGCACGCGGCCGACGCTGAGCCCGGTCAGCGTTGCTGAAGTTCGGCGCTGATCAGAGCCCATCGCTGCTCGCACCCAACGCTGCTACCAACAGCAGCCCGCCAGGCATCGGCGCGCTTCAGCTAAGCGCTCGCGCAGCTCACCGTCCGGGCGGCTGCCGCCGATCCTCCACCCGGGCCCGGCGGCCCGCCGCGTCGCCTCCCTGATCCGGAACCGGATCGCTCTCCGCCGGCTCCGGCCGGAAGAACGAGTCGGGCACGACGATCGGCCGCAATATCTGCGTCTCCGCGTCCGCTGCCGACGGCTCCGGCCGACCCGGCACCCGGTCCTCGCGGAACAGCTCCCGCCCGCTCTGGCGCGGCATCGACCGGGGCCGCACACGCATCCCGCTCCGCGCCGGCCGCCAGCTCTCCCGTCCGTAGAACCGCGGCGTGGCATAGCCGTCGTCCGCCCCCTCCGCCTGCGCCTCGTACGCGTCGAACCGGTCGCTGCGTCCCCGGGCCTCCGGACGGTTCCACGGGAAGAACATCGGCTCGGTGATCGCTGTCGAGTCGCCGACGCCGACCCACGGGCTCTGCCGCGCGCGCGGACGTTCCCGCAGCCCGCCGGGCGGCGCCGCGCCGACTCCGACCGGGACCCGGTCCTCGCCGGGCTCCCCCTCGTGGGCGTCGAGGGCGTCGTACTCCTCGTCGGCCTCGGCCGGCGCCGCCACCTTCGCTCCCGGCACGAAAGCCACGGCGAACAGCCCCGAGGCCAGGTTTCCCAGCGCCCAGGCCCAGCCGACCCAGTTCAGGCCCCGATGGGCGAAGCCGAGCGCCAGCGCCAGCGTCGCGACCAGGTACACGATGTTGCTGCCGAGCAGCGGCTTCATCCGCCCCGTGATCCGCAGCGCGCTGCTGGCCCAGGTGTGGAACGCGACCGCGAGCGCCCCGAGCGCCAGCACCGTCAGCAGCCCCTGCGCGTGCTCGGGATACTTGCCGCCGAACAGGCTGAGCAGCGGCTTGCGCACCACGATCACGGCCGCCACTCCCGGGATCATCACCGCGCTCATGATCTTCGCGGACCGCTTCATCAGGTTGCGAAGCTGCTCGGGGTCGTGGGCGCCCTCGGAGAACAGCGCGTCGCCGATGGCGTAGGAGCCGGTCGACAGCAGGGCCGCGATCTGCGAGCCGAGGTAGTAGTAGGTGACGTTGTCGGGCCCCAGCCAGCGCAGCACGATGATCGGCAGTGCCAGCTGGGGTATCAGATTGAGCAGCGAGGAGAAGTGCGTGGTCGCCGAATAGCTCGCCGTCTCCCTGATCCGGGTGCCGCCGAGCCGGAAGGAGAAGCGGAAACCCAGTTTCCGGTACATGAGGTAGATCGACGCCAGGGTGGCGACGACGTATCCGACTCCGGAGGCCGCCACGATGCCCATGGCGCCCATGCCCACCACGAGAGCCGGAAAGACCAGCTTGGTCAGGCTCTGGATGAAACCGTCGACCAGGGTGTTGTACTCGGCCCGGCGCGCGGCCATGAAGACCGAGTCCGTCACCAGGTTCACGGTGGCGAAGACGCAGATGACGACCAGGACCAGGGCGTAGACCGGCTTGTCGTGGATGAAGGCCAGGTCCGGGGAGATCAGCTTCACGGCGAGGACGTAGCCCGTGCCGAGCAGGAAGCTGGCGGCGGCGACCAGCGCCAGCATCACCGACACCTGACGGTGGCGCGCCGCGCCGCGGGCCTGGAACCGGATCATCGTGGCCCCGAACCCGAACGTGCTCAGGAACGAGATGAGCGAGACCGCCGACAGCAGCGTGGTGGCCAGGCCGATCTGGGTGGAGCTGTAGAGGTGGGCGACGAGCGCCCAGAATATGAAGCCTATGCCGGCGGTGAGGCCAGCGGAGGCCATGAGGAACAGCGAGTTCCGGAGCATCTTCGTGCCCGCGCCGCCCCGCGCGCCGTCGGTGCGGTCACCGTCAGCGGCCGCGCCGTCGCCACTCGGATCTGCGATCTCCGGGTATTCAGCCCTTTGATAGTTAATGTCCGGATAGTCGGTATTCGGGGGCCCACTGCTCGAGGTGTCGGCGACCGATTCGGAGACCCCCGCCCGGCGCCGTCCCTTAGCCACGCCTCGCCTTACGGACCCGCAGCCCGAACAGACAGCCCGACAGGAGCAGGAAGCACAACACGGCCGTCGTGCCCTCCGACGGGTGCTCGAAGAAGTGGGTGAGCCGATACCCGGTGGTCCACGGGTGGGACAGGTTGTTGAGGCACAAGTAGACCCACACCAGGAACGCGTACCCGCCGACCGCGGCCAGTCCGGCCTCGGCCGCGTCCGGCCGGCCGGCACTGCGGGCCCAGAACGTGCCGGTCCGGGCACGCAGCGCGAACGCGCACCCGAACGACACCGCCATGCTCACCGCCCCGAAGGTGTCGCGCCGCATCGGCAGCACGACGCTGATGTGCATGCTCAGCACGTCGGGGCGCAGCACTGCGACCAGGGCCACGTAGGCCCAGCCCAGCAGGCCGGCGACCATCAACGTCTCGGCGGCGGGCCGGTACATCGTCTTCATACGTCATCCCCGGTCGGCGGAACTCTTCCCCGGGTCGATCGCCGAACGGTAAGCCTCGATCAGCCTGGAAGCGTGGTCCGGCCACGCGAAACGCTCCACCGCGTACTCCCGCGCGTACTTGCCCATCTGCCCGCGCAGCTCGGAGTCCTCGGCGATCTCCCGCAGCCGGACGCGGAGCGTCTCCGTGTCCCGGTCCACCAACGATACGCGATCGCGATCCAGGTCGTAGGCCGCGTACCCGGTGAGATCGGTGGTGACCACGGCGATCCCCGAGCTCATGGCCTCCTGGACGGTGAGCGGAAACCCTTCAGCCATCGAAGGGAGGGCGAAGATGTCGCAGGCGCGGTAGGCGGCGGCCATCTCGGCGGGGGCGAGGGAGCCCAGGTAGATCGCGGAGCCTCCGGCGCCGGCCAGCGCTTCGGCCGGTCCGCCGGCGAACACCAGCCGGTAGGCCGGATCGGCCGCCGCGAGCAGCGTGTCGAATCCCTTGTTGGGCATGAATCGCCCGGCGAACAACACCAACACACTGTCTTGCGGCAGACTCAGCCGCTCCCGTTCGGCAGCCTGCTCCGCGGCGTCCTGGACCGGCCGGAACAGTGCGGTGTCGACGCCGTTCGGCAGGTGCCGCAGCCGTTCCGGGCGCGCGCCGAGGCCGCGGACGAAGGCCGCGACGTCCGAGTTCAGGGTGAAGACAGTGTGCGCGGTGCGCATGAGCAGCCGTCCGGCTGTCGCGTAGACGGCCTTTTGGACCAGGCCCACGACGGCTGACTTGTGATGCACCAGCATCACGTGCTGGGTCGCCACCGTCGGGGTGCCGGTCGTCTTAGCCGCGATGAGCGCGGCCCACGATGTCATATAGAAGGCGTCATGGATGTGCACGACGTCTGCCCACCGAGCCCAGCGCACCGCGCGGCGCAGCAGCTTCGGTCCGAGGATCGGGAACGGCACGTCGGCCTTGCGCTCCAAGCCGTTCCAGGCCCGGACCCGCACCACTCGGACCCCGTCCTCGTCGGTGACGCTGCTCCGGTCCCCGCTGGTGAGGACTGTCACCTCCACCCCGGCGGCGGTCAGATGCCGGGCCTCGGACCGCACCACGTTCTCGATGCCGCCCACATGCGGCGGATAGTAGTGGCAGACGAGGAGGACTTTGAGCGGCCCGGCGACGTCGTCACTCATCGGTAGATCTCCACTCCGGGACTGACATAGATCTTGTCCATCAGGTCTTCGAGCAGGTTGGTCGGGTACACGTAGGGCACCGCCGTGCCCCGATAGTCGATGGACGCCCGGTCCTGGTCGACCTCCGCGTGCCCGAGCATGACGTAGCTCCCCGGTTGCAGCATGAGCGGATCGACCGTGGCCTCGACCGGGCCGACGAAGACGGTCTGGATCCGTTCCCAGACGTCCTGGCTGGTCTGGAGCAGCATGGTCTGCTGCGCGTCAGGCGGGTTGCGGTCGAACACGCTCTGCAGCCATGCGGCCGCGTCCATCTCCTGCGCGGTCGGGTAGTACGCGTCGTAGTAGTTGCCGGAGTTGGACAGCGCGAGCTGAGGCTGATAGCCGCCGGTGAGACGCGGCACGACGCCGGTGAGGTCGACGGCCATGACGGCGACCACCGCCGCGAGCACCGGCGTGCGGTAGCGGCGGCACCAGCGCAGCGCCCAGAGCAGGCCGGCGGCCATGAACGGGCCGAAGAAGAAGATGCCTTGCTGGAGCGCGCGCAGGACGCTGTAGTCGACGGTGAGCTGGGGGACGAGCGTCAGCACGACCAGGACGCCGATCGAGCCCACCGCCAGCGCGGCCTGGTCCCGGGTCGGGGTCAGTTCGGACCGGACCCGCCGGTAGCGCAGGCCCAGCAGCGCGACGGCGGTGCCGAGCAGCAGCAGGATCTGGATGCCGGCGGCGATGCCGAAGCGGACCAGACCGTTCAGGCTCGCCACCGGCAGGCCGAGGCTCTGCAGCTTGTTTCCGACCGAAGTCAGCGGCAGGTCGGGGATGGACGTGATCGGGGTCGGGTATTTGTCGATCACATCCTGAGGGAACAGCACCCCTTCTTCGCGGTCGGCGGCGGTCGAGCTGCGGGTCTCGGTCAGGTAGGCGGCCATCCGCTGCTCGTCGGTGACCTTGGAGCCTGCGACGAGGCTGTTGGTGGTGTCGTTGGAGCCGACGTCCGAGGTGCGGCCGATGACCTCTTTCCACGCCGCGGTCAGGGTGCTGGTCAGCTGCCCGCTGGTGTGGGTGACCGGGCCGGCCCAGCCCACGGCCAGGACGGCGCTGAGGGCGACCAGCCAGACCGTGAGGAACGCCGGGGCAGCCGACTTGGGCGCCGGGGCACGGGCAGCCCGAACGCCGGCGCCCCGGCTGCCGGCAGCGGCGCGGCCGGTCCGGCTCCGCCGCCGTTCTCCGATCCGGTCCAGCAGCCGCCAGGCCGCGGTGACCACCACTCCGGATCCCAGGACCATCACCAGCACATAGGCCGTCGAGTAGTGCGCGAGCACGATTCCGACCATCAGCGGGATCATGGCGTAGCGCCGCAGCCGGACGTCTCCCTGCCGCTCGGTCATCACCACGACCGCCGCGCCCAGCACGAGGAACGCGATCTCCTGGCGGGCCATGTACGCCATGTCGGTGAAGAACGTCGGGAACGTCAGGAACAGCGCCGCCGACAGCAGGGCCACCTGTCGCGAGGCCAGGTTGTGGACCGACCGGAACAGGGCGACCGGGGCCACTGCGAACATCAGCGGGAAGACGATCTTCCAGACCCCGGCCGCGGAGATCGCGGTGAGTTTGGTCAGGGCGAGCGGCAGCAGCGTGATGCTCAGGCAGGCGTTGTACGCGGTCGGATAGTCCGCGATCACCCAGCGGCCGCCGCCGAGGTTGAGGCGGTAGACCTCGTACTCCACCTGGATGTCGTGCCCGGTGATCAGCCAGCCGCGCAACGACGTCAGCAGCAGCAGGGCGCCGGCGCCGAGGAAGACGCCGAGTTCCAGGACCTCGACCGCGTACCGCTCGTGCCGGATCAGCAGCAGGGCCAGCAATCCGGCGATCGCCGTGTACGCCGCCATGCTGACCTGCGGGCCGAGACCGTTGTTCAGCCGGGTCGCGCCCGCGACGGCCAGGACCAGGCACAGCGCCCCGTAGCCGGCGACCGGCCGCAGGCCGGCCAGGTCCCGGACCCGGGTCCAGTCCACCGGGTCGCTCTCCGGAGAGAACGCGCCGATCAGGACGTTGACCAGCGCGAAACCGGCCGCGAGTGGCACGGTCGTGAGCGGCCGGTAGAAGCCGACCAGCGGTGCGCCGAAGTTCACCAGCAGCAGCACGGCGAAGTCGGTGACCACCGCGAACGCGAAGGCCACCAGCAGCGCGGCGTCGAGCCGGGACACGATGCGCCGCGCCATGCCCAGCCACAGCGCGGTGGGCGCGCCGAGGATCAGCCACAGACCGGCCAGGGTGGCCAGCGGGCCGGGGAGGTAGTAGGCGCCGAAGGAAGCGATCACACCGGCGAGCACGACGCTCGCCAGAAGCGCTGTCCTGCCGTTCGAACTCTCCCGGTTCAGGATCCTGTCGGTGTTCAGAATCCCACCTGCTCGTAGACGTCCTCGATCGCCGAGACGACACGGTCCCAGCGGCTGTCGGCGACCCGCGCCGCACCCGACGCCGCGAGGGCGGCCAGCGCCGAGCGGTCCCGCGCCAGGTCGTCGATGGCGGCGGCCAGGGCGTGCGGCGTCGGTTCCGCGAGCCGGCCCGCACCCTCGACCGTCTCGATGTTGCCCGGCACCGCGGTGGCCAGCACCGGCACGCCGGCGGCCATGGCCTCCAGCACCACCAGCGCCATGCCCTCCCGGTCCGACGGGAGGACGAACAGCTCGGCGTCGGCGTATTCCTTGACGAGGTCCTCGCCATGCTTGCGGCCGACGAACTCCACCCGGTCGTCCAGCCCGAGGCGGGCCGCCTGCGCCTTGAGGTCCGCGGCCAGATCGCCGTCGCCGACGAGCCGCAGCCGCACCGGCTCGGTGACCCGCGCGATCGCGTCGAGCAGCCGGGCGACGTTCTTCTGGACGTCGAGCCGGCCGACGAACAGCAGCCGCAACGGATCGGGCCCGGCACCGGTCGGTCCGATCGGAGCAGCCAGCCCGGTCGCCGACTCCTCGCTCGGAACGCGCGGCGGCAGGAAGTACTCCTCGGCCACGCCGTTGGGGACCACGTGGACCTTCGCCGGATCCACGCCGTAGCGCTCGGCGAGGAAGCCGCGCTGGGACTCGGTGAGCACGATGACGCCGGCCGCGCCCCGGACGACGCGGCCGAACAGGTGCGTCTTGTAGAACGGCAGCAGCCGGCCGAGCGGTCCGGAGGCGTCGACCTCCATGTGGAAGTGCAGGAGGTATCGCAGACCGCGCAGCCGAGCGCTGACCCAGACCTGCTCCGGCACGACCGCCGTCGCGCAGTGCAGGTGGATCACGGTGCCGCGCCGGATCCGCAGCAGCGAGCCGAACATGCCGGGGGCGAGCGAGGTGTGCGCGACGGTCAGGGAACGGTGCCGCCGGACCTTGACGCCGCCGGCTTCGACCGCGCGGCGCGGCGCGCCGTCCGCCTTGTTGTCGGTGGTGACGACGCTGACGTCGTTGCGGGCGGCGAGCCGGGTGGCCAGGATCTGGACCACTCGCTCCACGCCGCCGAGCAGCGGCGGGTAGTTCGGGGTGACCTGGACTATGCGCCGGCGCTTGCCCGGCGCGGAGCCGGCGGCGGCGCCGGCGGGGGGTATGTGCTCCGTGGAGCGCTGCTCGGTCATGCCACCGCGATCTTGTAGTGGAGGGTTTGGTCACTGCCGTCGAGGGAGACCCAGACGAATTCGGCCGCGGGGTTGACGGGCATGCTGACGACGGTGCTCAGCGCCTGACCGTCCCACTTGAGGCCGGCGTTCTGGCTGTCGTCGACATGGCCTGCGGAGTCGACCGTCCATACGCGGACGTTGTAGTCGCGCGTGCCGGTTTCGACGGCGTGCACGCTCACCGGCACGGTCAGAACGGTGCCGTCGACCTGCGGCGGTGAGGTGAAGTACAGGGCCGTGTACGGCTGCGGCAGGCGGGTGAAGGAGTCCCGCAGTTGGGCGCGTACCGGCGGCAGCGCGAGCAGGGCGGCGACGGCCGCGACGCCCGCCGCGCCCACCGCGAGCCGACGGCGCTGCCGAAGGAGAAGGGACGAGACGGATCGCGACCCGGTCGGCTCGTCGACATCGGCATCGGCATCGACATCGACATCGACATCGAGGTCTGCCAGGCCGGTAACAAGATCGACCGGCTCCTCGGCCGGCAACGGCAGCGTCACCGGGCGCAACAGCGTCGTATCGGCCATCGGGTCCGCATGGCTCGGCTCGCGGCCCTGCATGGCGGCAAGTTGCCACGCCGGCCGGTCCGGCTCAGGACGCTCTGATGCCGCGGTCTCGGCCGGGTCCGAATCCAGCTCTCGGAGTGCCGACAGGTCCAGCTTCATCGTGTCGGCCCGGGGGTCGCCGGGCCAGATCGGCCCGTCCGGTCCCGCCGTGCCGGCCGCCGGTGTCTGACCGCCGGATCCCATGTCGGAGAAGACGTGCCCAGGCGAATGCGACGTCTGCCAGCGCTCGTCTCCCGAACTGCCGAACCCCGCAAGGTCTGACTGTTCTTCAGTCACGCCGGTCTCCACAGGCCCGGTCAGACCAGCAGCCCGAGTCCGCCCTACCGCGTCGGGAGCCTTTCGGGACCGTGCCACGCCCCACCGGGCGAACACGTCGCTCAGGCGGCCGTGCCGCTGTCGGTCTGGCATCCCGGTGTTGCTCCTTCTCCTTCTGACGCGCCGGCCGCACGCATCGCCGGGAGCCGGATGCTCTTGGCCCGGGCCCGGACGAAGACGTCCTGTTCCTGGTACGTCTGACCGGATGCCGGGCCGTCGTGCCGGATCCGGTGGCCGATGAGGTGGGCCAGGTTGCGGACACCGTCCCGGACCGAGTTGAGCTTCACGTCGCCGCCGCGTACCCGGTACTCGATGTGCGTCTCGGTCACCTTATAGCCCGCGAGGACCGCCGCGTTCTTGATCTCCTGGGAGAAGGCCATCCCCGGGGAACGGACGTCCACACCGGTCCAGACATACCGATGGAAGATCCACATTCCGGACTGCGAGTCGCGGATGCCGTGCCGGAAGATGAGCCGGCTGACGAAGCTCAGAACGTGGTTGGCCCAGAAGTGGGAGTGCTTCATGGCACCCCGGTTGGCCGAGTGCAGACGATCGGTGGTCATGAAGTCCGCGCCGGAGGCCTCGAGCTCGGCGAGCAGCTCCGGGAGGTGGTCGAACGGGTAGGTCCGGTCGGCGTCGCCGGAGGCGATCACCTCGCCCGCGGCGGCGGCGAAGCCGGCCTTGTAGGCGTTGCCGTAGCCCTTCTCGGGCTGGAACACGACCCGGGCCCCGCAGGCCCGTGCCAGCTGTCCGGTCCCGTCGCTGGAGTTGTTGTCCACGACGACGATCTCCGTCATCCAGCCGAGCTCGGCCAACCGCGAGACCGGTATCGAAGCTATTACCGCTTCTATGTTCTCAGCCTCGTTGTAGGCCGGTATCACGACCGACAAGGATCGCATTCGAGTCCCCCCAAAGGAACGGTCCGACAGTTGCGCCCTCGGCTCTGTGCCAAGAACCGGCAGGTGGCAGAAGGTGTACGGCAAACTACGCGTGGTGCACGTATTCAGGGGGCACCAGATGGCAAGAGATTCGAGCCCTGTCACGACCAGCCGAAAGTCTTGTCGGGGGCGCCGTGCCGTCGGTGGCGTGCGGCCTCGAAATCATAGGGCATGCCGCCCGGAAATCCGGCGATGGAGCCGGTACGTGTAGAGCATTTTGAGAATGTGTTTGGACGTGTGTACTTGCCCGATCCATATTCTGGGCAAAGCGTACGGCCCCAGGGACACTCGGGAAATGACGGCCGTCGCATGGTCGTAGCCGGCCTCGGCCACCGCGGAGCGAGCCGCGGCGTCCATCGAACCGTAGGCATAGCAGTAGCCGCTCGGCGGCTTCCCCAGAAGGCCGGCCAGCTTCTCACGGCTGTCCGCGACCTCCCTGCGCAGCACGTCCGGCTCCACGCCGGCCAGCGCCACGTGCATCATGCCGTGCGACCCGACCTCGAATCCGGCGTCAGCCCAACGCCGGATCCCCGCCTCGTCCACCAGCGGCCACGGGGTGCCCTCGTCCCACTCGTTGGCCCCGCCGATCCGGCCGGCCAGGATGTAGAAGGTCCCGGAGAAACCAAAGCTCTGCAAGATGGGAAGCGCGTTCTCCACGACGTCGGTGTACCCGTCGTCGAAGGTGAGCCCGACCAGCCCCCGCGCCGACCCCGCAGCCCGCGCGGCGACCAACTCGGCGACGGACACCCCACGCAGCCCGCGCCGCTTCAGCGCCGCCATCTGCTCTTCGAACCGGTCCGGAGTCACGACCAGGTTGTTCGGGTCGTGTGAACGGACACCGACTGAGTGGTACATCATGATCAACGGCAGGTGCGCCGTACGCCGCCCTGCCGCCACCAAGTCCTGAGTGAGTGCTTCGGTCATTGAGCTCCGACACCAATGCAAGTCGAGACGGCTGGGCTGCCAATGGGCAGCAGCATAGGGCAAGACGGGCAGCTCTTGACCCCCGGGGCCGCTTTCGACTTGATCCTGCGCCCGGTCCGTCCGACCTGGCGCTGCTTACGATGTTGGTTGTCATATGGCACTCAACACGCATAGTTGAGCGGTTACATGCGGTTTCGGCCGGAACGACAAGACGATCTCCGCGGGACCGGTTCCCGTGCCACTCGGCCTCAGTCATGCCGCCACGACCCACCGTCACGGTCCGATAAACTCAGCCCCCTGAAGTCGGCTCCGCTGCCGTGCCGCCGGTGGCGACGGGGGGATGGTTCGGATGACCGATGGCTCTCGCTTCACCGCGCTCGCCGCTGAGGACTTGCCGGGAGTCGCCGGGTACGCCTTCCGGGCGCGGATCGGCGTCGGCGGCATGGGGCGGGTCTACCTGTCGTTCACGCCGGGCGGGCGAGCGGTGGCGGTCAAGGTCGTGCGGCCGGACTATGCGGCGGATTCAGAATTCCGGCGACGGTTCCGGGCGGAGATCTTCGCGGCACGGCGGGTCGAGGGGTTCTACACCGCACCGGTCGTCGACGCCGATCCGGATGCCGACGTACCCTGGCTCGCCACGGCGTACATACCCGGGCCGACGCTGACCGAGGCGGTGCGGCAGCACGGCGGATTGCCCGAGCACACGGTGCTGCGGCTGCTGGCCGGAGTGGCCGAGGGGCTCAAGGCGGTGCACGCCGTGGGGCTGGTGCACCGGGATCTGAAGCCGGCGAACGTGTTGCTGGCCGCGGACGGCCCGCGGGTGATCGACTTCGGGATCGCACACGCGGTGGACGCCACATCGGCGAGCCTCACCGGAAAGCGGATGGGGACGCCCGCGTTCATGGCGCCGGAGCAGGTGCTGAACAAGGACATCGGCCCGGCGGTCGACGTGTTCGCGCTCGGCGGCCTGGCCTGTTTCGCAGCCACCGGCAAGACGGCGTTCGGCGAGGGGATGGCGGTCTTCCACCGGATCACGGATCTGGCCGCCGACCTCGAAGGCTGCCCGGAGGATCTGCGGGAAATCATCGAGGCCTGTTTGTCGAAGGACGCCGGGAGCCGGCCGTCGCTGGACGAGGTGATCGCGTTCGCGCGGGAGCAGACCTCCGGCAAGACGTCGGCGTACACGGACTCGTGGCTGCCGGACGCCCTAATGGCCGAGTTGGGGCGCTACGACGTGGCCACAGCGCCGCGGCCCGAGCCGCGCGCGCAGGCGCAGCCGACCACGCCGATCCCGGCAACCGCACCCACTCCCCCGCCGACGCTGCCGCTGACCGAAGTGGTGCCACCGCACGGCGCGCCGACCCGGCAACTGCGAGCCGCCCGTCCGTACCAGGGCGCCTCGGATCAGCAGCCTGCGACTCCGAACCGCCAACCGGCAGCGCCCAACCCGTTCCTCACCAGCCCCACACCCGAGCAACGGCATCCGTCGTCCGCACCCCCCACCGTCGCCGCCCAACTCCCCGACGCGACACCCCCGACGATTTCAGCCCCGCCCCACCACAACACCCCCCACTACAACCCGTCCGCCACGCCCGGCTACGCGCCCACCCCCGTCTACCCGGCCACGCCGGTCTATCCGCCGCCCCGCGCCCCCCGCTCCCGAGCCGCGCTGACCGCCACCATCGCCACCGTGTCCGTCCTTGCCGTGGTGGCCGTGGTCGCCGTCGCCACCAAGCCCTGGAAGAACTCCGACACCATCCACAACTCGGCGAACTCCTCCAGCGACTCCACCACATCCTCAAGCCAGTCCTCTTCACCGACCACCTCCACCTCATCCTCAGTGATCGTGGTCCCCAGCACCTCCATCGTCGTGGTCTCCTCCACCACCACCGAACCCCCGCCGACCACCTCCCACGCCTTCGACTGGACCGACCTCGACACCGCCGGCTCCGACACCACCCCGCAGAACGGGGACGCCCTCCTGGCCAACGACTTCACCGACAGCGACGGCCGCAAGTACACCCTCGAAGGATCCGGCACCCATCCCTGCTCCAACGACTCCGAGACCAGCACGGTCAAGAACATCCTCAGCTCCAACCACTGCTCGTCGATGGTCGACGCCGCCTACGTGAACTCCACGGGCTCCATCCTGGTCAGCGTCGAAGTCATGACCTTCGCCGACAAGAGCACCGCGGACAGCGTCGAGAACCAGATCCAGAAGACCAGCAGCGGCGACGTCGGCTGGTACTGCCCGCACACCGGCACCGGCTCGGCGATCTGCCACGAGGACATCAGCGACAGCGTGATGCAGGAAGGCAGCGTCCTGCTGAGCCACCGCTACGTCATCAACGCCGACGCCATCTACATCAACCTCGCCACCAGCGGCAACAAGGACGCACTCACCCACGCCGCGCACGCCGCCGTGACCGCCAGCGGCCCGGACGTCTACTGGAACACCCACGACTGATCCGCAGCGACCG
>JABFXP010000892.1 GCA_013361685.1 Catenulispora sp.
TGCGTGCTGACGTCTGGGCGCGCTGCGGTCGTGGGTTTGCCGGGTCCGGGTGTCGCGAACATCCCGGCCGCAATTCGATTGTCGGGGGGTGGGGAGATGGGGCGGTATCCGCCGAATGGGTTGCAAGTTACCCGTGGGTCTTGTGGCGGCCGTTAGCTCGTCTTGGCCGTCACGAAGATCGCGGTTCCGGGGAAGATGCGTCCTCGGAGGGGTGACCAGCCGCCCCATTCTTCGTCTAGGCCCGCTGGCCACTCCGGCTCTACCAGGTCGACGAGGGTGAGGCCGGCTGCGGTGATCTCTCGGATCCGGTCGCCCAGCGTGCGGTGGTGTTCCGCATAGGTGGCGGTGCCGTACTCGTCGAACTCCACGTATGGCCGGCGGTCGAAGTAGGAGTCGCGGGCTGTTAGGCCGGCTTCGCCGGGATCGTCGGGGAAGGACCAGCGGATCGGGTGCGATACGGAGAACACCCACCGGCCGCCTGGCTTCAGGACCCGGGCTGCCTCACGCATCACCGCGGCGCTGTCCGCCACGAACGGGACTGCCCCGAATGCCGAACACACGATGTCGAACGCCTCGTCGGCGAACGGGAGACGTGTGGCGTCGGCCTGGACCAGTGGCACCGGCTTTGGTGCGGCGGCGTCGATGCGCGTGGAGTGCTGGAGTTGGCCGTGGGACAGGTCTGAGGCGATGGCGTGTGCGCCTTGTGCTGTCAGCCAGCGGGAGCATTGGGCCGCGCCGGCGCCGATTTCCAGGATGTGCTTGCCTGCCAGGTCTTTTCCGAGGAGGTGGGCTTCGGCCTCGTCCAGGCCCTCCGGGCACCAGATGAAGCGGGCGTCGCCGAGGAAGGCACCGTGTTCGGCCTGGTAATCGTCGGCGTTGGCGTCCCACCAGCCCCGGTTCGCCCGGATCGTGGCGGAATCTGACAGGTGACGGCGGGCCACGCGGACCGTATCGTTATCTTCGATTCCGGGGTCGCCGGTGAACTCGGGCGGCTCTTCCGTCACACCAGTCACAGCGCGGGCATCCTTTCAGCGGCGAGTCGCAGACGATCACGCAGGTTGAGACTGTATCGGGCCCGGGCGGTGGGTGCGCCGGGGCGCGGGCTGTGCCGACGTCCCCGGTGGGGACGGGTATCGGATTGACCACGCACGCGTACGACCCGTATTCTGGGCGATGCGCTGCGGGCAGGTTCTGAATCTTCTTCGCTGGACACCCGATCCTCGTCGACCGTTCGGCCCATGACTTGTGACGGACTTCCCACCAGCGCCGTCCCCGCCGCCCGGTGGGGCCGACGCCCACCCAGATGTCCGTATCCGGAGCCCCCTTCCCCATGACGAGCAGCACCGAGACCGCCCGAACGCCTCAGGTCGCCATCAACGACATCGGTTCGGCGGAGGACTTCCTCGCCGCGATCGACCAGACCATCAAGTACTTCAACGACGGCGACATCGTCGAGGGTGTCATCGTGAAGGTCGACCGGGACGAGGTCCTGCTCGACATCGGTTACAAGACCGAGGGTGTGATCCCGTCCCGGGAGCTCTCGATCAAGCACGACGTCGACCCGAACGAGGTCGTGGCCGTCGGTGACCACATCGAGGCCCTGGTCCTCCAGAAGGAGGACAAGGAAGGCCGCCTCATCCTGTCCAAGAAGCGCGCCCAGTACGAGCGCGCCTGGGGCACGATCGAGGAGATCAAGGAGAAGGACGGCATCGTCACCGGTACCGTCATCGAGGTCGTCAAGGGCGGCCTGATCCTGGACATCGGCCTGCGCGGCTTCCTGCCGGCCTCCCTGGTGGAGATGCGCCGGGTGCGCGACCTGCAGCCGTACGTCGGCAAGGAGCTCGAGGCCAAGATCATCGAGCTGGACAAGAACCGCAACAACGTGGTCCTGTCCCGCCGCGCCTGGCTCGAGCAGACCCAGTCCGAGGTCCGCCAGAACTTCCTCACCACCCTGCAGAAGGGCCAGGTCCGCTCCGGCGTCGTGTCGTCGATCGTGAACTTCGGCGCCTTCGTGGACCTCGGCGGCGTGGACGGCCTGGTGCACGTCTCGGAGCTGTCCTGGAAGCACATCGACCACCCCTCCGAGGTCGTCGAGGTCGGCCAGGAGGTCACGGTCGAGGTCCTGGACGTCGACATGGACCGCGAGCGCGTCTCGCTGTCCCTGAAGGCGACCATGGAGGACCCGTGGCAGACCTTCGCCCGCACCCACGCCATCGGCCAGGTCGTGCCCGGCAAGGTCACCAAGCTGGTGCCGTTCGGCGCGTTCGTCCGGGTGGACGAGGGCATCGAGGGCCTGGTCCACATCTCCGAGCTGGCCGAGCGCCACGTGGAGGTCCCGGAGCAGGTCGTGCAGGTGGGCGACGAGATCTTCGTCAAGGTCATCGACATCGACCTGGACCGCCGTCGCATCTCGCTGTCCCTGAAGCAGGCCAACGAGGGCCTGACCGGCGACATCGAGACCGACCAGTTCGACCCGGCGCTGTACGGCATGGCCGCCACCTACGACGACCAGGGCAACTACATCTACCCCGAGGGCTTCGACTCCGAGACCGGCGAGTGGCTCGAGGGTTACGACGCCCAGCGCGAGGTGTGGGAGCAGCAGTACGCCGAGGCGCACGCGCGCTACGAGTCGCACCAGAAGCAGATCGCCGAGGCCCGCAAGGCCGACGCCGAGGCCGGTGTCCAGGAGAACGCCGAGGGTGCGCCCTCGTCCTACTCCTCGGGTGCGGCCGAGGAGAGCACCGGCGGCGCCCTGGCGTCCGACGAGGCGCTCGCCGCCCTGCGCGAGAAGCTGTCCGGCGGCCAGAGCTGAGGCTCTCCCCGGTCGGCCGGTGCCTGATCGACATGCGTTGATCAGGCACGACAGCGCCCGCTGTAGCTGAACGAAGCCCCGTCCGCGAACCGCGGACGGGGCTTTCGCTATTGTTTCGACGTGTATTTGACGGGATCGAGGACCGCACGCCGCATCCAGGAAGCCAGGAGCACCAGGGAGCGGGTCCCGTTCAACGTCAAGATGCTCGGCACCGTCAGCCTGCTGACGGATGTGTCCTCCGAGATGCTGGTCGCCGTGGTCGGCTACTACCTGCGGAATGTGCTGAACGAGTCCCCGACCGCCATCGGCTTCCTCGACGGCCTCTACAACGGCATCCCGGCGCTGCTCGCCATCCCCGCCGCCTACGCCGCCGACCGCTGGCAGCGCCGCAAACTGCTGGCCGGCCTGGGCTACGGGGCCTCGGCGGTCACCAAGCTCGGCTTCCCGATCGTCGGTCCCTCGTTCGGCGGACTCAGCGCCCTGCTGAGCGCCGACCGGTTCGGCAAGGGGATGCGCTCCGCCCCGCGCGACGCCCTGATCTCCCTGTCCACCCCGCCGGCGATCATGGGCCGGTCGTTCGGCGTGCACCGGATGATGGACAACATCGGCGCGGCCGCGGGTCCGCTCATAGCGTCCCTGGTGCTGCTGTGGACCGTGAAGTTCGGCTCGCAGCGCAGCGCCTTCGATGCTCTGTTCGTCATCGCGTTCTGCATCGCCGCGATCGGCCTGGTCGTGTTCTGCCTCTACGTCACCGACCACCGCGAAGAGATCAGAGAACGCACCACGGTGTCGCTGAGCGCGGCGTTCGCCCTGCTGAGACAGGGCTGGTTCCTGCGGACCGGCCTCGCCGTGGTGCTGCTGGCCCTCGCCTGGGTGAGCGACACGTTCGTGTATCTGACGCTGGCCCATGTGATGCACCTGAGCGCTTCCCAGTACGCCCTGCTCGCCACCGGCACGATGGGCACGTTCGTCGTGATGGCGATCCCCGTCGGCCGCCTCGCGGACCGGATCGGGCGATGGAAGGTGTTCGTCGCCGGGCACCTGCTGCTCGTCGCCGCCTACGTCCTGCTGTCGACGAAGGTCCCTGACGCGGTCTTGCTGTGCGCGGCACTGGTTCTGCCCGGCCTCGCCTACGCGGCCACTGACGGCGTTCTGATGGCCTACTGCGGCCCTCGTATCCCCGCCGCGTTGCGGACCTCCGGGCTCGCCGTGATGCAGTCGCTGGGCGCGGTGGCAGGGTTCGTGTCGTCGGTCGCGTTCGGCGTCGCGTGGGCGCACAGCGATCCCCGGACGGTCATGCTGTGGTTCGCCGGCGCCATGGCCGTGGCGATCACCGGCTCAACGCTTCTGGTGTCGCCGTGGAAGGACCGTGCCGATGTCTGAGTCACCCTCTGAACTCTCGTCCGAGCACGCTGAGTCAGCTGAGTCAGCTGAGCCAGACGAGTCAGCGCCGGCGCCTTCCCGCGACAGCCGCGCCAAGATCCTGATCTCGTCCATCGCAGTGCTGGTGGTGGTAGCCGCGGCGGCAGGACTGACCGCGTTCCTCGGCCAGTCCAAGACACGCGCCGGAGTCGCCGGAGGCTTCACGGTGGCCGCCGGGCAGCTGACTTACCGAACAACGGTGCAAGGGCCGGACTTCGGCAAGGTTGTCGAGCTACCGATGGGCGCCGCACAGGGAACTGTGCCGACCGTTTCCAGCATTCAGTGCGAGCGTTCCTATACGGCTTCCGGCGTATTGCTCTGCCTTCAGTCCGAAGGCGACCTCATCAGCCAGCCCTACGCCGAGGTCTACGACAGCTCCCTTAAGCAGATCAAGAAGCTTCAGATCACCGGTAACCCGAACCGTGCGCGGCTGTCTGCGGACGGACGTATGGCGTCCTGGACGACCTTCGTCACCGGCGACTCCTATACGCAGCCCGGTGCTTCTACCCGCACCTCGATCCTGGACTTGAAGACGGGACAGTACGTCGACTCCCTGGAGACGTTCACCTCTTTGGTCGGTGGGAAGCCCTATAAGGCTGTCGACATCAACTTCTGGGGCGTCACCTTCACCGCCGACGACAACACCTTCTACGCGACCATGGGCAGCTCAAGTAAGACATGGCTGATGCGGGGCGACCTCAAAGCCCACACGCTGACCGCTCTACGCGACAACCTCGAGTGCCCGTCCCTCTCACCGGACGGGACGCGGTTGGTGTTCAAGAAGCGGGTCTCCGACGATATCCGGCGGCCGTGGCGTTTCATGGTGCTCGACCTGGCCACTATGCAGGAGACGCCGCTGGCCGAGACACGCAGCGTGGACGACCAGGCGGCGTGGCTGGACCCGCACACGGTGATGTACGCGGTGCCGCACGGCGACGACCCCGGCAGCGACCTGTACGCGGTCCCGGCAGACGGCAGCGGGGCGCCCCGGCTTCTTGCGGCCGACGGCATGTCCCCGTCTGCGACGTCCGGATGAGCGGCCCGCGCCGCACCTCCCGGGCTGTTGATCCGACTCCTACCCATGCGCAAGATCGATCCGATAGGTTGCCAAGCATGCGGACCCTTTCCACCTCGAACCGAACCCGCCGGACCATGACACGCATATCCGGCCTCGGCATCGCCACCGCGGCGGCCCTGACGCTGGCGGCGTGCGGCGGCAGTGGCAGCGGCTCGGTGAAGGGGAACACCTCGACGTCCTCCGGCAAGGCCGGCAGCACCGCGCCCGGCTCCCAGTCCTCCTCGGCGGCGAGCACCGCCAGTACGGCCCCCAGTTTCGACCCCGCGGCCGGCCCGATCATGGACCCGGGCAAGCTGCCGAAGACCTGCAGCGGCCTGATCACCGACGCCGACATGCAGCTGGCCCTGGGCAACCCGCTCAACGGCGGCGACTACTTCCAGCCCTTCCAGCCCGACGCCGGCCACAAGCAGACCGGCCGCGTGAAGTGTCAGTACGGCGTGGTGCTGGACAACGCCGGCAAGATCACCTCCAACGAGGTCGAGGTCCAGCTCGCCACCTACGCCGACGCCGCGAGTGCCCAGAGCCGAGCCGCGAGCACCGTCGGCACCCTGGCCGGTGGCGGCGCGCAGTACGCCCCCATCGCGGTCGCCGGCCACCCCGCGACGTATGTGACCGAGGGCGGCAAGGACGCGGTGCTGGTGATGTATGACGGCAACCGCACGTTCCTGATCACGGTTCAGGAAGCGCTGGTCAAGGGCGACGACGCCAAGGCGTTCATGCTGAAGATCGCCGAGGCGCTCTACAAGCACACGACGCCGGACGCGCCGGCCAGCCCGCCGCCGCCGAGCGCCCCGGCCAATTCGAGTGCGCCGGGTTCCGCGCCGCCGGCGAACCCGAGCGCGCCGAGTTCTGCCCCGCCCGCCAACCCGAACCCGCCGAGTTCTGCTCCGCCTGCTGATTCGGCGCCGGGGAGCTCGCCCTCAAAGACGTGAGGGGTTGCTCGGCCGCGAGGCTAGTGCGCCGAGGGCCGAGCGACAAAGTCCAGGTTCTGCGGTGAATCAGGGATTACGACGGCTCCGGGTCCGGTCAGGCTGACGGTCTCGTCGACGATCGCGAGGCCCAGCCCTGTGACTTCGGCGGCGCCCGGCCCTGCCAGCACCAGGCCGAAGTTCACGGTCGTGGCCTGCTCGGGAACGTCGAGGACGATCTCCGCCTCGGCCCAGTCGGTGGTGCCCTGCGGCGCCCGATGACGCATGTTGTCGAACGCCAGCATGCCGCTCGGGCCGTCAACGCGCAGCCACAGCGCGGCCCAGTCGACCGCGAACGTCCGGATCAGGCCAGCGAGCCGCAGCCGGGTGCCGCGGTAACTGTGCGCTGACACCCTTTGCATCATGGTGCCGAAGGATGCCGCGTCCAGGCGGTCCTCTGCCTGTGCGCGGGCTCGGAGACGGGCGACCGGCAGACCAGCGGGGTTGGGATCCGCGGCGAGGCCGAACTCATAAGCGGCGGGCGTGCTACCGGCCATGAACCAGCCCGGCAAGGGCGCGAGGGCGGGCGCGGGCTCAGCGGAAACAGCGTCGTCCGGGGCGTCCGCGACATCCGCGGCTCCCTGACTCCGTTCGGCGGCCAGGTGCGCGAGTGCCTCGGTGTAGCACTCACCGGTCGCGGCCATCCGGGCGCGCACGAGCCGCTTGAGATCCTTGTTCTTGGGCATGTCAGGACTCCTCGTCCACACACCGCCCAGCTCGGCGCGGTTCGCTGACGACGGAGAACGCACGCGACGATCCAGCCGGGAGTGTTCCCCCCTCCGCCCGGTGTCGGCTCCCGCTGGGTAGGACTGCCTCGGGCTAGGCGTCGGCTGCGCCAATCCCAGGATGCCCGCGGCCCAGGGTCTTGTCCAGGAAGCTGGCACTGTCCGAGGTCAGTCCCGGATGAGGAGGGGCAGGTCGGCCGGTCGCCGAAAACCCGCCCCGCCCCTCAGTAGCTCCGCAACGAGACATCCCCCGGCTCCTTCGCCGACCCGACCAGCCCCTCCGCTGACGGCGGCAGGTTCGGGGTCGACGGGTGTGCCAGCCCTGCCGGGCCCGCGGCGAACGCGGTCAGGACGTTGTCCGTCATCGTCGTTATCACCTGCCGTGACTCCGGCGGCGTCGGCGCCAGGTGCAGGCAGTCGCCGGTCATCACACACGGCCAGTAGGTCGTGCCCGCGTCGAAGATGCCCGCCTGAGATGTCGCCACGTAGTACGTCGTGGTGGCCATGCCGGCGTGGCCGTTCGCGAACCGTATGGGCATCGCGGCCAGCACGTCTATGTCGCGCGGCGTCGTCGGCTTGTTCACGTCCACCTGGTCGTACTCGCCGCCGACGGTGTTGCGCAGCACCTGGCCGAGAGCGACGTTCGTACTGGCGAAGATCCACGAGCCGGGGTGCAGCACCCGCAGCGAGCCGTTCGCGCCCAGATAGCCGTAACCCTGGCCGATCAGCGCGGTCTCCGGGCGGCTCAGCGGCGGCTCGGCCCAGTTCACCGTGGCCTGCGACGGGTCGGCGGCCGCCACACTGTCGCCGGCCGTCGTGCGGCGGATCACCACGCGCCGGTCCGGACCCAGCGGGGAGCCGGTCAGACGCGCCGCGGTGTAGACGCCGTTCGCGCCGAAGAAGGCCAGATTCACACCGGCCTGCCGGGCGGCGACAGCGCCGTCGTACATCCGTTTGGTCCAGTACTCCGAGTGGCCGCCGGTCACGACACCCTTGTGCAGCTTCAGCTGACCCGGGTCGGCATCGGCGTCCAAGTCGGTGAAGTAGTCCACATCGATGCCGAGCTTCTCCATCTCGCGGATCAGCGGCAGCTCGTACTGGTACGGCGAGTAGTAGCCGCCGTCCTCGTAAGGACGGTCGAAGCTCACCACGGTGCTGGGCGCCGCCTTGTTCGCGGCGTCGGCGTACGCCGAGTGCCCGCCGAAGGTGTTGTACGCCTGGTACGTCAGCACACTGGCCTGGAACCCCAGCGGCGCGGCGTCCCCGTCGGCCCGCACCACCAGCGGGATCGACGACGCGGTCTGCCCCGGCGCGCGCACCACCAGCAGGTAGTAGCCCGGCGTCCACTGCCCGGTGATGTGGAACGTCAGCGTCGCCTTCCACGGCGCCTCGGTCAGCAGGTCCGAGCCCGTCACCGTGGCCTGCGCCTGCGGGCCCAGGCTCAGGTGCTTGGTCTGCCAGACCAGCCGGCCGCCGGCGCCGTTGTAGAACCCCATCCGGTAGGCCGACAACGTCGCACCCGACACCGGCACCGGAGAGCTCAGGTACGCGGTCACCGTGTCGCCGCACTGCACGCTGGCCCGGCTCAGATATCCGTTCACCGATCCGGCGCGCGTGTGCTTCGCGTCCTGCCACGCGGTCGTGCCGGGGATCTGGTTCTCCTCGCGCAGCCAGCCGGCCGGGTGGGTCGCCGAGCAGTCGGGCTCGCCGGACTTCAAGCCGCCGGAGGGGAGGATTTCCCCGTTGGTGTGGCTGGACTTCCCGGAGTCGACCGGGTTCGGCCCGTCGGTGTGCATCCGGCCGTGGGTGGTCACGGAGGCTTGCTGGTCGTCGATCACCGGCGCTGAGCGGGGTCCCGGCAGGTCTGCGGCGCAGGCGATGACGACGGCGGCTGCCAGGCCCAGGCGGGTGGCGCGGCCGGAGCGGGAGACGCCGCGCCAGAGGTTGAGGGCGTCGAGCGGGGAGCGGTTGGCGGTGCGCGGGAGGGTGGGCGGGGCGTGGGGCGGTGCCTGAGGCTCGGGGAAGAAGGGCGGGGGAGTGGAAATCGGCGGTTGCGGCAGCTGCGGTGCAGGCGCTGCGATGGGGGGCTGGACAGGTCGCGCGACTTCGATGGCGAACGTGAGTCCGCCTTCGGCGATCGGTACCGGCGCGGGGGCTGCTGATTCGGGCGCCCGGCTCTCATGATCCGAGGCTGATTCAGGCTCCGGAGCGACAGGCATCGCCACGGTGATTGCGGGGGCTGACTCATCGGCATGCTCAACGTCGGCGACGACCTCGGCCGCAGGTTCGGCTACCGCCTCTGCGCCGACCTCCTCGGCGGCAGCGTCGGCTCCAGCCTGGGCGACGGCCACCGCCGCCGCGCCGACCTCCTCGGCGACGACCTCGGCTTCAGCCTGAGCGACGGCCTCCGCCTCAGCGACGGCTTCAGCCGCTGCCGCAGCATCCCCATCGGCCTCCACGGCGATCGTCTCAGCCAGCGCAAGCACAGCCTCGGCCACGCTCGGCAGCACAGCCTCGGCCACGCTCGGCAGCACAGCATCGGCAGCGGCGCCTACACCAGCGCCGACACCAGCACTGGCGACAGCACCGGCATCAGCACCGACCCCGTCGTCGCTGCCCGCCTCCGCGCCCGCACCGCGTACCCCGTCCGCCCCCGGGTCGCCCACCGACCCGGGAGCCATGGCGTCCGCCGTCATGCCGCCCGCACCCGAAGCGCCCCGAATCGCGCCAGCAAGCGTGCCCGCACTCCCAGACTCCTGTTCCGTTGTCTCGCCACGGGCACCGAAGCTCCCGCCGCGACCCCACTCACCCCATTGACGCATCCAAGGCGCCGTCAGGTTGCCTCGCGCCGCCAATCTGTTCGGCCGTGGCCGTGCGGGGGTGCTGACAGGCTACTGACAAGCCGTTCCGTGATGTTATCCGGCCGGGGTGGGCGGTCCGACGCCGACGTCGCTCTGCGCCGCCGCCGAGGAGATCAGAGCCCGGGCTCCCGGCGCCGGGCGGTGCGCGGACGGATGCCGCCTCCCGGCCGGGCCCTGCGCGAAGTCTCGCAACACGTTGTCGGTCATGGCCGCCAGCAGCTTCGAGGTGCCCGGGTCCACGTCGTGGTTCTTGCATTCCCCGGCCAGCTGGCAGTCCCAATACGTCATGCCGCCTGCGAACACCCCGGCCCCGGACGGCGCCGAGTAGTACGACATGGTCGCCATCGTCGGCTGGCTGCTGAACAGGATCGGCGCCGCCGCTATGACGTCGATGTCGGGAGGCGTGGAGAGGTCGTTCTTCACCGTGTCGTACTCGCCGCCGAGCGAGTCCTTCAGCACCTGGTCCTTCGCGGCACCGGTGCCGGCCAGGATCCACGAGTCCGGCTGCAGGATCCGGAACGCGCCGCCGTTCGCGCCGAGTTCGCCGTAGGCGGGCCCGACCAGGGTCGCTTCCGGCCGTTGCAGCTCCCGCGAGTCCCACAGCACCGTCGCCTGCGCCGGGTCGGTCTTGGCGAGGGGATCCTCGCTCGCCTGACGGTAGACCACCATCCGCCGGTCCGGTCCGGCCGGGGAGGGCTCCAGGCGCGCGTGCCAGTACACCTCGTTCGCGCCGAAGAACGCGATGTTGGTCCCGTTGTCCCGGGCGTAGACCGCGGCGTCGTACATCCGGCGGGTCCAGTACTCCGAATGGCCGCCGATCAGCAGCGCCTTGTGGGACGCCACCTGGCTGGGCCGGCGGTCCACGTCGACGTCCGTCGTGTAGTCGACGTCCAGCCCCAGCTTCTCGGCCTCCTGGACCAGCGGGATGTCATAGAGGAACGGCGCCTGGTAGCCGTCGCCGTTCGAAGGCCGATCGAACGAGGCCACCCGCGAACGGTCGGTGCGCTTGCTCGACTGGTCCTTCGGTCCGTAGTAGAGGCTGTACTTTCCGTAATTGTTGTAGGCCTGGTACGTCAGCACCGACGCCTGAAGCAGCAGCGGCGAGCTCCCGCTGCCCGGCGCTCCGTTGCCGTCGCTGTCGTCGCGGACCACCAGCGGGATCGCGTCGCCCGCGTCGTGCGGCTTCGCCCGCACCACCAGCAGGTAATAACCGGGCGTCCACGCCTCGGTGATCGGGATCCGCGCCGCGACCGGCCAGGAGGCCTCGACGGTGTAGGTCGGCGCGCCGGAGTTCTTCACCTGGCTCGCGCTCACCGGCACCTTCGGCGTGCTCCACACCACGCGGCCGCCCGCGCCGCCGTACCAGCCCATCCGGTAGGCGGTGACCGACGCCGTGGACACGTAGCCGGACAGGTGCAGCCCCAGCGTGTCGCCGCAGGCCGCGCTGACCTGGTCCAGGTAGCCGGCCACTATCGAGGAGTCGGTCTCGTAGCTGGCCCGCCAGGACGCGTCGCCGTGCTGGGCGTTCTCAGACGCGGCCCAGCCGGCCGACCGGCGCCGGGTCGCGCAGGCCGCCGTCGACGGTCTGGTCCGGTCCGGCGGCGGCGTGCCGACCTTGGTCGGCGGCTCGGGGGTCTGGCTCGTCACGGTCACCGGCGGCCCCGGCTTGTCCGCGACCGGGGCCGAGCCTCCGGTGCAGCCGTAGCCCACCGCGAACACCCCGAGCGCCAGCGCCGCCGATCCCGCGACGGCCTTCCAGCGGGCGGCGGTCCGGGGGCCGGTTCCGCTGCCGTTCCCGTCCGCGGAGTTCGCAGCCCTGTTCGAGACCTCGTGCGCGGGCCCGTCCGCGGCGGGGGAGGGCGGCTTGTCCATCGGCATCCGTTCCTGGCAGGTGGTGACCCCAAGAGTGCATCGCAACGTTAGCCTTCTGGGGACGGCGATCGCGAAACGAACGGAGCTCCATGGACGGCTCAGCGGGCGCAGCCAGCCCGGACGACTCGACCGGGTCGGCGTCCCCGGCCACGCCGGAATCCTCGGAATCCCCGGCCACGCTCAACGTCGGCCTCACCGGAGGCATCGGCTCCGGCAAGAGCGAAGTCCTGAAACGCCTCGCGCAACACGGCGCCACCGTCGTCGACGCCGACCGGGCCGCCCGGCTCGTGGTCGAGCCCGGCACCGAGGGCTTTGAAGAAGTCGTGAAGGAATTCGGCCCGGAAGTCGTCGGGCCGGACGGCGCTCTGGACCGCGCCAAGCTCGGCGCCATCGTCTTCGCCGACGCGGACCGCCGGGCCGCGCTCAACGCCATCGTGCACCCCCGGGTGGCCGCACTGATGGCCGAATGGGCCGCTTCGGCTCCGCCGGGCGGCATCGTCGTCTACGATATTCCGCTGTTGGTCGAGGGCGGAGCAGACCGTGGATACGCGGCGGTCATCGTGGTCGACGCCGACGACGAGGTCCGGTACGCGCGACTGCTCGCCAACCGCGGCATGTCCCGTGCGGACGCGGCCGCGCGGATGGCGGCGCAGGCCTCGCGGGCGGACCGGTTGGCGGCGGCGGATCACGTGATCACCAACAACGGGTCGCTGGCAGACCTCGATCACGAAGTGGACCGGGTTTGGTCCGAACTGGTTACGTTCCGCGATTCATGGATCCGATAGGTTTGCCCGGTGACATCCCTCCCTACCCAGTCGGCTGAGCAGCAGGTGCCGAATCCTCAGCCCGCGGCGGCCCAGGCCACCGCGGATCTCCCCGCCGACCTGCGCAAGCGTCCGTCGCTGCCGGTGGCCCTGGTGCTGGCGGCGCGGCCGCGGCAGTGGGTGAAGAACGTGCTGGTG
>JABFXP010000095.1 GCA_013361685.1 Catenulispora sp.
GCAGGTGGTCGGGCAGGTTCTCGCTCATGGGACCTCTCCTCATCGCTGTTCGTGCTGTTCGTCAGCAACAGGTGGGGCGAGAGTCCCGGCACACGACGAAGCCCCGGGGCGATCGCCCCGGGGCTTCGTTAACGCTTCAGGAGTCAGCGCGCCGGGACGGAGTCCGGCGTCGTCGTCTGCATGGCGCGCTTCATGGCATCAACGGTAGCAGACCGGCGTCCTGTTCGGCAGCGGGCAGCGGGCAGCGTCAGGCCGATGCCATGTCCCTGCGTCGCAGCCCGCCGAGCCCGGCCCCGGCCAGCACCGCGGCGACCACCGTCATCCACACCAGCGGCGCCCAGCGGAACACCCCGCCGGGGACCTTCGGGATGTGGGTGAACGGCGTCAGGTCCAGCAGCCACTGCGAGGCGTTGATCGCCGGCCCCAGATACGCGATGAACACCAGCAGGCCGAGCACCCCGTACACCGCCGCCGTCCACTTCGGCACCAGCCCGAACAGCGCCACCCCGACCGCCGCGATGATCCACAGCGCCGGCGTGGTGATCAGCCCGGCCCGCAGCATCCGCCCGACCCAGCCCCAGAAGTCCCCGAGCACCGCCCCGGCGCCGATCCCCACGCCGAGCCCGGCGCAGGCCATCACCAGCGCGCTGCCGACAGCCGGATAGACCAGATGACTGCCGGCCCACGCCAGCCGCCCGGCGGAGGTGGACAGCACGGGCTCGGCCCGCCCGGAAGTCTCCTCACTGCGCAACCGCGCCACCGCCTGCACGGCGTAGAACGCCGCCGCCATCCCCAGGAAGCTGACCGACGTGGCCAGGTAGGAGTCGGTGAGGCCCTGCGCGCCGCCGTACCGGGAGATGACGTCCTCGACCTGCTTGTTGTCCTTGAGCAGCTGGTCGATGCCCTTGGCCAGGAAGCCCAGCACGACGCCGAACCCCAGCAGCCCGGCCATCCACCCGAACAACGCCGGCTGCTGCAAGCGCCGCCCGAGCCCGAACACGCCCCGCAACCCCGGCCCCGCGGCCGCCGGACCCGGACGCTGCGGCAACAGTCCGCTGCCGAGGTCCCGCGCGCCCTGCAGCCGGTAGCCGACAGCGGCCGCGACCGCACCGGCGGCCAGCGTCAGCGCGATCACCCACCACCGGTTCCCGGCCCACGGATGCACCCGCTCGATCCAGCCGAACGGCGACAGCCACGCCACCCACTCGGCGCCGCCACCGGACCCGGCCGAGTCGCCGACGGTCCGCAACAGATACGCCAGGCCCAGAATCAGCGCGCCGATCCCGTTGGCGGCCCGGCCGGTCTCGGTGAGCTGCACCGCCACCGCCTGCGTCCCGGCGATCGCCACGCCCACGGCGAACAGGCACGCGCCGAACGTCACCGCCCCGGTCCAGGCCTCCCCGAACAGGATCATCACGATCGCGGCCACCGCGCCGATGCCGAAGCAGGCACTTGTGGCGATGTAGAGGGCTGCGGTCAGCGGCGCGTTGCGCCCGACCGCGCCGGAACCCAGCAGCTCCAGCCGCCCGGACTCCTCTTCGGCGCGGGTGTGCCGGGTGACCAGCAGCATCGCCATGATGCCGATCAGCAGGCCGCCGAAGCCCAGTACACGCCAGGCGGTCAGGGCGCCGAGGCTATGGGTGTCGTACAGCGGCCCGTACAAGGCCCTGAGCGACGGGTTGGAAGCGATGCTGGTGGCCAGCTGGTCGCGGTCGGCCTGGTTCGGATACAGCTTCTTCAGCGAGTAGGCGGTGCTGCCGACGGTCGCCATCAGCGCGTAGACCCACACCGGAAGCATGATGCGGTCACGCCGGACGGCCAGCTTGATCAGGGTTTTGAGACCGCTGTCGGTGCCTGTCCGGGCGGACTTCCCTCCCGCTTCACGACCAGGCTCCGACTCGCCGTTCGGACCCCCGGCGCCCCCTGCTGCTTCCAGCTTCGTGCGTGCCCCGGTCTCCAGCTCCGTTCCCGCCGGAGCCGAGGAGCGTTCGTCTGAGTTCGTCACCGGTCCGCACCCTCGGGTTCGTAGTGCCGCAGGAACAGCTCCTCCAGCGTCGGCGGCCGGCTCACCAGGGTCCGCACGCCGACCGCGGTCAGGGCCTTGAGCAACCCGTCGAGGCGGTCGGTGTCGACCTGGCAGGTGACCTTGGCGCCGTCGGTCTTCAGGTCGTGGACGCCGGCCAAGTCCTCCACGCCGGACGGCGGCCCGCTCAACTCGGCCTCAACGGTGGTCCGCGTCAGGTGCCGCAGCTCGGCGAGCGTCCCGGTCTCCACGCTCTTGCCGGCCCGGATGATGTTCACCCGATCGCACAGCGCCTCGACCTCGGACAAAATGTGGCTGGACAGCAGAATGGTGCGCCCGCGCTCACGCTCCTCACCGACGCACTGCCGGAACACGTCCTCCATCAGCGGATCCAGCCCGGACGTCGGCTCGTCGAAGACCAGCAACTCCACATCCGAGGCCAAGGCGGCGATCAACGCCACCTTCTGCCGATTGCCCTTGGAGTACTGCCCGCCCTTCTTCGTGGGATCGAGCTCGAACCGCTCCAGCAGATCGGCCCGCCGCCTGACGTCCACACCGCCATGCAGCCCCCCGAGCAGATCGATGACCTCCCCTCCGGAGAGGTTCCGCCACAACGTGACATCACCGGGGACATAAGCCAGCCGCTTGTGCAGCGCCACCCGATCCCGCCACGGGTCCCCGCCGAGCAGCTCCACACTCCCGGAGTTCGCACGGATCAGGCCCAGCAGCACCCGGATGGTCGTCGACTTCCCAGCCCCGTTAGGTCCCAGGAATCCCAGGACTTCACCCTCCTCGACGCGCAAGTCCAAGCCGTCGAGCGCACGTGTCGGACCAAACGTCTTCACCAGGCCGGACACGCTGATCGCTGTCGTCATGCCCCCAGGCTACTCCAACTTTCAGAATTTTATGAATGTTATGAAACCGCAAGCCCAGCCGCTATTTTGGACTCATGAGCAAGGACGAACCCCCCACACCGGACCCGGCCCAGCTCCTGGCGTACATAGAGCGCTTCGCCACCGTGCTGACCGACAGCGGCATCCCCCGCATGCCCTCCCGCGTGTTCGCCGCCCTGCTCACCACCGACAACGGCCGCCTGACATCCCAGCAACTCGCCGAAAAACTCGACATCTCCCCGGCCGCAGTCTCCGGCGCCATCCGCTACCTGACCCAAATCGGCCTGGTCACCCGCGAACGCGACCCCGGCTCCCGCCGCGACCGCTACCGCGTCCTGAACGAGGTCTGGCAAGACGCGATCCTCCACCGCGACGCCATCCTCGCCCGCTGGGAAGCCAGCCTCACCGAAGGCGTAGCCGTAGTCGGCGCCGAAACCCCCGCAGGCCGCCGCCTCGCCGAATCCGTAGTGATGTTCCAATTCCTCCGCAGCGAGCTCCCCGGCATGCTCAACCGCTGGTACGACCAACG
>JABFXP010000229.1 GCA_013361685.1 Catenulispora sp.
GCCCTGCGTGAACACGACGGCGTCGTTGACGAGCACGTCGTAGGTGTTCAGCTGGCCGACGTCGAGCAGGTGCACGGTCGGGACGTTCCGGAGGCTCTTGTAGGAGACCTCGTCGGTGCGCTGCAGGACGACGAGCACGTGCTTGTGCTCGGTCACGCCCTTGATCAGCGACACGGCGGACTTGGTGTTCGGGACGTCGCCCTCCACCAGCCGGTCGACCACGATCACGCGGCCGTCGCGCGCCCGGTCCGACAGGGCCCCGCGCAGGGCGGCGGCCTTCATCTTCTTCGGGGTGCGCTGGGCGTAGTCACGCGGCACCGGGCCGTGGACGACGCCACCGCCGGTGAACTGCGGCGCGCGGGTCGAACCCTGACGGGCCCGGCCGGTGCCCTTCTGGCGGTAGGGCTTCTTGCCACCGCCGGACACCTCGCCGCGGGTCTTGGTCTTGTGCGTGCCCTGACGGGCCGCGGCCAGCTGCGCCACCACGACCTGGTGGATCAGCGGGATGTTGGTCTGGACGTCGAAGATCTCGCCGGGGAGGTCGACGTTGACAACCTGCGTCATGGTCAGGCTCCCTTCTTGGCCGAGGTCTTGACCAGGACCAGCCCGCCGTTGGGGCCGGGGATGGCACCCTTGAGCAGGATCAGGCCCTTCTCGGCGTCCACGGCCTGGACGGTGAGGTTCTGGACGGTCACGCGCACCGAGCCCATGCGGCCGGCCATGCGCACGCCCTTGAAGACGCGGCCGGGGGTCGCGCAGGCGCCGATGGAACCGGGCGAGCGGTGCTTGCGCTGCACACCGTGTCCGGCGCCCAGGCCCCGGAAGTTGTGGCGCTTCATGACACCGGCGAACCCGTGGCCCTTGGAGGTGCCGGAGACGTCGACCAGCTGACCGGCGCCGAAGGTCTCGGCGGTGATCTCCTGGCCGAGCTCGTACTCGGCGGCGTCGGTGGTCCGGATCTCCACGAGGTAGCGGCGCGGCGTGACGCCGGCCTTCGCGAAGTGCCCGGCCTCGGGCTTGTTGACCTTGGTGGGCTTCACGGCCCCGTAGGCGATCTGCACGGCCTCGTAGCCGTCGACCTCCTGCTTGCGGATCTGCGTCACGACGCACGGCCCGGCCTTGACGACCGTCACCGGGACCACCCGGTTGTTCTCGTCCCAGACCTGGGTCATGCCGAGCTTCTCGCCCAGGACGCCCTTAATCTGCTTACCCATGTGCCGGCCGCCCTCAGAGCTTGATCTCGATGTCGACGCCCGCCGGCAGGTCGAGCCGCATGAGCGAGTCCACCGTCTTGGGGGTCGGGTCGAGAATGTCGATCAGACGCTTGTGCGTGCGCATCTCGAAGTGCTCGCGCGAGTCCTTGTACTTGTGCGGCGAGCGGATGACGCAGTACACGTTCTTCTCGGTCGGCAGCGGCACCGGGCCGGCGACCTGCGCACCAGTGCGGATCACGGTCTCGACGATCTTCTTCGCCGAGGAGTCGATCACCTCGTGGTCGTAGGCCTTGAGCCTGATGCGGATCTTCTGTCCCGCCATGGCTGCTTGGTTCCTTATCCTTCAGTCTTTCCTGGACCTGTTGTCCGGCGTCTGCGTCGGCCGCCCCCGATCGGTGCCGGGGTCTGCTCGCATCAACGCATCCCGGCGATCGGCGGTTGTGGACCCACCTGACCACCGGGTTTGCCGCGTTCCACAACCTGTGTGTCCCGCGAAGCCTGTCCTGCTTGTCCCGCATCCTCCGGTCCACGCGGTCGGGCGTGTCGCCCGGGCCGACGTGCGGATCCGCCGGGCGCGACTCATCGCCGCTCCTGCGAAACCCTGATTCCGCGAGACTGCCCGACCTCTACCGGGGCCCTAGCCGCTCCTCATCGAGGACGGCCCGGAACCCCCGCGCACCCGGAAGCGGGCGCGGACGGTCGAGCAACCTCAACAGTATGGCCCAGGCCTGGGGGTTTTGGGAAATCGGGGCGTGGGCATACCCGGAGTTCATTTTGAGATGTGATATAGGGCACAGTATCGGGTGACTCGGGTGGGAAATTCTGCGCCGACGGCCGCCGGCGACGCCTCAGGGCCTGGGCGAGGCCCGCGATCCCGACCATCCCCGCGTCGCCGCGAAGGCTGATCCGCCCCGCGGCCCCCGGCGTTCGTGTCGATCCCGGATCCGCCGCGGACCCGGGCATACCGTCACGCCATGGAAGCCGAAGCCACCTACACCCTCGACGACGCCCGCGCCCTGTTCCCCGACCTCGTCGAGGAAGCCCGGGTCACCCGGCGCCCGGTCTACGTCACCGAAGACGACGAGCCGGTCGTCGCCATCGTCGGCCTGGAATGGCTCGAGGAGTGCGAACGCCTCATGGCCGCGTGCCATGCCGGCTGAGCGGAGCCCCGCCGGCGCGCGAAGGCCCCCGGAGCTTCAAGCTCCGGGGGCCTTCGCCAGTGCCCTGCGGCCGCATGGGCCGCGCAGCACTTACTTCGTGATCTTCACCACGCGACCGGCACCGACGGTGCGGCCACCCTCACGGATGGCGAACCGCAGGCCCTCCTCCATGGCGATCGGCTGGATCAGCTCGACGGCCATCTCGGTGTTGTCGCCCGGCATGACCATCTCGGTGCCCTCGGGGAGGGTCACGACGCCGGTCACGTCGGTCGTCCGGAAGTAGAACTGCGGACGGTAGTTGTTGAAGAACGGCGTGTGGCGGCCACCCTCGTCCTTGGACAGGATGTACACGTTCGCGTCGAAGTTGGTGTGCGGGGTGGTCGTGCCCGGCTTGATCACGACCTGGCCGCGCTCGACGTCGTCACGCTTGATGCCGCGCAGCAGCAGACCGACGTTCTCACCGGCCTGGCCCTCGTCGAGCAGCTTGCGGAACATCTCCACACCGGTGACCGTGGTGGTCTGCTTGTCGGTGCGGATGCCGATGATGTCGACGGTCTCGTTGACCTTGATGATGCCGCGCTCGATACGACCGGTGACCACGGTGCCGCGGCCGGTGATCGTGAACACGTCCTCGATCGGCATCAGGAACGGCTTGTCGATCTCGCGCTCGGGCTGCGGGATCGACTCGTCGACGGCCGCCATCAGCTCCAGGAGCTTGGCCGACCACTCCGGGTCGCCCTCCAGCGCCTTGAGCGCCGAGACCCGGATGACCGGAAGGTCGTCGCCCGGGAACTCGTACTCCGAGAGCAGCTCGCGGACCTCGAGCTCGACGAGCTCCAGGATCTCCTCGTCGTCGACCATGTCCGACTTGTTCAGCGCCACCACGATGTAGGGGACGCCGACCTGGCGGGCCAGGAGCACGTGCTCCTTGGTCTGCGGCATCGGGCCGTCGGTGGCGGCCACGACCAGGATCGCGCCGTCCATCTGGGCCGCGCCGGTGATCATGTTCTTGATGTAGTCCGCGTGACCGGGGCAGTCGACGTGCGCGTAGTGGCGCTTGTCGGTCTGGTACTCGACGTGCGCGATGGAGATGGTGATACCGCGCTGACGCTCTTCGGGCGCCTTGTCGATCTGGTCGAACGGGGTGTAGGGGTTCAGGTCCGGGTGAGCGTCGTGCAGAACCTTGGTGATGGCCGCGGTCAGCGTCGTCTTGCCGTGGTCGATGTGACCGATGGTGCCGATGTTGACGTGCGGCTTGTTCCGCTCGAACTTCGCCTTCGCCACGTTGTCCTCCTGTGGACTGGTGAGGTGCGCACCGGGGATGGATTCCCTGGCGGCGTTTCTACGGATTCTCAGCGGGGTCCGGCCACGCGAAGGTGAGCCGGACTCCGCCGACGGCTTGGGCTACTCGCCGCGCGCCTTCTTGACGATCTCCTCCGACACGTTCCGGGGAACCTCGGCGTAGGAGTCGAACTGCATGCTGTACGAGGCCCGGCCGGACGTCTTGGACCGCAGGTCCCCGACGTAGCCGAACATCTCGCTCAGCGGAACCAGGGCCTTGACGACCCGGGAGCCGAACCGCTCCTCCATGGCCTGGATCTGGCCACGGCGGGAGTTCAGGTCGCCGATCACGTCGCCCATGTAGTCCTCGGGCGTGGTGACCTCGACCGCCATCATCGGCTCCAGCAGCGCCGGGTCGGCCTTGCGGGCCGCTTCCTTGAACGCCATCGAGCCGGCGACCTTGAACGCCATCTCGGAGGAGTCGACTTCGTGGTACTTGCCGTCCAGCAGCGTCACCTTCACGCCGGTCAGCGGGAAGCCGGCGAGCACGCCGAACTCCATCGCGTCCTGGCAGCCGGCGTCGACCGAGGGGATGTACTCCTTCGGGATGCGCCCGCCGGTGACGGCGTTGACGAACTCGTAGCCCTCCGCGCCCGGCTCGCCGTCGGCCAGCGGCTCCAGCGAGATGATCACGGAGGCGTACTGACCGGAGCCACCGGTCTGCTTCTTGTGCGTGTACTCGACCTTCGGCACCGCGCGGCGGATCGTCTCGCGGTAGGCCACCTGCGGCTTGCCGACGTTGGCCTCGACCTTGAACTCCCGGCGCATGCGGTCCACCAGGATCTCCAGGTGGAGCTCGCCCATGCCGGAGATCACGGTCTGGCCGGTCTCCTCGTCCGTGCGGACCTGGAAGGACGGGTCCTCCTCGGCCAGGCGCTGGATCGCGGTGCCCAGCTTCTCCTGGTCGGACTTGGTCTTGGGCTCGATGGCGACGTGGATCACCGGGGCCGGGAAGGTCATCGACTCCAGGATGATCGGGTTCGCCTGGTCGGCGAGCGTCTCCCCGGTGGTGGTGTCCTTCAGGCCCATGACCGCGACGATGTCGCCGGCGCCCACCGACTCGATCTCCTCACGCTTGTTGGCGTGCATGCGGTAGATCTTGCCGATGCGCTCCTTGCGGCCCTTCACCGAGTTCAGGTAGGTGCCGCCGGCCGCGAGCACGCCGGAGTAGACGCGCACGAACGTGAGCTTGCCCAGGTGCGGGTCGCTCATGATCTTGAACGCCAGCGCCGACATCGGCTCGTCGTCCGAGGGCTTGCGGTGCAGCACCGTCTCCTCGTCGCCCACCTTGTGGCCGTCGATGGCGTCCACGTCCAGCGGCGAGGGCAGGTAGCGCACGATCGCGTCGAGCAGGGGCTGCACGCCCTTGTTCTTGAACGCGGTCCCGCAGAACACCGGGTTCAGCGCGGAGGCCAGGGTGGCCCGGCGGATGGCGGCGTACAGCTGCTCCGTGGTGGGCTCCTTGCCCTCCAGGTACAGCTCCATCATCTCGTCGTCGGCCTCGGCGATGGTCTCCAGCAGCCGGCCGCGCCACTCGTCGGCGGCCTCGGTGTGGGTGTCCGGGATGTCGACCTCGTCGTAGGCCTCACCGAGCTTGGTCTCGGTGCTCCAGACCAGGGCCTTCATCTTCACCAGGTCGATGACGCCCTTGAAGTCCGCCTCGGCGCCGATCGGCAGCTGCATGACCAGCGGGGTGGCCTGCAGGCGGGTGACGATCATGTCCACGCAGCGGTGGAACTCCGCGCCGGTGCGGTCCAGCTTGTTGATGAAGCAGATCCGCGGGACGCCGTACCGGTCGGCCTGCCGCCACACGGTCTCGGACTGCGGCTCCACGCCGGCCACGCCGTCGAACACCGCGACCGCGCCGTCGAGCACGCGCAAGGACCGCTCCACCTCGACGGTGAAGTCGACGTGCCCGGGGGTGTCGATGATGTTGATGGTGTTGTCGACGCCGTCCACCGCCCAGTGACAGGTGACAGCAGCGGAGGTGATCGTGATGCCACGCTCCTGCTCCTGCTCCATCCAGTCGGTGGTGGCAGCGCCGTCGTGGACCTCGCCGATCTTGTAGCTCATGCCCGTGTAGTACAGGATGCGCTCGGTCGTCGTGGTCTTGCCCGCGTCGATGTGGGCCATGATCCCGATGTTGCGGACCTTGGCCAGGTCAACGGCGTTGGGGGCCATTTCGCTCAGCTACTTTCTGCGGTCTCGGCTACCGGGGTTACCAGCGGTAGTGCGCGAACGCCTTGTTCGCGTCCGCCATCTTGTGCGTGTCCTCGCGGCGCTTGACGGAGGCACCCAGGCCGTTGGAGGCGTCCAGGAGCTCGTTCATCAGGCGCTCGGTCATGGTCTTCTCGCGGCGCTGCCGGGAGTAGCCGACGAGCCAGCGCAGGGCCAGCGTGGTGCTGCGGCCGGCGCGGACCTCGATCGGGACCTGGTAGGTCGCACCGCCGACGCGGCGGGACTTGACTTCCAGGGTCGGCTTGACGTTGTCCAGCGCGCGCTTGAGCGTGATCACCGGGTCGGTGCCGGTCTTCTCGCGGCAGCCTTCCAGGGCGCCGTAGACGATGCGCTCGGCGGTGGAGCGCTTGCCGTCCAGCAGCACCTTGTTCACCAGCGAGGTGACCAGGGGCGAGTTGTAGACCGGGTCGATGACGACCGGGTGCTTCGGGGCAGGACCCTTACGAGGCATTAGGACTTCTCCTTCTTGGCGCCGTAGCGGCTGCGGGCCTGCTTGCGGTTCTTCACACCCTGCGTGTCCAGCGAGCCGCGGACGATCTTGTACCGCACGCCCGGCAGGTCCTTCACACGGCCGCCGCGCACCAGCACGATGGAGTGCTCCTGCAGGTTGTGGCCGACGCCCGGGATGTAGGCCGTGACCTCGATGCCGGAGGAGAGCTTCACGCGGGCCACCTTGCGCAGCGCCGAGTTCGGCTTCTTGGGCGTGGTGGTGTACACGCGGGTGCAGACGCCGCGGCGCTGCGGGGACCCCTTGAGCGCAGGAGTGTTGTTCTTCACAACCTTGTCCTGCCGGCCCTTGCGGACCAACTGCTGAATGGTAGGCACTAGGTCTTGGCCTTCCCTTTCGTTCTAAGTCTCCGCGTGGGCGACCCCGGGCGCGGAGTGCTACTACCTCTCGGTTTCGCGTCGAGTTCCTGCTTGTCTACTTGTCGCGCACCTCTTGCCGTGGCCCGCGATGTCCGGTTATACCCGGGACGTCCGGTCCACGAGGTCGGGCGTGTCGCGACCCACAGACCCCTGCTGTCTTCCCGGTGAGCCCGGCGGCGGCGACCGCCGCACCCGGCACACGCACGGACGGTGCGCAGGCAGGAGGAGCCGGGGGGACACCCCTGGCACGGCGACGAGCCTACCCAGGGCATGCCGGTGAGGTCAAAACGGGGGGAGGGACCTTAGCACCGGTCCGAGCCACCATCAAGGTGGCTGGTCCGCGCGTCGGACGCCTCCCGTCTCGCCCCGCCCCGAACCTGTTCATTCTCGCATGGCGAACGGCATGCGCGAAGCCACTTACCGGACACGGGGACGAAGCGATCGCGGGAAACCCACAGCGGACTCAACGGCTGGAGCCGGTGTGGTATTCCCCACTCTCACGGGGTGTAGAGATAGAAGTCGATGATCGACCCGACGCTGCCGTGGTACACGAAGTACTGGCCGAACGTCACCGCCAGCTGGATGAAGACGAAGACCGCCGCGGCCAGCATCGCGCCCAGCGCCATCACCGTCTCCAGCCGCGAGGCGGAGGCGGCCCGGGCCCGCCGGCTCAGGCGCAGGGCGAGCAGCGCGGACAGGAACATGACCAGCATCGGCAGCGGGACCAGGCCCACCGTCCAGGCCCACGGCAGCAGCGCGGCGAACGCCGCCAGCGCCGCCCGGATCGGGATCCTGGGCTCCTCCTGGACGGATGCGGCAACCCCCAGCGCGGTGGGTGCCGGCCGCGAGGCGCTGGCGCTGTAATTCGGACGCCCGACCTCGGGCTGGTCGTCCATCGGCTCTCCGCCTTCCGGGTCACACGGGCGACACGCTTAGCGTACCCATCGTGGAACCGATGCCACGTCTGGCGCATCAAAGGTCTGTAACGACAGTTAGTTATCCGGGGGTGCGGCATGACCGAAAGCGACGGGTTCCGAAAGCGGTTCGACGCGCTGGACGCGACGGTACGGGCGGCCTTGGTGCTCCGGTACCGGGAGGACCTGTCGACGGCGCATGTGGCGCAGTTGGTGGACGCCGAACCCGCGGAGGTGGAGGCGCGGATCGCGCGGGCGCTGGCGGAACTGCGGGATGGCGGGACACCGGGCGCGTCCGACTCGACGGCTCAGACGTCCGCGGCGGCCGAGGAGTTCCTGCGCCACGAGCTCGCCCTGACCCCGCCGGATCCGGAGCTCTCGCCGTTCCAGCTGCTGGCAGCGGTACGCAGAGAGCAGCACCTCCGTCGTCAGCATCGAGCCCGGCTCACCTGGCGGATCTGCGCAGCGGTCGTCTCCACCGCGGTGATCGCCGGCGCGGTGACGCTGAGCATGGGGCGAAGCGCGGACGAGGGCAGGACCCCGCCGCCGTCGGTCCCCACCACGTCGAGGACCGCACCGCCCGGCCCCGATCGGGATGTGGCCGTGCCGGTGGCGCTCCCGCCCACGACCAGCCGCACAGGCTTGGACACCTCGCTCTTGTTCGGTGACGCCGCCGACGACAAGGCCCTGATCGCCAAGGCGGTCGCGTCGTGGGACCGGACGTCGGGCCACCACCGGCTGGTGCACGCCTTGTACGCCACCCACGACCCGGCCGCCGCGGCCAACGGGCTGCTCGGCTACTCCGTCATCCTGGAGGGGACCGACGACCGGGGCGAGCAGCACAGCGCCTGGCTGACCGAACCGAACGGCGATCCCGGCGACACCGGACCGTTCATGACGGTCCGGGACGACGAGGCCCGGACCACCGGCCGGGCGAACAACGGCGTGTACTTGTTCCTGACCCGGATGCCGCGGGATCTGAAGCCGAACCCCTACCCCACCGAGTTCCTGGCCTGCGCCCTGGCGATGCAGGGGAATCACATCCACCTGGACACCGCCCGGGCGGCGACGACGCCGGCGGACGAGGACGTCGCCGGCCTGCGGATGTCCAGCTTCCAGCAGATCGGCATGCCGGACCCGTACGCCCGCGTGGTGCTCCAGACCCCGGGCACCACCGTCGTGGAAACCCTCGCCGAGAACCCGCCGACCTCCTGAAGACGCCGAAGGGCGGCCGCCTTCCCGTGGGAAGACGGCCGCCCGTTCAGCGCGCTACGAGCTGGAGAACCCGACCTCAGCCGCTGTACCCGCCGAAGTCGTACTCCTCCAGCGGGACGGCCTGGCCGGAGCCGCTGCCGAAGCTGTACGACGAGTAGTCGTCGTCGTAGCCCACCAGGGTGTACATCTGGGCCTTCGCCTCTTCGGTCGGCTCGACCTTGATGTTCCGGTACCGGGGCATGCCGGTGCCGGCCGGGATCAGCTTGCCGATGATCACGTTCTCCTTCAGGCCGAGCAGCGAGTCGGACTTGCCGTTGATCGCCGCGTCGGTCAGGACCCGGGTGGTCTCCTGGAAGGAGGCCGCCGAGAGCCAGGAGTCGGTGGCCAGCGAGGCCTTGGTGATGCCCATCAGCTGCGGGCGGCCCGAAGCCGGCTGCCCGCCCTCGGAGACCACCTTGCGGTTCTCGACCTCGAACCGGCCGCGCTCGACCAGCTCGCCGGGCAGCAGCTCGGCGTCGCCGGCCTCGATGATCGTCACCCGGCGCAGCATCTGCCGGACGATGATCTCGATGTGCTTGTCGTGGATCGGCACACCCTGGCTGCGGTACACCTTCTGGACCTCGGCCACCAGGTGGATCTGCACCTGGCGCTGACCCAGGATGCGCAGCACGTCGTGCGGGTTGACGGTGCCCTTGGTGAGCTCCTGCCCGACCTCGACGTGGGTGTCGTCGCTCACCAGCAGCATGGTGCGCTTGCTGACCGGGTAGGCGACCTCCTCCGAGCCGTCGTCCGGAACGATGACCAGCTTGCGGGTCTTGTCGGTGTCCTCCACCCGGATCCGGCCGGCCGCCTCGGCGATCGGCGCCACGCCCTTGGGCGTGCGGGCCTCGAACAGCTCGATGACACGCGGCAGACCCTGCGTGATGTCGTCACCGGCCACACCACCGGTGTGGAAGGTGCGCATGGTCAGCTGGGTGCCGGGCTCGCCGATGGACTGCGCGGCGATGATGCCCACCGCCTCGCCGACGTCCACCAGCTTGCCGGTGGCCAGCGACCGGCCGTAGCACATCGCGCAGGTGCCGACCTTGGACTCGCAGGTCAGGACCGAGCGGACCTTGACCTCGGACACGCCGTGCTCGACCAGCTTGTCGATCGCGACGTCGCCCAGGTCCACGCCGGCGTCGAGGATGGTCTTCTTGTCGACCACCACCTTCTCCGCCGTGTTGCGCGCGTAGACCGAGTTCTCGACGTTCTCGTCCTTGATCAGCCGGCCCTCGGCGTTCGGCGCCGCGATCGGCATCATGATGCCGCGCTCGGTGCCGCAGTCCTCCTCGCGGATGATCACGTCCTGCGAGACGTCCACCAGACGCCGGGTGAGGTACCCGGAGTCGGCGGTCCGCAGCGCGGTGTCGGCCAGACCCTTGCGGGCGCCGTGCGTGGAGATGAAGTACTCCACGACCGACAGACCCTCACGGAAGGACGCCTTGATCGGACGCGGGATGGTCTCGTTCTTGGCGTTCGACACCAGACCGCGCATACCGGCGATCTGCCGCATCTGCATGAAGTTACCGCGCGCGCCGGAGTCGACCATCATGAAGATCGGGTTCGTCTTCGAGAAGTTCGCCTGCATCGCGTCGGCGACCTCGTTGGTCGCCTTGGTCCAGATCCGGATGAGCTCCTGGTTGCGCTCCTCCTTGGTGACCAGGCCGCGCTCGTACTGCTTCTGGATCTTGGCGGCCTGGGCCTCGTAGCCCTCGAGGATCTCGCCCTTCTTCGGCGGCACGACGATGTCCTCGACGGACACCGTGACGCCGGAGCGGGTGGCCCAGTAGAAGCCCGCGGACTTCAGGTTGTCCAGGGTCGCCGCGACCGTGACCTTCGGGTAGCGCTCGGCCAGGTCGTTGACGATCGCCGAGAGCTGCTTCTTGGCCACCTCGCGGTTCTCGTACGGGTAGTCCAGCGGCAGCAGCTCGTTGAACAGCGCCCGGCCCAGCGTGGTCTTCAGGCGGAACGGCTGGCCGGTCTCCCAGCCCTCCGGCGCCTGGAAGCCGCGCGGCGGCACCGCCTCGGAGATCCGCAGCTCGACCGGCGCCTGCAGGTCCAGCTCGCGGTTGTCGAAGGCCATCATGGCCTCCGAGATCGAGCCGAACGCCCGGCCCTCGCCCTTCATCCCGTCCCGGTCCATGGTCAGGAAGAACAGGCCCAGCACCATGTCCTGGGTCGGGGAGGTGATCGGCCGGCCGTGCGCCGGGGACAGGATGTTGTTCGAGGACAGCATCAGGACCCGGGCCTCGGCCTGCGCCTCGGCGGACAGCGGCAGGTGCACCGCCATCTGGTCGCCGTCGAAGTCGGCGTTGAACGCGGTGCAGACCAGCGGGTGGATCTGGATCGCCTTGCCCTCGACCAGCTGCGGTTCGAAGGCCTGGATGCCCAGCCGGTGCAGGGTGGGCGCGCGGTTCAGCAGAACCGGGTGCTCACCGATGACCTCCTCCAGCACGTCCCACACGACCGGGCGCGCGCGCTCGACCATCCGCTTGGCGGACTTGATGTTCTGGGCGTGGTTGAGGTCCACCAGCCGCTTCATCACGAACGGCTTGAACAGCTCCAGCGCCATCTGCTTGGGCAGACCGCACTGGTGCAGCTTGAGCTGCGGGCCGACGACGATGACCGAACGGGCCGAGTAGTCGACGCGCTTGCCCAGCAGGTTCTGGCGGAACCGGCCCTGCTTGCCCTTGAGCATGTCGGACAGCGACTTCAGCGGACGGTTGCCCGGTCCGGTGACCGGACGGCCGCGGCGGCCGTTGTCGAACAGCGAGTCCACGGCCTCCTGCAGCATCCGCTTCTCGTTGTTGACGATGATCTCCGGCGCGCCCAGGTCCAGCAGCCGCTTGAGGCGGTTGTTGCGGTTGATCACGCGGCGGTACAGGTCGTTCAGGTCGGAGGTGGCGAAGCGGCCACCGTCCAGCTGCACCATCGGACGCAGGTCCGGCGGGATCACGGGCACGCAGTCCAGCACCATGCCCGAGGGCGAGTTGTTGGTCGCGCGGAAGGCCTCGACGACCTTCAGCCGCTTCAGGGCGCGGGTCTTCTTCTGGCCCTTGCCGGTGCGGATGGTGTCGCGCAGCGACTCCGCCTCGGCGTCCAGGTCGAAGTTCTCCAGCCGCTTCTGCAGCGCGGCGGCACCCATGGAACCGGAGAAGTAGGTGCCGTAGCGGTCCCGCATCTCGCGGTACAGGATCTCATCGCCCTCCAGGTCCTGGACCTTGAGCGACTTGAACCGGCTCCAGACCTCGTCCAGGCGGTCGATCTCGCGCTGCGCGCGGTCGCGCAGCTGCTTCATCTCCCGCTCGCCGCCCTCGCGCACCTTGCGGCGCTGGTCGGCCTTGGCCCCCTCGGCCTCCAGGGCCGCGAGGTCCTCCTCCAGCTTCTTCTGCCGGGCCTCGACGTCGGCGTCGCGCCGGTTCTCGACCTGCTGGCGCTCGACGGAGACCTTGGCCTCCAGCGAGGGCAGGTCGCGGGTGCGCCGCTCGTCGTCGACCTCGGTGATCATGTAGGCGGCGAAGTAGATGACCTTCTCCAGGTCCTTCGGCGCCAGGTCCAGCAGGTAGCCCAGCCGGGACGGCACACCCTTGAAGTACCAGATGTGGGTCACCGGCGCGGCCAGCTCGATGTGGCCCATCCGCTCGCGGCGCACCTTGGCGCGGGTCACCTCG
>JABFXP010000205.1 GCA_013361685.1 Catenulispora sp.
TCGGGGACCGTGACACGCAGGTGGAATTCATCGTTGCCGGATAGTTGTGCGCCGGCCCGGCCGCCGATTGCCGCCGCGCGGGCCTTTACACCGGCCAGCCCGGAGCCGTCGTCGATTCGCGGGTGCCTTACGCCGTTGTTGTGGATGGTCAGCGATATGGTGCCCGCGGTGCGGGCGAGGGTGATCGTGCAGTTCGTGGCGTCGCTGTGGCGCAGCAGATTGGTGGTGCCTTCGCGAACCGCCCAGGCCAGCACGCGCTGTGTTTCTCCTGACAGGCGGAGGTCGGGGTCGTTGGTGCCGTCGGCATCGATGCGGGTGTCGACGCCGGCTGCGGCGAGCAGGGCCTGCGCGGCTGCCATCTCCTCCTGCAGCGTCACGTGGTGCTCGGCGCGGGTGACGGCGCGTACGTCTCGCAGGGTCGAGCGGGCGAGTTCGGCCAGGCTGGTGATCTCGTGCCGTGCACGGACCGGATCCACAGACAGCAGGCGGGTGGCCAGGTCGCCCTTGAGGGAGATCGCAGACAGGCTCTGGCCGAGCAGGTCGTGCAGATCCCTGGAGACGCGAACGCGTTCGGTGTCGGCCGCGGACACGGCGAGCTCCTCGCGGCTGCTGTGCAGCTCGTTGATCAGGCGTACCAGGCGGATCGTGCCGTACAGCGTGAGGATGAACACCGCGGCGGTGATCGCATAGTACGTCTGCTCCAACAGCCTGTCTCGAAACGACAGACTGCTGTTCAGGAGGAAGTAGACGATCCCGCCGGTCAAGTACGACCCGGTGAACCCGGCGACCGGGCCCCAGGGGCGGGGCAGCAGAAGCATCATCGATGCCGCCAGCGGCAGTTGGGCGCTCGCCCAGTCCTGGCCGAGCCAGAACACCGGGACGTAGACGAGCACGATCTGCACTGCCAGAGTCGACGTCCAGGCCGCCGGCCTCTCACCCCTCACTGCGGCGCGCAGGTGCCGCAGGTGTACGGCTGCGAGGACGACACCGGCAGCTATGGCGAACGTGATCTGGATCGCGCTGTGCCGCCGGACGGCCTCGGTCGCCACCAGCAGGGGCGCCATCACCAGCAGCGCCGAGTGCATCGCCAGGTTCAACGCCGATGCCCACCGTAGGGTGTCGTCGGTATGGAGTTCACCGGTCATCGCACAGCACCGTCCGCCGACACGGTCAACCGGGGAACGCCGGTAGTCGTCTCCACGGTGATGACGTAACTGCACGTGGGTTGCTCGCGCAGCAGGCGGTCCACCTCGGAGCGCAGTGCCGCACGCAGCTCGGGCTCCGCGTGGTGGGGCAGGCCTTGGTCGGGCAGTGCCAGCCGCGCGGACACGCCGGCCGCGGACAACAAGGTCACCGCGGTGTCGAGCTCGGCGCGCAGGGAGACCCTCTGATAGGTGCGGATCAGGCGGCGCGCCCCCGCCAACGCCTGACGTGAACCGTCCACTAGTGCCGCCAGCTCCCGGCGAGCCAGTTCGGGGTCGGTGCGGGCCAGCACGGCGGCGGCAGCGCCGCGTTCGGCGATAGTGGTCAGCGAATCCCCCACCGTGCCGGTGAGTTCGCGGTCGATCCGAATCCGCTCGCGAAGTACGGCCTGATCCGCAAGAGTCTCCCGGGTCGCCCGCAACTGCCGCAGCGTGCCGACGAACCAGGTCGGGACGAGCACCGCCCCGGCCCGCTGCCCGACGACGAGCATCGTCCACAGCGCGTTCGGCGTGGGATCCACCAGCAGGTCGACCGGCGCCACGGCGGCCAGGACAAGGCACCCGCCGATGATCGCCCACCGTCGGGGCAGCACGATCAGAACCGATACGAGCAGGTGCGCCATGGTCATCTGCCACTCGTTACCGATCAGCACCAGCCCGGTCGCGACGATGACCGCTGTCGCGGCCAGCATCCACCGGCCCGCGCGGGGTCGGCGCAGGTGCGCGGCGCTCCATGTCTGGTATCCCACCATCGGCATGTAGCAGGCCATCAGAATCAGCGTGAGCAACGTGCTGCGGGCGCCGCTGTTGTACACCGGTGTCATCACGAGCTGGACCGCGACGCCGGCGAGGAGCACCGCGAGCGGAGCAGCGGTGAGCAGCCGGATGGTCCGGTCGGAGTAGCTGGAATCGCTCAGTGGGCGCCTCCCCTCACCTGCGTGGACAGCCCAGGTTAGCTGTCGGACGGAACGGCGCGCGGCTGGATCCAGACGGGGCAGGTCCGTCGTCGACACGCCCGGCGCCGGCAACCCCAGCTGCCGCTGCGGCAGCAGGCGGATCCGCCCGGCGGTGTCAGAGCCAGCCGGCATTGCGGGAGATCCGGATCGCGTCGATGCGATTGTTGGCGCCGACCTTGCTGATCGCGTTGGACAGGTAGTTGCGCACGGTGGCCGGCGACAAAGCCAACGTGGAGGCGATCCGCTCCGTGGGCAGTCCGCTCTCGGCGGCGCGCAGCACGTCGGCCTCCCGGCGGGTCAACGGGCTGCTGCCGGTCTCCAGCGCGGCGGCCACCAGGTCCGGGTCGATGACCCGTTCGCCGGCGTGTACCCGGCGGATGCCGTCGGCCAGGGTCTGGGCCGGCGCGTCCTTGACGATGAACCCGCGTACGTGCGCCTTGAGCGCGCGCAGCAGGTTTCCCGGCTGGCTCAGCCCGGTCAGCACTATCGTGCGGCACTCCGGCAGCTCCTCGTACAGCCGCTCGGCGGCGCTGAGCCCGTCCAGACCCGGCAGGTCGATGTCGACGACGGCGACGTCGGGACGAGCACTCAGCGCAGCCGCCACGATCTCGTCACCGCGTTCCAACTCCGCCACCACGCACATGTCGTCCTCCAGGGCGAGCAGCGCGACCAGGGCGCCGCGGATCATGTGCATGTCCTCGGCGATCAACACGGTGATCAAACGCCCTCCTCCAGCTCGTCCCAGCCCGAAGAAAGTATCAACCGCCAAGTACGCCGGCGCGTAGATGCCGACGTCACTGGCTCGGCGATGACGTTCGTCATCGCCGACAGACCACATCTGCATCTGCCGTGCCCGGCCCCGGACGGCGACAGTGGTGATTGCCCGTTCGGGGCAATGGGCCTGTGCCGGCCCTCCCGATGTGGAAGCCCCGCGAAGGCTGAACCGAACAAGGACAGGAACTATGACGGACTCGGCTTCAACGGCCACCGACAGAACCCGGCGATTCAGGTTCGGTGCCGTCGCCCCGATCATGGCTGATCTGGCGACGTGGCGCGATGAAGTGCGCCGGATCGCTGATTGGGGCTACTCGACGGTGCTGATGCCTGACGTGCCGCAGATGCAGCCGGCCCCCGGTCCGGCGCTGGCGGTCGCAGCCACCGTCGCCGATGTACGCGTGGGCACGTGGGTGTACGCCGGTCCGGTGCGTCCGGCGTGGAGCACGGCGTGGGAGGCGCATTCCCTGTCGGTAGTCACCGAGGGTCGTTTCGAGATGGGGATCGGCACCGGCCGCCCTGGTATCGAAGACCAGTTGCGCGAACTGGGGCTGCCCGTGGTGCCGCTGAGCGAGCGGTCGGGCGAGGTGCGCAAGACAGTGGCGGCTCTCCGCGACCTTGACGGCCCGGATATGCACACGCCGGTGGTGATGGCCGTCCGCGGCCCGAAGTCTCAAGCGCTTGCGGCCGAGCTCGCGGACACAGTCACGTTCGTGCTGAGCGAAGCTGATTCCCGCGCTGACGCCGAACAGCTGGTCCTGGGCTTCCACGCCGCTCGGAATGTCGAGCTGGCGATGCATGTGTCAGTGGTCGGCGATTCCGTGGCGCCGTTCATGGCGGCGCCCAATCTCGACGTTGCTGCGCTTCGCGCTAAGAACTCGCTGCTGGTACTTCCGGACGACCCTTCGGCGGCGGCCGAGGAGATCGAGCGGCGGCGGTTCGAGCTCGGGTTCTCCTATGTCGTTCTCGGGGCTCACCAGGCTGAAACGTTGGCGCCTGTCGTGGCCAAGCTGGCCGGGCGGTAAACGAGTCCGACCGCCGGTGCCCACCAACCAAAATGCCGGACGCGAACAGAAACCTCGGATATTAAGGAGTTGGTCATGAGAAAGATCATCTACTGGGTGCACACGTCGATCGACGGGTTCATCGACGGGCCGAACGGAGAGTTCGACTGGCCGACCATGGGGCCGGAGTTGTCCGCGTACTCGGAAGCCCTCGATCAGCGCGTCGACACCTTGCTGTTCGGCCGGCGGGTGTGGGAGATGATGGTCGGGTTCTGGCCCCAGGCCGAAAGCATCTCCGACGACCCGCACGTCGCCGCCTTCGCACCCTTTTGGCGAGCCACACCGAAGATCGTGTTCTCCCGGACCCACCCCGGCGACGAGTGGACCGATCGAGTCATCAAAGACGACGTCCACGCCCAGGTCAGCGAACTCAAGTCCGAGGCCGGCGCGGACTTGCTGCTGACCGGCGGCGCCGATCTCGCCGCTTCCCTGACAGCGCTGGGCCTGATCGACGAGTACCACATCGCCGTCCATCCCGTGGCTCTCGGCGGCGGGCGCAAGCTGGCCGCGCATCCGGAGCACCGCGTCTACCTGCGGACTGTGGATTCACGGCTGCTTGACAGCTCTGTCGTGGTGACGCACTACGCGCCCGAGGGCATGTAGCAACCGTCGGAGCGCCGTCTCCGGCTTCTGGCGTTCCGGCTGGGTCTGTCTCTCGAAGACAGCCGCGGAGCCAAAGTCCCGACCCCCACTCGCATTACCGCTACCGCCGATAAGTATCGGTCCCCTGCGTCGTCCTACCTACGGATGTAAAAGTCGGCCGCGTCGCACCGACTCCTAGGCAAGTACGCGACGGATGTGAACTGGAGACCACACATGATGACCAAGCTGCAAATCGAACGATCCCGCTGGCTCGCGCTCTACGTGCTTTGCGCAGGCGTGCTGATGATCATCCTCGACACGACGATCGTCAACGTGGCCCTGCCCTCGATCCAGGGCGACCTGCATTTCACGGACTCCAGCCTTGCATGGGTCGTGAACTCCTACCTCATAGCCTTCGGCGGACTGCTCCTGCTGGCCGGGCGGATCGGCGACCTCTTCGGTCGCAGGCGGATCTTCCTCATCGGCCTCGTGATCTTCACTGCGGCGTCGCTGCTTTGCGGTCTGGCGCAGAACCAGGAGACGCTGGTCGCCGCTCGCTTCGTGCAAGGCATCGGCGGGGCGATGACCTCCGCGGTGGTGCTGGGCATGATTGTCACGATGTTCCCCGAGCCCCAGGAGCAGGCCAAAGCCATCGGGGTCTACGCGTTCGTGGCATCAGCCGGCGGCGCCGTGGGGCTGCTCGTGGGCGGTGTGCTGACCCAATCGATCAGCTGGCACTGGATCTTCTTCGTCAACATCCCGATCGGTGTCGCCACGACGCTCGCTGCCGGACGGCTGCTCGACGCCGACCAACGTCCCGAAAGCCGCTCCGGCGCCGACCTGCCCGGCGCCGTGCTGATCACCTCGGCACTCATGCTCGCCGTCTACACCATCGTGAAGCCGGCTGCCGAACAGGGTTGGACCGCACCACCCACGCTCGTTCTCGGCGCGATATCAGTGGTCCTCATCGCGGCCTTCCTCATCCGGCAGGCGACGGCTGCGCAACCGCTCATGCCGCTCCGGATCTTCCGGGCCCGTGCCCTGGTCGCCGCGAACACGATTCAGATGCTGTCAGTGGTGGGCATGTTCGGGATGTTCTTTCTCGGCGCGCTGTTCCTGCAACGGGTACGCGGCTACGACGCCCTGCAGATCGGGCTTGCGTTCCTGCCGGTCACCATCCTCATGGGCGGTCTCTCGGTACGCTTCTCGGCACGGCTCACCGCCCGGTTCGGGTCGCGCTCCCTGCTGATCGCCGGCCTGACCGTGATCGCCGCCGGACTGGCGGTCTTCGCACAGGCCCCGAGCAACAGCGCCTATCTGACGAACGTCCTGCCGCCCATGGTGCTGCTCGGCACCGGCGCGGGACTGGCCTTCCCCGCCCTGATGACGCTGGGCATGTCCGACACCGCCCCGCAGGACGCCGGACTGGCGTCGGGACTTCTCAACACTTCCGCGCAGGTCGGTGGGGCGTTGGGACTGGCGGTGCTGGCGACCGTCTCCGCCTCGCGCAGCACCCGCCTGGCAGCGACCGGAACACCCAGGGCCGACGCGTTGACCAGCGGCTACCACCTGGCGTTCTGGATCGGCGCAGCCCTGATCGGCGTGACGATCGGCGTCGCACTCGTCGTGTTGCGCGATCGGACGGAGCCGGTCGCCCAGCAGGTCGAGATCGAGGCCGTCGAGCCGGTTACCGTGGCGTAGACCAAAGCCCGCCTGTTCCCTATCGATCCCCGCACGCGAACACGTGACCCGGTCGGCGACCCGTCCCCGCACACCCACCATCTGTCCGTCGGCGACGGCGATGTCCATGAGCGGTCGGGTCGCCGAATTCGTCGAACAGCTTCTGCTGGTCCCCGACCGTCAGGGGCGTGCCGGTGACGATGATGTATCGGTCCCGCAGAGACATTGCGCCTGCCGATAATGTCGTCCGGGCAGGTCAGGCTGCGTGTTGGTGCTCGTGGATGATGCCGTCGAGTCGGTCGTGTCGGCGGATGTCGAGGTTGGTGATCCGGTGTGGGTCGGTGATCGGTGCGGGCACTGCACGTAGTGGCGTGGCCTGCTCGATCGCTTGGTGGGCGCGGAACCGGTTGTAGTGGGTTTTGTACTCGCGTAGGGCGTGCAGCAGGTGGGGCTTCCGCGGCACGCGGATCCCACTGAGCACCACCTGGATCCCCGCCTGCGCAAGAATCTCGTCGAACAACGGCGGGAACTTCGCGTCCCGGTCCCGGATCAGGTACTTGACTCCGGCTCCGGCTGCTTCCAAGTCCATGACCAAGTTCCGCGGCGTTGTGGCGGGAGATCTGGCACACGGTGAGGAACGCTCCCAGGCTATAGAGCGTGTCGTGGCCGATCTCTGTTCGTGGGATGTCGGCATTCAGCCACACGACCTTGCGCGATCACGGCCAGAACCAATTTTCACCCGCCGGAAGTGGTCCACGATTCAGGCGTCGCCGACAGACTGCCCAGCCGGCTGGTGTCGGAACTGCCGCTCCTTATCGCCATAGAATCAGCGACAGACCCCTGATGCGGATCGCTTTCTGTCGAGGCCCGGGTGGGAGCTATAGGGTTTCTCCAGCTGACTTATGCCTCCCGTGCACGGAACGGTCGGGAGTAGGACTCAGTCCGGTCTGAGGGGGGATGCTGGGTGGGGCGGGTTCTTGCGGACCGCTACGAGTTAGGCGCACGGCTGGGTCGGGGCGGCATGGGCGAGGTGTGGTCCGCCCGCGACAAGGTGCTGCGCCGCGAGGTCGCGGTCAAGCTGCTGAACGCCCACCTCGACAGCGACAGCGCCGCCCCGTTGTTCTTCCGGGAGGCCCGCACTGCGAGCGCGCTGAACCATCCCGGCGTCGTCACCGTGCACGACCTCGGGAGCGACAGCGACGGGACGTTGTTCCTGGTCATGGAGCTGGTCCACGGCCGCAACCTGGGCCAGGTGCTGCAGGAGGACGGCGTCGCGCCCATCGCGCAGGCCGTGGAGTGGACCGCGCAGGCCGCCGACGCCCTCGCGGCCGCGCACCGGGCCCGGATCGTGCACCGGGACCTGAAGCCGGCGAACATCATGCTCACCGATGCCCGGGCGGTGAAGGTGCTGGACTTCGGCATCGCCCGCCAGCTGGAGACCGGCGACCTGACCAGCACCCAGATCATGGGAACTCTCGCCTATATGCCGCCGGAGCGGTTCAACACCGGTCACCAGGACGCACGAGGCGACCTCTACGCCCTCGGCTGCGTCCTGCACGAACTCCTCACCGGCGAGACGCCCTTCGGCGACCTGCCCGCGACCGGCCTGATGTATGCCCACGTCCATCGCATCCCAGCCCCGCCCAGCACCCACCGCCCCGACGTTCCCCCTTCCCTCGACACGCTGGTCGCCGAACTCCTCGCCAAACACCCTGACCAACGTCCCGCCAGTGCCCAGGAGGTTCGCGACCGCCTCAGAGCCATCGCCCCGGCGTCAACAGTGCAGACGTCAACCACCGTCCCGACGCGGGTGCAGCCGAAGCCGGCGTCGCCCGTGCCGGCTCCCACGCGGGTCGACGTCGACCCGGTGCAGGCAGGACCCTCCGCTGGCCTCGCGCGCTCGGGAATGACGCGACGCAGCGTCCTGCTGAGCGGTGCCACCCTCGCCGTTGGCGGAGCCGGCACGGCAGCGTGGATCCTGTCGTCGGGAAACGCCGCCAGCGGGCAGGTCATCGCGATGGCCGCTCGCAATGACGGGCTGGTCTACGGCTATGACGGCGGGAGCGGGCAGCGGCTCTGGACGACCCGTATCACCGAGGACTCCGCTGTCACCGGCGACTTCTCGACGACCTCCCCCCTGGCGCTGCGGCCGGCAGGAAGAGAGCTGGTATACGTCCTGGCGCCTGACGGTGTCACCGGTCTGGATCGCGACGGCCGGATCCTGTGGCACGTACCAGCCTCCTGCGGGTCCTATACCCCCGTGGCCGTCACCCCTTCAGCCGTCGTCGTGGGCTTAGGCACCGAGCTGACGGCGATCAGCCCGCAAGGCAAGAAGCTATGGACCGTATCCACTTCAGGCCCTGTGACCGAAGTCATGGCGTCGGCAACGACAGGCGAAGACGCTGTCTTCGTCAACTTCGGCTTCAACACGAACTCCATACAGCGGATCGATGTCGCCACCGGCACCACCGCGTGGACGCATGCCCTGGACACGGTCGGCGGGACCGGGGAGAATACTTCACCGGGTTACATCATGGTGTTCGATGATGGCGGCACCTATGGCTCGTCGTATAAGTACCAAGCCATCTCCACCAGTGACGGACAAGCCCGATTCCGCATTGCCCCGAATGGCGTTACGGGCACGGCAATCTTTGCGGCAGACATCGCAGCGTTCGTCACCCTCGAGCAGCCGACCCCGACATCCAGCATGCCGCCACCGAAGTCCAACACCGTCTCTGTCACGCTCCGTGCGCGCAGCGCGCAAGACGGCCGAATACTGTGGGCGTCGCAGACCGCTTCGCAGTCCCAGTCTTCTTGGGAGCCCCTCTACGCCAACGGCATCGCGTATGCCGTCATGGACAACACCCTCTACGCCTTCAAGGGCGCTGACGGCTCGCGCTTGTGGTCCAGGAGCATCAGCGCCGGTGCAGGAGCACAGTTCGACATGACGCTGGCCGGTGACACAATCTATATAACTGTGTCGCTGTCCAGCGGAGTCTCCCCAACCAGGATCTTCGGCTACCGTGCCTCGGATGGCACCACCGTCATGGACTTCGCACCAGCCGACCACGCCGCGTCATTCGTAGTCACAGCCCTCTTCACAGTTGTTCGCTAGGTGAATGCGAAATCTGACCCCGGAACGAGGCATCGCGACGCTGTGTCCGAGCCATTCGGCGACCTGAGGTGTCGGGACTCCGGCGTTGAGCCAGGTGGACAGGACCGCGTTGTGGGTGCCGATTATCTGGCTCTTGCAAGATTTTCGTGACGTGCCCGGTGATTGTCGACACAGCAGCAGGACGCGCTTTCGGAGAAGCGGGAGCCCAGCTCGTCCATACATCTGCCGCTTGGCTAGCAACGGCGTGTAGCGCCCATAGCGAATGGTCAGGCCCTCGACCTGCTCCACGAAAGTCCGTCTCGGACATCCGGCCTGATCACAGAACAGCCGCCGGACCGTCAGGTCCGATGCCTGTCCTGCTCCGCAGCGATAAGGAATCCGGCAGAGAGGATCATGGGCGGGCTCCCGGCAAACGTCAACGAACGACGTTCAGTGACGCGCGCAGGTTCAGCTCCTTTGCGTCGGTGCCGGTTGTGCTGCGCAGCGCCTGGTTGATCATCGTCAACTCGGGCGGGCTCAGCACGTCCTCGATGGCCTCGAATCCCTGGGGAGCCCGATCGGCGACCAGGTTGAGGATCGGGTCCATCGGGAAGCCACGGTTCGCCAGCACGATCGCGGCAGTCGGCGGCCGTCGCACGGCTTCGTAGTCGGCCAGGCCGGCGACGGGATCGTCCGCGTGCGCCAACGCCCAAGCCAGGTAGCGTGCGTCCAGGACGGCCTGGGATCCGCCGTTGGAGCCGATCGGGTACATCGGGTGTGCCGCGTCGCCGAGGAGTGTGACGCGGCCGTGGCCCCAGAAGGACAGCGGGTCCCGATCGACCATCGGGTATTCCAGGATTTTCGGGCTGCGCGCCATGAGTTCACACACATCAACGCTGGCCAGAGTCCATCCTTTGAAGTGGGGGGTAACGTCGTCCAGGCGGCCCGTGCGGTTCCAATCGGCGGCTGGGACGGACGCTGCGTCGCCCCGGACCTCGGCGACCCAGTTCGTCAGGACACGACCATGCTCGTCTCGGGTCGGCGAGATCGGGTACGCAACGAACTTGGCCACGCGGTTGCTTCCCGCCCACATCATCGACTCGCCGGTGAGAAACGGCTCCCACCGTGCGCAGCCGCGCCACATCGTGATGCCGCTGGGTCGAGGCGGGCCCTCGTCGGGATGGAAGTGCGCGCGGACTGTCGAGTGCAATCCGTCGGCCCCGATGACGATGTCCGACTCGACGTCCTCGATGCGCCGGCTCTTTCGATCGAGCATCCGGCTCACCACACGGTCGCCACTCTGCGTTAGATCGGCAAACGCGCAGCCGGTACGGACGCTGTCGGGGCCGAGCCGGTCGCGCACGGCGTCCAGCAGCACGGCCTGCAACTCACCCCGATGTATCGAGTATTGGGGCCAGTGGTAACCGGCTCCCAGGCCGCGGGGTTCGCGCCAGATCCGGTTTCCGAACACGTCCATCACGACCACTTCGGACGTCGGAACTCCGATCCGCGCCAGCTCAGGCCCCAGGCCCAGGTCGATCAGCTCGCGAGTCGCGTGCGGCAGCAGGTTGATGCCGACACCCAGCGGCCGCAGTTCGGCCGCGGAGTCGATGACCTGGATCTCTCGAGCCACACCGGCGGCGTCGAGGCTCAGAGCGGCGGTGAGCCCGGCAATGCCCGCACCGACGATAAGTATTCTCACGCGGTCCCCCGTCCGGTCGATATGTTCCGTCCGCCCTCAAGTATGAACCCGACTGACGACCAACTTGCCGGTCCCGTAGCGTCAGAAACCGGCCACCGTGATGTCCTGGGCGTCATTCGCTGATTGCGCTGCCGAAGATCTTTTTTCGAGCGATCCGGCGGGTTGAGAGGCCTCGGCCCGAGGCCGATCGCCACGTCTGTCTACCTGGTACTGAACGACCGCCGCTTGGCCACCGACCGCTGGCAGTTGGAATGCAAGTCGACATGGACGGAGACCGGCCCGCTGATCATTAGTACTCCAGCTAACGTTCGTTGCTGATATGGCCGGAGGGGTTGGCGAGACGTGACGGCTACCGCTATTCATCGTGGTTTGTGAAGTCAACGAAGCACGCTGCGGCGGCCGTCGGCCACACCTTAGACCCTGGCCGGGCGGACTTCTTGTTCAGGGACCTGATGGGCAGACAGCCGGGCGATTCGGCCGGGTAGAGCCGCGTCGGACTGCTGAGCGGATGGTGCGCGGGCTGTCCGTGGACCCTTCGGTAGCACCACGCGGGATTCTCCCGGGCCAGTCGGCGCACCAGGGCCTTGATATTGCGGCGTGTCGGCGGGCGTCTAGGCCGCCGCGAGTGGTGGGCCCAGCAGCGGCGCATCAGGTCCCGGTGCCCAATCCCAAGACCAGCAACCGGGCGGCATGGCGCCCACAACACGGTACGCCGATGACGGGCGCAGCCAGGGTACGAGCATCGTCGCGCCGGTGGGACAACTACTTGAGCTGGCGGGTGGGAATCGCGCGCATCGCGATCTCGACGCTGGCGAGCAGTGCCTCGCGGGGCACGCCGGCAGCCGCGTGGACAGCGTTGCCTTCACTGACCACCATCACATAGCGGGCCAGCGCGTGTGGATCGGTGTCCGGTGGCAGGTCGCCTTCCTCGATCGCGCGCGCGAGCCGTTCCGCCAGCGCCTGCTCGCCCGCCAGGCGGCTGTCGGCAAGGAACCTGGCGATGTGGCCGTTGTCGCCGCCTGCGGCGAGACCGCCTTGCACTGACAGGCAGCCGACCGGGCGATCGTCGCGGGTGAGTGCTTCGGCGTTGGCCCGGAGGAAGGTCTCGATCACCGCGTAGGCGGTGGGCTGCGCGAGCGCTTCGCGGGCGTAGGCCATCTCTTCCTCCGCGTAGAGAGCCAGCGCGCGGTGGAACAGCTCCTCCTTGTTGCCGAACGCCGCGTACATGCTGGTCCGGTTGATGCCCATGGCGGCGGTCAGATCGCTGAGCGAAGCGCCTTCGTACCCCTGGCGCCAGAAGACCTCCACCGCGTTCTTGAGCGCCGCGTCGGCATCGAAGCCGCGGGGCCTGCCTCGGTGCGCCATTCTGCTCCCTTCCCTCGGCCCGCTCCAATCTTAACCGAGCGGTACGGAATTAATCGGGGGGCGGCGAAGTTCACCAGATTCAGTACCGAGCGGTACAGAAAAAGGAGAACCCATCATGGGACAGTTCGACGGCAAGACCGCCCTCGTCACCGGCGCCACCTCCGGCATCGGACTCGCAGCCGCGCGGCGGCTCGCGGCCGAGGGCGCGCACGTCTTCCTCACCGGACGCCGCCAGCAGGCACTGGACGAGGCGGTGGCCTCCATCGGCGACCACGCCACCGGGGTGCGCGCCGACGTGGCGAACCTCGAAGACCTCGACCGGCTCTTCGCGGTCATCGCCGAGCACGGCAGCCTCGACATCGTGTTCGGCAACGCCGGCGGCGGCGAGTTCGCGGCACTGCCCGACATCACCTGGCAGCACTACGCCGAGACGTTCAACACGAACGTCGGCGGCACGCTGTTCACCGTGCAGAAGGCACTGCCGCTGCTCAAGCCCGGTTCCTCGATCATCCTGACCAGCTCCAACATCGACACCAAGGGCGCCGCGTCCTTCAGCGTCTACGCCGCCACCAAGGCCGCCATCCGCTCGCTCACCCGCAGCTGGGCAGCCGAGCTGGTCGGGAGCGGCATCCGGGTCAACAGCATCGCCCCCGGCCCGATCGAGACCCCCGGGCTGGCCGGGCTGGCCGCCGACCCGGCCTCGGCCGAGCAGCTGCTCAAGGGCCTGGCCTCCTCGGTGCCGATGAACCGGCTCGGGCGCCCCGAGGAGATCGCCGAGACGGTGCTGTTCCTCGCCTCCGACGCCAGCAGCTACATGACCGGTGCCGAGATCTACGTCGACGGCGGCGCCAGCCAGATCTGACCCACCTCGCGGGTGATCGAATACCCCTGACACCACACGACCCAGCCGGGGCGCCGCCGTCGTTCGCCATCACCGGCGGACGGCGCCCCGCGACCTACCGAAGGAGCACCATGCGCACCGTGACGGACCTCTTGAGCGCCAACCTGCACAACGTGTTCGGCAACCGAGACGCCGCTTCCCGCCGCGCAATCATCGAGCAGATCTACACCGAAGACGTCGTGTTCACCGACCCCGAGGGCGTGAGCACCGGCTGGGACGCGCTCGAGAGCAAAGCCGGCGACCTGCTCGAAAAGGTGCCGTCGACCTTCGCCTTCGCCGAGGACGGCAAGCGCTACACCGGCCCCGAGAACGGGGCGCTCGCCTGGACCTTCGGCCCCGAAGGCGGCGAGCCTGCGGCGCGTGGCATCGACATCATCACCGTCCGCGACGGCAGGATCGCCACGATCGTCACCCTGTTCGCCGCCTAAAGATGCGACCAGCCTCGAGCTCGTACTCCGCTAACACCAGGCGTGAGCCCTATGGGCATGGCCTGGACCGGGCTGGAGGCTCCCGATACATGCCGTAGATCGTTGCCGGTGTGGCGGGGATGGCTGAAGAGACGAAGCAGCCGCCGATGATGATCAACAGACGCAGAACTCGTTGCCCTCCGGGTCACGCATCACGGTCGCCGATCCACGGATGTCATCGGCCTGCCACGCGATCGTGGCGCCGAGGGCCTCGAGTTTGCGCACGTGCGCGGTCACTCGCTCGGTGTATTCGTCGCCCTGCAGGCCGCGGCCGACCTGCACGTCGATGTGCACGCGGTTCTTCGCAGTCTTGCCCTCCGGAACCCTCTGGAAATAGAGACGGGGCCGCACGCCCGCCGGATCGATCGCGGCCGCCTGGTCGCCGAACTGCTCCTCGGGCATCCCGATGTGGTGCCCGAAGTCGGTCCAACTGTCGAATCCCTTCGGCGGCGGCTCCGGAACGTAGTCCAATGCCGCCATCCAGAACTCGGCGAGCGACGGCGGATCCGCCGCGTCGAAAACGATCTGCACGCTGATGTCCATGCGTCTGAGCCTAGTATGGCCGCCGTAGATCGGGATCTTCATGCGATTCGGGCGGCTTGTCGCTGGTAGTAGTAGGTGCGGGCGCGGTGGGGCCGACTCGGAACGTCCTACCGGAGCCGAATCAGAACGTCAGAGCCCTTCACTCCTGAGCGTCACGCAAGAAGGCCTCCTGCTGGTCCAGATCGACCGTGTGGAAGCGTGTGCGAACGTCGGCGAGCTGCGCTGCCGTGGGATTCGGACCCAATCGTCCGATCTCGAGGAAGAACTCTTCGTTGCCTGCCGGAGAGGAGACGAACAGAATGCGCCCGCCCGTGGCGGTGGTGAAACTGTGCTGGCTTCCCCGCGGCACGACGACGACGGTGCCCGGACCGCCTGAGAGTTCGGCGTTGCCGACGCGGAAGTCGTAGTGACCTTCCAGGATGTAGAGGACCTTCATGAAACCGTGGTGGGCATGCGGAGGGTTCTCTTTGATGACGTCGTGGGTGAATTCGAACACGCCGAGAGCGCCGCCGACGTCTGCGCCGCGAACCAGAACCTCCAGCGAGTGCGGACCGCCCGGCTCGACGTGGATGCCCCCGCCCGGGGCCACGGCCCAACCGTCGGCTCCCCAGACACTCGTATGATCGCCTGATCCCTTGTGCACTACTACTCCCTTGCCTCGGTCCTTGCCGCTACTCGACGCGCATGCTTCTTGCGTACGACGCTGGAGAAATGCCATAGGCTGCTCTGAAACTCCGGATGAAATGGCTGGAGTTGGAAAACTGCCAGCGCGCCGCGACCTCGACGACGCGCGCACCGGGAACCGCGAGCGACGCCTTCGCTCCCAGCAGCCGCTGGCGGCGGACGTACGCCATGACCGAGTCGCCCACATCGCTGAACGCGCGATTCAGGGTCCGGACGGAGACGTGCAGATAGAACGCGACCATGGCTGGTGAGAGCTCGGGATCGGTGAGGCGGGCGTCGATGAACAGGCGCGCGGCGTGGAGCGTCACGGACGAGTGGACAGCCGATTCCTGGGACGTCGTGACACCGACCAGCGCCGACACAAGCTGGATCCCGGTCTCTTGGGCGGCGTCCCTGCCGAGGTGGGAGAACGATTCGTCGTCGAAATGCGGCGCGAGATCGAGAAAACCGGAGAGCAGTCTGGCCTCGGGCACGGTGGCGTCCAGGATGGCGATCTCCGGCAGTTTCGCCACACGTGCGAAGGTCTTGGAGAAATGATCTCGGGGGACGATGAGCGCCCGCGCTCTCGTGCCAGGCCCGGACCAGACACGCCACGGTTTCGAAGTGTCCTTAAACGCGGCTTGGCCCGGGCGCGCCGTGTATGCGCCACCTCTCAAGCCCTCGAATCGCAGATAGCCGGACGATACGAAGTGCACGACCACAGGATCGTCTCCAGGACCGTTGCCGGAGATCCCCATGAACATGTCAGAATAGTGGTTGAGGTATAACAAGTCGGCGATGCGGCCGCCTCGCGCCTGAAAGCAGAACGTCGACTGCAGGGCAGTTCGCCGCAGCCGCAGCTCCTGCATGTGGGAAAACGGCGAGAAGTCCCATTCTCTCAACGCCTCGGGAACTTCGCGCAGGTCCCGATTCGGTACGTGTATCTGTGTGAGGATGGGCCCGTATTCAGGCCGAACGAGGCAGCGTGTACATGACGCGAGAGGGCCGAACGGGCTGGCATCGACACTTGACGGCCGTTCCATGAGCACGAACTCCTCTCCCGAACTAGCAGCGCGGCATGGGGCCGCCTCATCCCGAAGCCCCTGGGACAGCAGGCATGTCGTGACCGGTACCGCGGCCCGAAGCTGACGGCGCGCGGCACAGGTGGTGGGATTTCCCCGTCACAGCAGGCTATTCGGGATTCCGGCAAAGCAACATGACCGAAGCGCTGGATTTCTGTGCCGAAACGCTTGATCAGGCGCGCTGGCCCTTCGCCCGCCACTCCCTGGGAGCGGCGCCATACTCCCGCGCGAAGGCTCGGGAGAAGGCCGCCTCCGAGGAGTAGCCGACCGCCTTGCCGATCGAGCCCACCGGCTCAGAGGAACTCTGGAGAAGCTCCGCGGCGCGCGCCAACCGCAACCGGGCCAGGTAACGGCCCGGAGGTTCTCCGACCAGGCGGACAAAGCGTGCCGCGAACGCCGCGCGGGACATGGAGGCGAGAGCGGCCAGGTCCTCGACGCTCCAGTCCTGTTCCGGGCGGCGGTGAACGGCCGTGAGGACAGGCCCCAGCGCCCGGTCCAGCGCCGCCGGCAACCAGCCCGGTTGGGGCGCCGTGTCGAGAACCGACCAAGCCCGCAGAGCCAGGATGAACAAGAGCTCGAGGAGCCTTGAGACCATGACTCTCGACCCGGCACTCGGGTCGGCCAACTCGGCAGCCAGCAGGTCGGTGCAGAGCGGAAGCCTCGCAAACCGGGTTTCAGAGCCTCTGATGACGATGACCGGCGGCAGTACCGCAAGCAGTGGTGCGGCGGTGCTCTCCTCGACAAGAAACGTACCGGTCATCCATTCCCCGCCCCCCGCGGATCCGAGCCGATGTCCAGCCCCGGTTGCCAGCAACGCCAAGTCGCCGGCCGCAAGAGGCCGCGTCCCGTCTCCGGCTACTTCGAGATCCACAGGGCCCTGCTGAACGACGTGGATCGACCTCTCGCCTGATCCATGGCTGATGACGCCGCCGTCGGCCATGCGGACCGACGTCAACGTCTCACCCTGCAAATGAATGAAATCGAGCACATCGGACAGTGCATCGACGGACGCATCAAGCGGAATCGCGCTGTTCCCGCGGAGACTGGTCATGGCCCTTGGCCTTCATATGGATCCAGGTTCGTCGGAATACTCTACCGGGCCTGCCGGCTCGGGCGCAGCCGGAGCCAAACGTCGCTATGACCCGGCGTCCACATGGTCGTGGACATAGACTCCGGGGGTTACTCCATATCGCGCCTTGAAGATTCGAATAAAGTGGCTCGCGTCGGAGAAATGCCACTTCGCGGCCACTTGGGATACGGCTGCCTCCGATCGGCGCGACAACAGGTCGGCGCGTGCCTTCTCGATGCGCAGTTGCCGGATGAGCGACATGACGGACTGGTCGCCGCACGAGAACGATCGATGCAACGTGCGCACCGATATACCCAGCCGATGGGCGATCAGGGCGGGGGAGAGGTCCTCATCCTGGAGATGTTGTTCGATGACCCCCCGTGCAGCCAGAATGGTGCCTTCCGCGTCCAGCCAATGGTAAACGGGATCCTTCTCCATGAGGCCGACGACGAAGGCCAGAAGGGCGGTCTCTGCCAGGTCGGCGGCTCCGGGCGAATCCAGCCACTCCGCAGTCTCCAGCATTCTCAGGTAGTCGAAGATGAGGCGCACTTCAGGGCTTGCCATATCGGCGACGTGCGCCCGCTTCAAGAGGTCGAGGGAGAACGGCTTCCTGAACAGCGTGCGCGGGATGGTGATGACATGAGATGCCGTGTTCGCCGAGCTGGCGAGTCGCCATGAGTTTCCGGCATCCCTGATGATGAGCTGACCGGCCCGAACCGTGTGGACCTCAATCGCAGACTCGAATGTGATCCATCCCGAGGTGATCGCGTGGATCACAATCGGGTCGTCATCTCCCGGTCGCCCTGACGCGGCGGTCACGGCCCCCGAACGTTGTACGGCGGCCAACACCTTCCCGACATTAAAACCGGAGACTCTCAGCAGAAAACCGTTCGGATTCGCCGACTGAACGATGCGCAACTCCTTGAGGTGCCGGAGTGGTAGTGGTTCCAGCTCTCTGAGTATTCGGCCCGACGAAGGGATCTGCGCTGGCGCTATACGCAAGGTGCCCAGCAGATGCAGTCGAGTTTCGCCGTGTGACCTCAATGTCTGATGCACTTTTCGTTCACCGTCCCGCACTCAAAGCCACCCGCGCGTCTGCGCTCGCTAGGGAGACATCACCCCGGTCTCGACACTCCGAAGTAACGCGACGGTACGCAAAGTCGAAGGCCAGCGTCCCGCCGCGGTCCGACGTCTTCGCGTCCATCGAAGTGGGACCGCAGGAACTACGGCCTACGATGCAGCACGGTTCGCGGAAGTTCAATTGGGAGCGCATGCCTTCCCGAACATGTCGCTCTCGTGTCATGTCGGGCGCCGAGGCCGGTTGCGGTCGGAGTCTCGGGGGTCGCCTCTCAGGGGCAGCCGATCGGCGTCAGCGAGACGGGCGATGCAATCTTCTCCACCGTAGGACAGCTCTTACAACGAGGTTTCCGTCTTTTGCTGCCTAGATTGTCATGCTGCGCCATGTATAAAGATGCGTATATCGCAAGCTCTAGGCTGGCGGTCCTGCTGCCGGCTCGCGCCGCGACCCCGCACCAGGCGTGGAGCGGGGTGGGACCGTCTGGTTCCCGTGACGCCGTTGGTTCCGAGTTACGGAGTCGACCGGTGTTCTCATTAATACGCGGAAGGGTCATCGCGCCCGCATGTGCGCGATGACCCAACAGTTCCCGATGCTGCCGGAGCTAAGCCTTGATGAAGGCGAGGATGTCGGGGTTCAGGACGTCGGCGTGGGTGGTGAGCATGCCGTGCGGGTAGCCGGGGTAAGTCTTGAGCGAGCCGTTCTCGAGCAGGTCGACCGCGCGCGGCACTGAGCTGGCGAACGGCACGACCTGGTCGGCCTCGCCGTGCATGACCAGAGTCGGCACGGTGATCTTCCGAAGATCCTCGGTGTAGTCCTCCAGCCAGGAGTTCACCGTCTCGTAGTGGGCCTGCGCGCTGCCGGCCATCGCCTGGCGCCACCAGTTCGCGATGACCGCCTCGGAGCGTTCGGCTCCTTCGAGGTTGTACCCGTAGAAGGGGTTCTCCGGCACGAACCGGAAGAACTCCGACCGGTTGGCCAACGTCCCCGCCTTGATCTGCTCGAACCACTCCGGCGGCTGCCCGGCCGGGTTCTCCTCGCTCCGGTACATGTTCGGCGTCAGCGAGGCAACCAGCACCGCCTTGGCGACCCGGTCCTGATACCGTGCCACGTACCGCGCCACTTCGCCACCGCCGGTGGAGTGCCCGATGTGCACCGCATCGCGCAGACCAAGTTGCTCGGTCAACGCGGCCAGGTCCTCCACCCAGTGCGCCATGTCGTTTCCTGTGCCCGCCTGGCTGGAACGCCCGTGCCCGCGCCGGTCGTGCGCGATCACTCGGTAGCCGTGGTGGAGGAAGAACATCATCTGCGCGTCCCAGTCGTCGGCCGACAACGGCCACCCGTGACTGAACACGATCGGTTGGCCGGACCCCCAGTCCTTGTAGAAGATCTCGACGCCGTCCGATGTCGTGATACTAGGCATTGATTCGTTCCTTTCAACTCCTCGGCCTTCGCCGGCCGAAGCCGACACAGCCCGGGATGGATGACCGAACGCCCGGCGGAACAGATAACGACAGGCCACAGGAATCCGTATCAGCGGCTTGACTGCGTGTCTTCTGTCCCGCGAGCAGATCCTTCTTGTCGAAGGATCTTGTCCTGCGGGACTGAACCTAGATCGCCACAAACAGGTCGGGATAGAAGATGAGGGTCGTGGTGGCTGGTCTGGCACGCATCTTCGCCTGGTACGCGGCGTGATGCCTGTGGGGTTCAATAACTCTGCCGAGGTGCTGACCTGGGTCTATGGCGCGGTGTCGTATTCGTTGGTGAGTATCACCGCAGGTGAACAGCAGCGGCCGAGTTTGAGAAGTACGCCTCCGCGCGCGGACGGAAGTTCGACGCGGAGATAAGGTCTCGCTGACGGGGCGGTGGCGAGACGTGGGGTGAAGATCGATGAGCGATCAGCAGTGGGTGGGCTCGACATCCGAAGAGCAGATCCTGTTCGGGGCGCTGCGTGACGGGAACATGGACGCGTATTGGGCGTTGCTGGCAGGCACGTACGTTCTCGTACCGTCGGCCCTCGATGATGCCGATGCGTCGCTGGCCGGCCGCCTGGACGGTGACGTGGGGCTGCTGACGGTCGGCGACGACCGTGCCGTCGAACTCGACGTCTACACCCGTGGCTCGGTTCCCGCGCAGCCGCCGCGGGACGGGTTCTTCGACCAGAACATGTTCGCGCCCTTGCTGACCTGGCTGGCCGAGGACGAGCCGCGGTGGACGCTGGTGGTGAACCGCGGGACCCCCGTCGAGGCACGGGCGTCACTGCGAGATGTCGGCAGCTGGCTGCGGAAGCACCCTGAGGCGGTGGTCGGCTGGCAGACGCTGCGGGCCCGGCACGACGTGCGCGCGCTGGCCGGGGGTCCGCTGCACGGGGCCGTCGCCGTCGGCCTGGCCTGCGGCGCACACTTGTCGGTGATGAACGCGGTGCCGTGGAACGCGCCGGGCATCCCGTATCTCAACTATCTGAGCGACCGCCAGACCATGCGGGACTGGTGGGGCATCGAGGACGTCCAACAATGGCATGCCACCTTGGCGGATCTCCTCGACCGGGAGTCGATGAGCACGCTGGACCTGGTGTTGTGGCTGCGGGTGCAGTCCGCGCAGCAGGCCGGCCTCGCGGCCGCGGCGCTCGACCCGGGGATCGCCACGCGAGCGATCGACGAGTTCGCGCGCAGTCGAGGCCTGCCGCAGGAGGCCTACCAGGACCTGATGTCCAAGGCGAACTGGATCGCGGAATTCGAGGGCTGGATGCGGCGCGACGGGGTACTGCCGCCGGAGGGCATGGTGTCGACGCAGGCGGCGTGGGACCTGGGGCGGGCGGCGAATCTGGTGCGCTGGGGGATCGCGGGCGGATTCTGCGATCCGCAGCAGGCCGAGCAGCTGTTCAAGGAGATCGCGACGCAGGCCGCCGCGGCATATGGGACGTGGAAAGAGTACGACGCCGCGTACGTGCTCGGAAGGCTGGTCTTGATGGGGCTGCAAGGCGACCCGGAGCAGGTGTATCAGGAGTCGTTGTCGGTGCATCGGGTGCTGACCGGGGATGGTCGGAGCCCCATGGTGAACCTGGCTCTACGGTGAGCTTGGCTCCGCGTCGGTCTGTTCTGGCGAGAACCCAGACTCCTCCGGACGCCGACATCGCCAAAGTCATCCCTGTATGTCCGCCTCGTCGAGGGTGTGGGGTGTGGTTAGCCAGGCCCACGCCCGCAAAGCCCTCGCGGCCTACGAAGACCACTTCAACGAGCAACGGCCCCACCAAGCCCGGGACCAGGTACGTCATGTCTTTTCAGTCCGGCTGAGGCAGGTCGAGCGTGGCCAGTCCGCTTTTCAGGACGAGCACGGCGCCCCCGATCGCCGCGGCGTCCGAGCCGCTGACCGACTGGACGACCCGCACCGGGTGCGCCCGCCTGGCGAAGGTGCGCTGCTGGACCTCATGCTCGATCAGCGTCTGGTAGATCGGGCCGGCTGTGGCGAAGCTGGGGCCGGCCAGCACGATCAGGTCGAGGTCGAACAGCGTGGCCATCGTCACCGCGCCGATGGCCAGGTGGCGGGCGGAGTGCTCGATCAGCTCGTGTGCCGCCGGGTCGCCGGCCACGGCCGCGGCGGCGATCAGCGCGAAGTCGGCGAGGTAGTCGTTGCCGAGCGGATCGAGTCCCAGGCGCCGGGCCAGGTCCCCGGTCGCGAACGCCTGCCTGATGACCGCGCCCGGTCCGGCGTAGTTCTCCAGGCAGCCGCGGTTGCCGCAGCCGCACTCCGCGCCGGCCAGGTCGATGCTGATGTGGCCGATCTCCACGCTGTTCGAGGAGCTTCCGCGGTACGTCTGCCCCTCGCTGACCACAGCCCCGCCGATGCCGCTGGCCATATAGATGCAGCCGTAGGTGCTGTTCTGCTCCACGGCGCCGAGCCAGTACTCCCCGATCGCGGCCGCGGCCGCGTCGTTGTCGAGCAGGACGGGCAGGTCGAGCAGTTCGGACAGCTTGGGTGCGATCGGGTAGCCCAGCCACTCGGCGGTGGGCTGGTGGGTCAGCAGCACGCCGGCCTGCCGGTCCTGCGGGCCGTAGCTGACCAGCCCAGCCCCGAGAACTTTGTCCCGCTCGACGCCGACGGCCTCCAGTAGCGCCTCCACCCGCGAGGCGACCAGCGGCAGCGCTTGGTCGGGCGGCAGCAGTTCGGTGCCGTGGAACGAGGTGCGTGCCACCAGATGGCCGGCGAGGTCGGCGACGATCACGACGCATATGTTGCGCTCGAACAGTATTCCGACGCTGTAGCGAGCCTGCGCGTTGAGCTGGAGCAGGGTGGGCGGTTTGCCACCCGTGGACGTGCCGCGCCCGACCTCCACGACCAGGCCGTGCTCCATCAGCTCGCGGACGACCTGGGTGATGGTGGGCGGGGTCAGCCCGGAGTTCGCGGCCAATTCCACCCGGCTGACGGTGTGCGCGGCACGGATGAGGTTGAGCACGACGCCGCGGGTCTTCGATCTGCTGGCCGCGACTGGGCCGCTCGCCATGCAACCTCTCCCTAACCAGCCGATCGGCCGCTTGATCGTAGGGCGGACGGGACTTAAGAAACCTATCTCATTAAGAGCGACCGGGGATAGGCGCCTACCGGGCTGGCAGCAGCTCAAAGGTTTGACAGGCGCGGACCTTATGGTTTCGGAGGTCTCCTCACTCTGTAACCGCCAGGATCCCTGCCTACCGTTCCAGCATCCCTGCTCGACCCCCTGTGAGGCCAGTTTCGGCGTTGTCGGCCGACCGCGCAGAGGTCGATGCGAAGGACCCGCTGGGCTGTCACAAGTACCGAGACCGGATGAGGCGGTGTTCGGTCTGGTCGTCGAGGCCTTGGTGCACGGCTCGGGCTACGACGGGCTCGTTCCCATCATGCCTGGGGTCGCGTCCATCGGCCGGTGTAATGGTCGTACGTGGCGGCGGCGCTCGCGGCGTCGATCTCGTCGCCGATCTCCTCGTCGGGTCCGATCCCGGCTCGACCTCGCGCCAGCGGATCGGGGGATGCCGCGGCCAGCAGCTTCGTGTACGGATGGCGCGGGGTGAGGATCACCTCGTCGGCCGGACCGCGCTCGACGACCCGGCCGCGGTAGAGCACCAGGATCTCGTCCGAGAAATGCCGCGCGGTCGCCAGATCGTGGGTGATGTACAGCATGGCGAGGTTCTCCTCGCGCTGGAGGCGGGCGAGCAGCTGGAGCACGTCCAGGCGGATGGAGACGTCCAGCATGGACACGGGTTCGTCGGCCACGACGACGCGCGCGCCGGGCGCCAGGGCACGCGCGATCGCCACGCGTTGGCGCTGGCCGCCGGACAGTTCGTGCGGCCTGCGCCGGGCCAGTGCGGGCTCGGCCAGGCTCACTCGCTCCAGGAGCTGATCGACCTGCCGCGCCGTCTGCGCGCGGTCGTGCCCGTGCAGCCGCAGCGGCCGGGCGATGTGGTGCCCGATCGTGTGGAACGGATTGAGCGAGGCGAACGGGTCCTGGAACACCATCTGCACATGGTCGCGATAGAAGCGGCCGGGCACCTGCGTCCCGTCCGGTGCGCGCAGGACGATGCGCCCGGCGGTCGGCTTCTCCAGTCTCGCCAGGATGCGGGCGATGGTGGATTTGCCGGAGCCCGATTCGCCGACCAGGGCGAGGGTGCGGCCTTGGGTGAGGGTGAAGGACACCTGGTCCACCGCGCGCAGTACCGGTCGGCGCAGACCGCCGCGCAGCCGGTAGTCCTTGGTCAGGTCGTGCACTTCCAGGATGGCGCTCACCGGGTCTCCGCCTCTGCTGCGATGCCGTCGTCCGAAGCTGCCGCCGGCGGCTGAGCCGCCTGGCTACGCTCGTCCTCGCCGGCGCGGATGAACGCCCCGCGCTCGCCGACCAGGCTCGGGAACGAGTCGAGCAGATGCCGGGTGTAGGGATGCCGAGGTTCGGCGGCGATCTGCTCGGCGGTGGCCTCCTCGACGATCCGCCCGTCCCGCATGACGGCGATGCGGTCGCTCACCTCCAGCATCAGCGGCAGATCGTGGGTGATGAACAGGACTGCGAATCCCAGCGCGGTGCGCAGCCGCAGCAGCTCGCGCAGGATGCCGCGCTGCACGACCACGTCCAGCGCGGTGGTCGGCTCGTCCAGCAGGACGACCTGCGGCTCGAGCAGCAGCGCCATGGCGATCATGACGCGCTGGCGCATGCCGCCGGACAGTTCGTGGGGATACGCTTTGAGCCGCCGCGGGTCGACGCCGACCAGGCGCAGCGCCTCGGCGCAGCGCTCGTGCCGCTCGCCGCGGGACATCGACGGCCGGTGTGTGGTGAGCACGTCGTCGAGTTGGGCGCGGATCGTGAGCACCGGATTGAGCGCGTTCATCGCGCCCTGGAAGACCATCGACAGCTTGTCCCAGCGGAAGGCGCGCAACTCGTCGCGGTCGAACGCGAGCACGTCCAGGTCCTCACCGTCGCGGTCGTGGAGCGTGATCGAGCCGGAGGTGACCTCGGCGGGCGGCCGGTGCAGGCGGTTGATCGCATAGGCGAGAGTGGTCTTGCCGCAACCGGACTCTCCGACCAGTCCGAGGATCTCCCCGCGTCGCAGGGCCAGCGACACATCGCGCACCGCGTGCACGGGCCGTTCGGTGCGGTAGGTGACGGACAGGTGCCGTACGGTCAGTACCGCGCCGTCGTCCGGTACCGTGCCGTCCGGTACCGCGTCGTCCAATACCGTGCCGTCCAACACCGTGCCGTCCAGCACCGCGCCGTCGTCGAGGCGCTTGACGGGTCGCTGCGTGCGCCGCCGATTCCTGCGCTCGCGGCGGGGAATGTCGCGCAGCCGCGGGTTGATGATCTCGTCGATGCTGAAGTTGACCAGCGCGAGCCCGCAGCCGAACAGCGCGATGATCAGCCCGGGGGGCACGAACCACCACCATGCGCCGCGTTGGAGCGCGAAACCGTTCTGGGCGTAGTTGAGCATGGTGCCGAGCGTCGCGGAGTTGGCGGCGCCGAGCCCGAGGAACGACAGGCCGGTCTCGCTCAGGATCGCCCCGATCACCGCGAAGACGAATTGCGAGGCCAGCAGCGGCAGCAGGTTCGGCAGCAGTTCCACGCCGATCACCCGCCACCGCTTCTCGCCCGCCACCCGCGCGGCCTGGATGTAGTCGCGATTGCGCAGGGAGAGGGTCTGCGCGCGCAGCACCCGCGCCGAACCGGCCCAGCCGGTGATCGCCAGCACGACCGCGATGGTCCACGATCCGCGCGCGGACGCGGGGACGAACGCGGAGATCACGATGACCAGCGGCAGTCCGGGAATCACCAGCATCAGGTTGGACAGCAGCGAGAACGCTTCGTCCACCAGTCCGCCGACGTAGCTGCCCACAATGCCGAACAGCGCGGACAGCACGGTCGCCATGACGCCGACCAGCAGGCCGATGAACAGCGAGCCGCGTGTCGCGTAGGCGAGTTGGGCGAGCACGTCCTGCCCGGTCTGGGTGGTGCCGAGCAGATGCGTTCGGCTCGGCGCGGTCAGGCCCATGTCGCGGATGGCCTCGGGATCGCCGACGAGGAAGGGGCCGAGCAGTCCCCACAGGCCGATCACCACGATGATGCCGACGCCGATGGCGAGCTTGGGCGACCAGCGTGGCAGCACACGCCGACCCGTGCGGGGCCGCGGCGCGGCGAGGTCTGCGTTCAGGTCGGTCACCGCGCCCCCTTCAGCCGTTGGCCTTGACGCGCGGGTCGACCAGGGCGTAGAGCAGGTCGACCAGGAGGTTGGCGCCGAGCACGGCGACCGTGATCACCAGGAAGATGCCCTGCATGAGCGCGTAGTCGTCGTTCTGTACGGCCTCCAGCAATTTGGAGCCGATGCCCGGGTAGGAGAACACCTGCTCTGTGACGATGGATCCCGCCACGATGAATCCCAGGGAGTTGGCGAATCCGGCGATCGAGGGCAGCACCGCGTTGCGGGCCGCGTACCAGACCATGGTCCGCCGGCCGGTCAGCCCTTTTGCCCGGGCGGTGAGCACGTAGTCCTCGGCGAGCGTGGAGACCATCATGTTGCGCATTCCGAGCAGCCAGCCGCCGGCCGAGGAGATCACGATGGTCAGCGCGGGCAGCACACCATAGCGAAGCGCCGATGACAGGAAGGCGCCGTTCCAGCCCGGCGAGAGCGACACGTCGTAACCGCCGAGCAGCGGGAACCAGCCGAGGTTGATCGCGAAGACGGCGACGAGGATCAGCGCCAGCCAGAAGTAGGGCACCGCGGCCAGCACCGTGGTGGCGGGTACCAGCGAGTCGAGCCAGGTTCCCCGCCGCCATCCGGCCAGCATGCCCAGCCCCGTCCCGACCAGCACCGCCAGCAGAGTCGCGATGCCCACGAGCGCCACGGTCCACGGCAGGGAGGAGGAGATGACGGTGGCGACCGGAGTCGGATAGTCGCTGACCGAGACTCCGAAGTCGCCGTGCAGCATGTTGCCGAGATAGGCGAAGTACTGGTGGATCAGCGAGTCGTTCGTGTTCCCGCCGAGCAGCAGTTCATAGGCGCGCCGGGCCGACGGGCCGACGTTCGCGCCGCGCTGTTGCAACTTCGCCAGCAGGATGTCGACCGGATCGCCCGGCATCATCCGGGGGATGAAGAAGTTCAACGTCAGCGCGCCCCACAAGGCGGCCCCGTAGAACGCCAGTTTGCGCAGGTAATACCTCATCTGCCCGGCCCGTTCACGAGCCCGCGGGCCGCAGCTGCTTGAACACCTGCGCGTTGTCGGGGCTCGACCAGATCGCGGGGAACGCGTACTGGTTGTCCTGCGTCGGCCAGCCGGTGAACTTCGCGGAGTGATACTCCGTGATCGTGTTTTGAGTCATCACGGGGATGTACGGCATCGCCGACTCGATGCGGGTCTGGATGGCGTCGAGGTATGGCTGGCGATCGGTGGCATCGGTCGGGTTGATGCGCGTGAGGGCGGAGAGGGCCTGGTCCACCTGCGGGTCGGAGTAGCGGCTCCAGTTGGAGGTGGCGCTGCTGCCTACCTTCGCGGTCGCGGCGGTGCCGAAGAAGAAGCTGTAGAGATAGTACGGATCCGGCGCCGGCCCTTGGTAGAGCGAGTCGATGATCAGCTGGTAGGTGCCCTTGCTGCGCTGGTCAGACCACTCGTTCCAGGACAGCTGCTCGGTTTCCAGCCCGATTCCGGCCGCCTTGAGCTGTTGGCTCATCGTGTCGACGGCGGTGATGTAGTCGGTCCAGCCCGCGACGGTCTTCACCGTCAGCGTCAATCGCTTGCCGTCCTTGGCGTAGATGCCGTCCGCGCCCTTCACGTAACCGGCACTCTCCAGGAGCTGGCGTGCCTTGTCGGCGTCCGGCTGCATGGGTGCGACCCGCTCCTGCAGTCCGTGCGAGATGACGGCGCTGTCGCGGTTGAGCAGCGCGAAGCCGGGTGAGATCGCGGCGGCGGTGTTCTCGAAAGCCAAAGAGTTGACCTGTGTTCGGTTCAGCGCGTAGTAGACGGCACGGCGCACCGCCGGATCGGTCTGCGGCCCGCTGCATCCGAGCGCGGTGTCGGCGCAGGCGTCCAGCACGATCTGGTTGACGGGCGTGGTGATCGCCTGGTAGCCGGGGTAGTCCTTACTGAAGTCCTTGACATCGGGGACCGGGCCGGTCTGCCAGTCGATCTGGCCTGCTTTGAGCGCCTCCTGGCCGGCCTGGTTGCCGGACAGCGACAGGAAGCGGATCTGTTTGACCGCCGGCTCGCCGCCCCAGTAGTGCGGGTTGGCCTTGAACGTGAACGCCTGGCCCTTGAAGTCACCGAGCAGGTACGGGCCGGTGCCCACCGGAGCGGAGACCGGGTCCTTGTCAGGGGCCGCGACGCTCTTCCACGTGTGCTCGGGCACGACGTACAGCCGCCCGAGGATCTCGGGGCCCTCGACGAACGAGGGGTGGCTGAACGTGACGACGAGGTGGGTGTCGTCCGGCGCGCTCGCCTTGCCGTCGTACCCGATGCCGTTCATGTCCGCGTGCTGGGCGAGCAGGTCGAGGGTGAACAGCACATCCCGGGCCGTGAACGGGGTGCCGTCGGACCACGTCACGCCGCTGCGCAGGGTGACCGACAGGCGTGTGCCGTCGCCATTCCACGAGTAGTCGGTGCCGAGCAGCGGCTTGGGTGGATCGGCGCGCACCGTGTTGTAGAAGAACAGCGGCTCGAAGATGCTGCCCACGCCGCCGATGTTGGTCGAGTACGGGTTGAAGTTGAGGCTGAAGTCGCCCGACTGCCCCGTCCAGACCACCAGCGTCGGCGACCCGCCCGCCGCGGGCTTGGCCGAAGCCCCGCAACCGCCGGCCGCCAGCGCCAGGACGGCCACCCCGGCCGCCGCGAGCCATCTCTTCACCGCCATGGCCACACACCCTCCCCATTGAGAACGACGAAGATGATTACGGCGGTTAATAAAGTACGGCCAATAAAGTACGTCAATAGGCTGGCCGAATGTCGCCCGTTATGCGCATTGAAATCCTCTTTGCACCGTTTCGATCGCCCTGGATTTCCTTGACTTTGTTTTGGAGCCCGCATAAACATCGAGGCATGGCCGAGGGACGCGTGATCCGCGAGACAGTGCACGAAGGATGGCGGCTGCGAGCGCTGGACGGGCCGGTGCCCGACTTCCTGGCGGGCCGCGAGATACCCGCTCAGGTACCCGGCAGCACACACCTGGACCTGCTTGCCGCAGAGCTCATCCCCGATCCGTACCTGGACCGCGCCGAAGCGCAGCTGGCGTGGATGCACCGGGTCGACTGGCAGTACTCGACCACGTTCGAGGCCTCGCGCTGCCGGCCCGGCGAACGCGCGCAGCTCGTCTTCGACGGAATCGACACCGTGGCCACCGTGGAACTGAACGGGCGCGAACTCGGCCGTACCGCGAACATGCACCGCGGCTACCGGTTCGACGTACACGACGTGCTGCGAGACGGGGACAACGCACTGTCGGTGCGGCTGGGGTCCGCGCTGGCCCACGCGGAGCAGACCGAGGCGCGGCTGGGCCACCGCGTGCGCGCATATCCACACCCATACAACGCGATCCGCAAAATGGCCTGCTCCTTCGGCTGGGACTGGGGACCTGACCTGCAGACCGCCGGGCTGTGGCGGCCGGTGCGGCTGGAGCGCTGGAGCGGCGCCCGACTGGCCGGAGTGCGGCCGCTGGTCACCGTGGACGGCGACGGCGACGGGCGCGTCGAGGTGCACGCCCGACTCGACCGGGCACGGGAGGTGCGCTGCACGCTGGTGGTGCGGGTGGGCGAGCACGAACAGCGGGTGACGACCGCCGCCGACACCGCCGCCGTCACCCTGCGGGTGCCCCAGCCCGCGCTGTGGTGGCCGGCCGGCCACGGCGAGCAGCCCCTGTACGACCTGACCGTCACGCTGCTCCTCGACGACGAACCGGTCGACGTCGCGACACGACGCCTCGGATTCCGCACCATCACGCTGGATCAGGAGCCGGACGAGCACGGAAGCTCGTTCGCCTTCGTCGTCAACGGCCAGCGCATCTTCGCCAAGGGGGCCAACTGGATCCCCGACGACCACCTGCTCACCCGCGCCACCGCGCAGCGCCTCGCCCGCCGCGTGGATCAGACGGTCGCGGCGAACATGAACATGCTGCGGGTATGGGGCGGCGGCATCTACGAGAGCGACGACTTCTACGACGCCTGCGACGAACGCGGAGTCCTGGTGTGGCAGGACTTCCCCTTCGCCTGCGCCGCCTACTCGGAGGAGGAACCGCTGCGCAGCGAGGTCGAAGCCGAGGCCGAGCAGAACATCGCCAGACTCGCCTCACACCCCTCACTCGCCCTGTGGAACGGCAACAACGAAAACCTCGTCGCATACGCCGACTGGGGCTGGCAGCCCCAGCTTGAAGGACTCACCTGGGGACTGGAGTACTACACGCGGCTGCTGCCGCGCATCGTCGCAGAACTCGACCCCACCCGGCCCTACACGCCCGGCAGCCCGTTCAGCATCGACGGACAGCCGCCCAACGACGAACACCACGGCACCCGCCACGAATGGGCCGTGTGGAACAGCCTCGACTACACCCACTACCGGGACCACGTGCCGCGGTTCTGCGCCGAGTTCGGCTTCCAGGGACCCCCGACGTGGGCGACCCTGACCCGGTGGATCACCGACGAGCCGCTGACTCCCACCTCGCCGGCCTTCCTGGCCCACCAGAAGGCCAACGGAGGGGCGCGCAATCTGGATCGCGGCTTCGCACCGCACCTGCCCGCGCCCCGCGACTTCCCAGCCTGGCACTGGACCACCCAGCTCAACCAGGCGCGCGCGGTCGCGCTCGGCGTCGAACACTTCCGCTCCTGGTGGCCGCGCACCGCCGGCGCTCTGGTGTGGCAGCTGAACGACTGCTGGCCGGCCACCTCGTGGGCCGCGATCGACGGGGACGGGCGGCCCAAACCGCTCTGGTACGCCCTGCGACACGCCTTCGCGCCGCGGCTGCTGACGGTCCAGCCACGCGACGGCCGGCCGACGCTGTTCGCGGTCAACGACCAGGGCACACCGTGGACCGGATCGTTGCTCGCGACACGGCAGACCTTCGCCGGCGAGGTGCTCGCCGACTCGAAGATCGGGATCGACGTTCCGGCGCGCTCGTGCGTCCGGATCGATCTGCCCGACAAGCTGCTGAAACCGTCCGATCCGAAACGGGAAGTGCTGTCCGTGGCGGCCGACGAGGCACGCGTCTGGCACCTGTTCGCCGAGGACCTCGAGCTGGCGTACGACCCCGCACCGCTGACCGCGACGGTCGAGCCGGTGCCCGAGGGCTACCGGGTACGCGTGCGAGCGGCGTCGTTCGCACGCGACATCGCCCTGCTCGCCGACAAAGTCGCACCAGACGCCGAAGTCGACGACATGCTGGTCTGCCTGGCGGCGGGCGATGAATGGACCTTCCTCGTGCGCACGAGCGCGCGGCTGCGGCGGCCCGACGATCTGGCGGCGCCGGGCGTCCTGTGGAGCGCCAACGCGTTGGCGGCGCAAGATCGATGATCTGAGCGCTGCCGATGATCGGTTCGGGCTTCGGGCGCAGCGGTGTGGCGGGGTCCAGGGGCTCGATGCGGCCGTTCGGTGTTGAACTGGATCTCAAACTCCCGCAGAGCATGTGACCGAGTTTTTTGAACCCCGCCAGTGCCCCCGCTCGCCTACAAGAACACCTTGGTCGAGAAGTCAGCCACGTCACCGCTGGCCGCATGAACCCCGTGCCCAAAGTTCGGGATCAAGGCTCCTCCTGCTCGACTGGTTCCGCGTCGAACTTGGCGATCTCGGCGCGGGCCTCACGCCACACCTCGCTGAGATCTGCGGGTTCCGCCCCTGCAAGCTGTGCGATGAGCGCGTGAAGGGCTTCGATCACGTCGTCACCAAGTTGCCGTCGCAGTTCCGCGTCGAGTTCGCGGCGGGCCGCTGTCGCGGCCTCCAGGTATGCGCGGGCTCGAAGGGTGGGCCGAACGATCTTCTCTCGAGCGTCGGTCGGTGACTTGTCCACGGTGACGTACCCGCGCTCGCCCAGGCCTGCGACGAGTTTGCTCGCGCCCTGCCGGGTCATGGACAGCTCGCGGCCTATCTGCGAGATCGTCACGTCCTGTCCGTCTCGGCACAAGCGCAGGATCAGGCCGTCGGGAAACCGGCGATCGTCGAAGCCGGCTGCCGCGAGCTTCTCGTCGACCCGCTTCCGATAGCCCACGGCTGCCCGGGCGAGCAGGGGCCCGAGCGCGGGCATCAGATGCTCACGACGCGATAGGAAACCATGGTTGACAGTCTAGCCGAGGGTCTTCATCATGGAAATTGTCAACCATGGGGGACAATCTTGGGCCCCGTAGCCGGCTATAGGAGGCTGGACACATATGGTTCATCCTGAAGGCGAGTCACCCGCGCCTGATCGGGGTCCCACCGTCGATCGGCGCATCGTGGCGCTGCGGTGCCTGGCGGTCTTGAGCGCGAGCGCCGCCATCATCCACTTCGCGGTGTCGGGCGAGCACTTTCACATGTACTGGGTCTTCGGCACGTTCATGCTGGTGGTCGCGTGGTTGCAGTCGGCATGGGCGATCGCGGCCGTGGTCCGGCCGATCCGCCTGCTTGAGTGGTGTGGGGTCGTGCTGAACACGGGCGTGGTGTCCGTGTACTTGGTCACGCGCACGATCGGGGACGTGATCGGCCCGACTCCGCACGAGCTCGAGCCGGCCGGGTTCGGCGACGTGTTCTGTACGGCGTTGGAGGCCGGCATCGTCGTCACGTGCATCGGACTCTTGGTCACGAAGAGGCGAGGGCGGCTGCGCCGGGAGAGCCTGCTCCTCGCGCCGGCGGTTACCGGCGCCCTCATGGCGGTCATGGTGAGCGTGTCCTTGGTCGCCGGCGGCTCGGAGATGGTTGCCGCCGATCCCGCCCCGTCCGACAGCACCATGCAGATGTCCGGCTCGCAGACCTCATCGATCAGGCTTGCGACCACTTCGCCCGCCGGAGATATCACGATGCCCGACCACGACATGCAGATGCCCACGGGTATGAAGATGGCCAGCTCAACGGCTTGCGTCGCGACCCCCTCCGTCGCACAGCAACAAGCAGCGGTCAGCCTCGTGAACAGCACCTGGGCGAACGCGAGCAAGTATCAGAGCCTGAACGCCGCCCAAGCCGCCGGTTACCGGCCGATCACTCCGACTGGCAAACCCGTCGTCCACTACCTGAACCCGTCGTACTACCAAGACACGGTGCGAGGCGGGCCGATTCTCGATGTGACGCAGCCACAGTCACTTGTCTACGCGAACACGTCCAAGGGCGCAGTGCTGGTCGCAGCGATGTACATCACCACCCCTGGCGGACCGACACCGCAACCAGGCGGGTGCCTCACCCAATGGCACGTCCACACCGATCTGTGCCTGACGAAGACAGCCGGCGTAGTGGGCGCGACCGGATCAGGTTGCCCAACTGGTTCCAGGAATCGGGCGACGCCGCCGATGATGCACATCTGGTTCGTACCGATCCCTGGCGGACCCACGGCTGTCGACGCCTCCGACGCGCAGATCGTGCATGCGGCCGAACAAGTCGCATCACCCTGAGCCCCAGCGCGACGCGCCGGGGCTCACCGGGAGTGATGTGTCAGCGGTTCATCAGCGCGAACACGCCCCACCCGAGGTATTCACGCCGATACTTGGCGTGCTGCACAGGTGCCGCAACGAGTTCGGCACGCATTTCGTCGGCTAGCTCGTCGTCGGGGTTGGCATCCAGCCAGCGGCGGATGTTGAGCCACTGTGCCGCCGCGTACCGGTCCCAACTGTCCTGGTCGGCGAGCACCATTTCGACGACGTCGCAACCCAGGGCGCCAAACTGTTCGAGCAGTTCCGGCAGTGGGAGCAGGTCGTCTTTGCGGGCGAGGTGGCAGCCCTCGACGATGGCCTGGGTCTGAGGCTCTCGGCGCCAGTACGGCTCGCCGATCAGCATCATGCCTCCGGGAAGGAGACTGCGTCGTAGGAGTTCGACGGTGCCCGCCACGCCGGAGCCGATCCAGGTGGCGCCGACACATGCGGCGATGCCAACCAGATCTTCGGTGACGTATGCCGAGGCATCGGCGTGCACGAAGTCGACCCGGTCGGCGACGTCCAGTTCCGCCGCTCGGGCGCGGGCGGCCTTGAGGAAGACGGTGCTGATGTCCACCCCGGTGCCGGTCACGCCGTGCTCGCGTGCCCAGGTACACAGCAACTCGCCCTTGCCGCAGGCGAGGTCGAGTACGCGGGTGCCCGGCGATGGGTTGATGGCGTGGCCCAGAGTGGCCAGTTTCTCGCTGGTGAAGGGGTTACAGATGCGATGGCTGCTCTCGCGAATGGTGAAGCGACGTGGCAGATCCACTACAGGGATTCCTTCGATTCGAGGGGGTCAGAACGGCTGGAGAAGACGGCCGGGACGCGGCCGTGTTTACCTGAACCGTCATCAAATGCACCTCTTCATACGAGTGAAGGCTGGGACCGCCCGAAACTACGACCACTGCGATCCTTGCGTCCACCGCATTTCACGTTCTGTCGGGTGGTGGCATTCCTTGCCTGTGA
>JABFXP010000373.1 GCA_013361685.1 Catenulispora sp.
CCCGTCAACCCAGTCCATGGATGTCGCGCACCACTCATAACACTTACTTACCCACCCGAACCAACGGCATTGGGCCTTCGCTCTGGGAGGGGGGCCGGGCTGGGGACACGTGCGGGTTGCCTCGCTGCTGTGGTCCGGCCCGGCCTTCCCGTCGCTTCGTCGCCTTACGGAATCACACCGGCCAGGCGGTATCAAGGCGACGGCTTTTGGTGTTGGTTGCTTGACAGTGCCTTGACACCGCCTGTCCGGCGTGATTGGCTTCGCCCGCCGAAGCGACGGGAAGACCGGGAGCCGGAGTTTTGGTCAGATCAAAAGCGGGGCGGGGGTGGGGGAGGTGGTCGCGTTGCGTTGGCCGGTGGCGGTGAGGTGGGGGCGGGGCGGGGGTGAGGGAGGCGGTCGCGTTGCGTTGGCCGGTGGCGGTGAGGTGGGGGCGGGCGCTGGTGGTTGGGCCTCAGTGCGCATCGCCCTCTGGTTGTGGCCGGGGTACTCCTGCGGCTCGGTAGGCGTCGGCCTCGTCCAGGGATTCGTGTTCCAGCAGGGCGGCTGATAGGGCGTCGAGGCGTTCGCGGTTGTCGATCAGGATTCGTACTGTTTTGTCGTAGCACTCTGCCACGATGCGGCGGACTTCGCTGTCGACTGCGTCCAGTGTTGCCGGTGCTGCTGAGAGGCCGTAGGCCTGGGCGTCCTCGGGGATGGCTGATAGGTGGCCGATGCGTTCGCTCATGCCCCAGCGGGCGACCATGGCGCGGGCGATGGTGGTTACTTGTTCCAGGTCGTTTTCGGCGCCGGTGGTGATGTTGTTGTAGACCACTTGTTCGGCGGCTAGGCCGGCTAGGGCGCCGCAGATGCGGCCTCGGAGGTAGTCCTCGGTGTGGGAGTAGCGGTCGTTTTCTGGGGTGGAGAGGGTGACGCCGAGGGCTCGGCCGCGGGGGACGATGGTTACTTTGCGGACGGGGTCTGCGCCGGGTTGGAGCATGCCGAGGAGGGCGTGGCCGCTTTCGTGGTAGGCGGTGCGGCGGCGGTCTTCTTCGGGGATGAGGACGGGGCGTTCGGCGCCTAGTTGGATCTTTTCGAGGGCGGCGGAGAATTCGGTGGGGCCTACGTCTGTGCGGTGGCGGGCTACTGCTAGCAGGGCTGCTTCGTTGGCGAGGTTGGCCAGGTCGGCGCCGGTCATGCCGGGGGTCATGGCGGCTACTTGGCGGAGGTCTGTGGCGGGGGACAGGGGGATGGGGCGGGTGTGGATTTTGAGGATGGCTTCGCGGCCGGCTTTGTCTGGGGGGCTTACTTGGACGACGCGGTCGAATCTTCCTGGGCGGGTCAGGGCGGGGTCGAGGATGTCGGCGCGGTTGGTGGCGGCGATGACGACGACGCCTTCGCTGCCGGTGAAGCCGTCCATTTCGGTGAGGATCTGGTTCAGGGTTTGTTCGCGTTCGTCGTGGCCGCCTACTGCCGCGCGGCCGCGGGCTCGGCCGATGGTGTCGATTTCGTCGATGAAGACGATGGAGGGGGCTACCTTGCGGGCCTCGTTGAAGAGTTCGCGGACGCGGGAGGCGCCGACGCCGACGATCATTTCGATGAACTCGGAGGCTGAGGCGGAGAAGAAGGGTACGTCGGCTTCGCCGGCTACTGCGCGGGCGAGGAGGGTTTTGCCGGTGCCGGGTGGGCCGGCCAGGAGGACGCCGCCGGGCATGCGGGCGCCCATACGCTGGAATGGTGTGGGATTGCGGAGGTAGTCGACGACTTCGGTGAGTTGGGCCTCGACCTCGTCGATGCCTGCCACGTCGGCGAAGGTGGTGCGTCTGCCCTCTTCGGGGGCGACTGGTTTCGGGGGGCTGCGGCGGAGGCCGCCGAGGGCGCCGCCGGTGCTCATGCGGCGGGCGACCAGCATCCAGAGGAAGAGGAGCAGGGCGACTGGGGCCAGGGAGAGCAGGAGGTTGACCAGGAAGCTCTGCTCTTGGACCACCGGTTTGGCGGTGATCGTCACTCCGTTGGCGGACAGCTGCTGCCAGAGTTGGTCCTCGGCCCAGGAGGGGCGCTGGGTGCTGAACTTCGAGTAGGTGCCGCTGTCGTCGTCTGGTTTGGTCGCCTTTTCCTTCAGGTCGCCCTGGATGGCGTCGCCTTTGGAGTAGACGTCCTTGACGTTGTTCGCCGCCACCTGCTTGGTGAACTCGGTGTAGGGGATCTTCGACGAGGTCGGGCCGGGGTTGAACAGGGACAGCAGCAGGTCCGTGATCAGGAACACCACGAGCATGGTCAGGAGCAGGCGGAGCCAGCCGGGGAAGGTGGGGCCGCGCTGGGGGCCGCCCCGGTTCGGTTTGGTGCCCTCGGCGCGCCAGGGTTGGCCGGGGTCTTGCCGTGGTGGGACCGAGGGATCGCTCACCTGGGTGACATCGGCTGGTGCGGGGCTGGTCGAAACGCCTGGGGATCCGTATGGGTTAAAGGCCGGTGCCCCTCCGTGCCGAGATACAGGGGTATGCGGACGATGATGCGCAGTGCGGCCACGGTGGGTGTGATGGCGGCGATGGCGGTGACGGTCGGGACGTTGTCCACGCTCGCGGCGCGGGCCGGGGCGTTGCCGACGGATGCCCGGGGCTCGGGGAGTGCGGACGGGATGCGGGTGGAGATCACCGATGACACCCGTTCGGCTCATTCCGGGGATGTCATCGACTACACGGTGCGGGTGGAGAACCAGTCCGGGCGGGCGTATCCGCGTCTTGAGGTGTTCCACCTGGTGCCGGCCGGGTTCCAGTTGGTCGACTCCAGTCCGAAGGCGGCGCAGGAGGGAAACGATGTGCGGTGGGCCGCCGACATCGCGGCCGGGCAGACGCTGGTGTTCACCGATCAGGTGATGGCCGGGACTGTGGAGGAGTCCGAGCACACTGCGCGTAGCCGGGACGTGCAGGTTGCGCGGCAGTTCACCTCCACCGCCTGCGCCCGCGGTTCGGCCGCGGGGCCGGCGCTGGCCTGCGGCACGGTGCGGGAGGAGCTGACCGACGGCCCGGACGCCGCCTCGGCCACCGGGCCGGCGGCCAAGCACTGGCAGCCCGGGCTGCTCGGGATCGGGCTGGTGGCGGCGTTGTTCGCGGCGTTCAGCGGCTTCTTCCGGAAGCGGCGCAGGCCGGTCGAGGAGGACTGACTCAGCCGGTGGCCTGCTCGACCGGCAGGACCTCCAGGCGGGTGGTGCGTCGCAGTGAGGCTCCGGCCAGGACTCCCAGGGCGATCGCCACCACCGTGATCATCACGTTCAGCAGTGTCTGCCAGCCGGCCGGGCTGTGGTTCACCAGCAGCTGCTGTACGCCGGACAGGCCGTGCGCGCCGGGTACCAGCATCCAGAACGCCGGCAGGAAGATCACCTGGTCCGGGATGCCGGCTCGCTTGCCGATCCAGGAGGCGGTGAGCGGCAGGCCCATCCCGGCCACGAAGGCGCCCAGCACCTGGCCGCCGACCAGGGTGCCGGCGGTCTGCACCACGCGGGTGGCCAGCAGGGCGGCGATCAGCCAGGTCAGGGAGCGGTTCGGGGCGTCGCTGTTGATGGTGAAGCCGATCGCCAGCAGCGCCGCCGCGGCCCAGCCGATCCAGGCGCCGAGGGTGTCCGGTACCGGTTTGCCGACCGGGTGCGCGTGCACCGTGTCGGTGGCGACCAGGATGCCCAGGGCCAGCATCAGCAGGATGTTGACGGCTCCGGCCAGCCGGGACAAGCCGGACAGCGCGGAGTCGGTGGCCAGTTCGATCGCGCCCAGGGTGAGGGCGGCGCCGGGCAGGAAGCCGATCAGCGGGGGGATGAACAGGTTGCCGGGCTCCTCGTGCAGCAGCGGGCCGGCGAAGCGCAGGGCCAGGGCGGTGACCAGGATCGAGGCCGCCACCGGCAGCAGGGTCAGCAGCGGCGGCAGGTGGCGCTTCACCAGATATTGCAGGACGCCGACCGCGGCGCCGAGGACGGCGTAGCCGATCGCGGCGTTCAGGGTCGGGTGCTGGAGCAGGCCCAGTGCCAGGGTCAGCAGCGCGTAGCCGGAGACGACCGCTGTCGGCTGGAAGCGGCGTGGCATGGCCTGCTCGGCGCGGAGCGCGTCGCGGACCTGGTCGAACGGCACCGCTTCGGCGCGCATCCGCAGCAGCAGCTTTTGTAGTGCCTCGACCTGGTTGAGCTGCATGCCGCCGTCGGAGACCGGGGCGAAGTCGAGTTCGCTGCCGGGGTCGCCGGAGACGGTTTCGACGCGGACGAAGATGCCGCTGGGCAGGGCGAAGCAGCGGGCGCGCACGCCGTAGCGGGCGGCGATGTCCACGATCTGCTTCTCGGTGTCGCCTGTGTTCTCCCCCGAGCGCAGGATCTCCGCGCCGAGCTTGCTCAGCAGCGAGGCGAGCTGCCGCAGCCATTGGACGGTGGGCTGGTCGGCGGCCCGGACGCCGACGCGCTTGGGGTCGCGGAAGGCCTCGCCGACGTTCTTCAAGCCCTGCCACGCCGCGTCCACGCTCTCGCCGAGGGAGCCGGAGATGACGCCGCTGATCGCGGCGCCCGCCTTGGTGGGGGGCTTGGCCGCTTCTTCTTTGCGCTTCCTGAAGAAGGGCACGACGTTCCTCCCGCTCGCCGACGTCGCGGATCTAACGACGGCACGCGGCGGCGATCACGCCGGACTCACCCGTTCGGGCGTGACCGGGCGCGGGCGGGGTGGAATCCGGGGTCAGATTCTCCTGTGTTGAAGCTCATGCAGGAGAACGCGGTCCTGGCGCTGTTCGCGTGTCTGGCGCTGGGGTACCTCGTCGGCAAGCTGCGGGTCGGGCCGATCACCTTGGGCGGCATCTGCGGGGTGCTGATCGTGTCGATGCTCATCGGCGCGCAGACCGTCAACGGCACCCACATCACGGTCAACAGCGACGTCAAGAACATCATGTTCGCGCTGTTCATCTTCTCCCTGGGCTACATCGCCGGGCCCGGGTTCGTGGCGAACCTGAACGCCAAGGGGCTGCGCTTCGGGGTGCTGTCGCTGATGGAGATGATCCTGGTGCTGCTCCTGGCGACCGCGATCACCAAGGCCGCGGACCTGGACACCGGCACCGGGGCCGGGATCCTGGCGGGGTCGGCGACCGAGTCGGCGGTGGTCGGCACCGCGCAGGACGCCATCGGCAAGCTGCCGGGCATCACCCCGGAGCAGGTCAAGACCCTGTCGGCGCACGTGGCGACGGCGTATTCGGTGTGCTACCTGTTCGGGCTGATCTCGATCGTGCTGCTGACCAGCCAGATCTTCCCGCGGCTGCTGAACATCAACCTGGCCGAGGCCTCCCGCAAGCTGTGGGAGAAGATGCGCGGCGGCAACGCGACGCTGGACGCGGACCAGGAGGCGTCGATGCCGGCGCTGGTCGGCCGCACCTACCAGATCACCAAGGGCGACGGGCTGACCGTGCAGGCGCTGGAGCAGTCGGTCGGGGTGCACGCCTCGGTCGAGGGCGTCAAGCGCGGCACCAGGACGCTGACCGTGGACCCGGCGCTGCGGCTCGCGTTGGGCGACCGGGTGCTGGTGGTCGGAAAGCGCACCGCGGTGATGGAGGCGGGTAAGGAGCTGGGCCCGGAGACGAGCGCCGTGCCCGGCCTGGACAGCCCGCTGGCGCAGCGCGAGCTGGTGGTCACCGACAAGAAGATCAACGGCCTGACGGTCAACGAGATCAACAAGGCGTACCCGGAGCCGAACGAGGGCGTCTATCTGACCGGCGTCAACCGGCTCGGCAACGACCTGCCCGCCACCGGGGAGACCGAGATCCACATCGGCGACACGCTGAACATCGTCGGCATGAAGTCCAAGGTGGAGCGGTTCCAGAAGGCCTTCGGCGCCAAGGTGCGCACCGAGAGCGCGGACTGGATCTACATCGGTCTGGGCATCTGCCTGGGCGTCCTGCTCGGCGAGATCGTGGTGCACCTGGGGTCGGCGAACCTGACCCTGGGCACCGGCGGCGGCTGCCTGATCAGCGGCCTGATCTTCGGCTGGCTCCGCTCCACCCGGCCCACCTTCGGCGCCTACCCGCCGGTGGCCGCGGCCACGATGAAGGACCTGGGGCTGGCCGTGTTCATCGCGGTCACCGGCCTGTCGGCGGGCCCGGACGCCGGGCCGCTGCTGAAGAAGTACCCGCTGCTGCTGCCGCTGTCCGGCATCGCCATGGTGCTGATCCCGGCGTTCCTCGGGCTGTGGATCGGGCGCAGGTTCCTGAAGATCGAGAAGCCGATCCTGATCGGCGCCATCGCCGGCCAGCAGTGTTCGACGCCGGCGATCACCGCGGTCACCAACACCGCGCAGAGCAGCGTGCCGATGATCGGTTACACGATCACCTACACACTGTCCAACTTCCTGCTGCCGCTGACCGGGCCTATTTTCGTGGGCTTGATCGGGCTGCATATGTAGGGCTGCCGCGCGCGGGAACCGCTCCCTACACGTGCAGCAGCCACCGGCCGCCGGCCACGGCGCATCCCAGCGCCACCAGGGCGAAAAACACGAGCCAGCCGGCTGCCGGGAATCCGGTCAGCCGGTGCAGCTGGTCGGCGTCGGAGTCGCGGGCGCCGGTGCGGGCCCGCGTCCGGCTGAGCTCGACCACCGGTTTCACCCCGGCCAGCAGCAGGAACCACACCATGAGGTAGGCGAACCCGGCCTGCACGTCGGTGTTCTTGGTCCAGGACGCGGCGAGCACCGCGCCGCCGGTGAGGATCACCGTGAGCATGCCGAAGAAGTTGCGGATGGAGATCAGCAGCAGCGCCAGCAGCAGCACGCTGGCCCACAGCAGCATCGTGATGTGCTGGGCGGCCAGCAGCCAGGCGCCGCCCAGGCCCACCAGGCTCGGCGTGATGTAGCCGGCCAGCACGGTGAACACCATGCCCGGCCCGCGCGGCTTGCCGTAGGAGACGGTGACCCCGGAGGTGTCGTGGTGCAGCCGCACCCCGGACAGCCGCCGGCCGCACAGCAGCGCCACGGCGGCGTGCCCGCCCTCGTGGGCGATGGTGACGGTGTTGCGCGCTATCCGCCACGCCGGCCGCCACAGCACCGAGACCAGGGCTGCCGCGCCGACCGCCAGGACCAGGTTGCGCGGCGGGTCGGGCTGGGTGCCGGTCACCCGGTGCCACACGTCGTCGAGACTGGAGATGTCCACGGCCACGCAGCCTCCCACGATTCCCCCGTTCGGCGGTACCCGCCCTGACAGGTCTGTGACCCGCCGGTGACGCTTGACCCATGCTGAAGCGGGTGGCGCGAGGGGTGGGGAGCTACGTGAGCAGCGCGCCGGGCACCTACATCTGGCTCGCGATCCTGCTGGTGACCACCGAGATCCTCAGGCACGCCGACCCGCACGCCGAGCAGTGGATCCTGGAACGCCGGAGCACCAACATCCACTACCTGACCCAGGACCCGCTGCGGGTGCTGGTCCAGTCCGCGCTGTGGATCGACGGCAGCAGCTGGCTGTTCTACGTGGCGCTCTACACGATCTTCCACGCGCAGGCCGAACGCTGGCTGGGGACGGCGCGGTGGCTGGCGGTGGCGTTCGTCTGCCACGTGGTGGCGACGTATGTCAGCGAAGGGGTGCTGGCGCTCGCGATCCGCAACGACCTGGCGCCGGAGTGGAAGCGGTTCACGCTGGACTACGGGGTCAGCTACGCGCTGGCGGGGGTGGTGGCGGTGCTGGCGTACTGGTGGCCGAACGGGTGGATGCGGTGGGTGTATGCCGGGGCGGTGCTGCTGTTCTACGGCGTGGCGATGGTGCGGGGGCGGACGTTCACCGATGTGGGGCACTTCACGGCGACGGTGGTCGGGCTGGGGTGCCGGCCGATCGTGCGGGGGCGGGTGTCGCCGATGGCGTGGGGGTTCCGATGGCGTGCCCTGGTGGGGCCGGCGGCCGGGCGGGCTGCACGGCGGCCGGCGGGGTGGGTCGGCGGGTGGCCGCGGGTTTGAGCGGCGGGCGGGGATTGGTGCCGGTGGCCGGTCCGGCTGCCGGATCAGTGCGGGCAGCCGGTGCGGGCGATCAGTGCGACGGGGTTCCCGACGGGGACGACGAGTGCCCGCCGGAGGAGGGGGAGCTATGCGACGGGGTGGATGAATCGCTGCTGGACGACGTCGAGGTCGGCGCGCTGCTGGAGGTGCTGTCGGTCGACGACGGGCTGGAACTGGCCGAGGTGTGGGTGGGGGTCGCGCTCGGGCTGGAGGGGTGGCTGCTGGAGCCGGTGCCCGACCCTGTCGGCTTGGTGTTCCGCGAGCTGGTGTGCGAGGTCGAGTGCCGCGCGCTCGGGGCGCCGCCGGAGAAGGACTGCAGCGAGCTGGGATCGTCGGTCCCGGACGGCGAGTCCGGCGTCGCCTCGGGGTTCGACGGGCTCCCGGACGTGGCGCCGCCGCTCGACGACTGCGCGGCCGGGGACGGCCCGGAGTTCCCCGCGCCGCCCAGCACCACCGCGGCCGCGCCCGCCACCAGCAGCACCGCGGCGGTCACGGCGCCGACCAGCGTCTTGCGGCGCGGACCACCCGGGTCGGTCAGGTCGTCTTCGGGTTTCGGGGCGTCGAAGTCCTCGTCGTATCCGGCCGCGACGGTCGTGCTTTCCTGGTCCGGGTTCAGGAAGGCGGTCTGCCGTGTCGGCCGCGGCCCCCGGTCCACCGGCTCGGCCGCGCCGGGCCGGAACCAGTCGTCCGGCGCGCTGGTGGCGACCGGCTCGGCCGGCTTCTCCGCCGCCGGACGCGGCAGGCTCGGCAGGCTGTTGGCGTAGGCGGACAGCGAACGCGGTGCTTGCGGAGTCGGCTTCGCCGGGATGACCCAGTCGTGGTCGATGTCGGCCTGGGTGCTCGGTGAGAGCAGCGGTTCCGCCGCCGCCGGGGGGACGACGATCTTGGTGGTCTCTTCGCTGACGGAGTCCAGCAGCAGGGTGGTCGAGGGGGCGGCGGCTGGTTCGGGCTCGGGGTCGGCTTCGGGCTCGGGCTCGGGCGACGGTTCCTCGGCGGCTTCGGTATGCGGCGCCAGTTCATCGAAGGCACTCAGGAGATCATCGGCGGCCAGGACCTCATCCGGCTCGGGGCTCGGATCGTCGGCGTCGAGCGCTGGGCTGTCGTCGGCGGCGAGCACCAGGTCATCTTCGGCGTCGAGCGCTGCGCCGTCTTCGACGGCGCGCGCCGCGTTGTCTTCGGCGGTGAACACCAGGTTGTCTTCGGCGTCGAGCGCCGTGCTGTCGTCGGCGTCGAGCGCTGCGCTGTCCGCGGTGCCGGAGCTGTCTTCGTGTGAGCTGCTCGCACTGTCGAACGCGCTCAGCAGATCATCAGACTCTGCCGTTGCTTCGTCGTCCGTGTCGGCTTCGTCCGTGCCGCCTTCGTTCAAGTCGGCTTCGTCGAACACACCGACCGGCTCGGCAGGCTCGGCCGCACTGATCGGCTCGCCCTCGTCAGCCGCATCCCCCGCCTCCAACAACCGTTCGTCGATCGGCTCCCCGACCGGCGGCGGCTCCGGCATCGCGTCCGGTTCGGCCAGCTCCGCGCCGTCCGAGGTCGCGGAGGCCGTCGCCCAGCCGCCGAGCAGGGCGCGGCCGCGGGTCTGCCAGTCGGCGCCGTAGGCGGCGGTGGCGGTGGTCTCGACCTCCTCCAGGAAGGCGTGGGCGGTCTCGGGGCGGTCGGCCGGGTCGGCGGCCAGGCCGTGCTGGATCAGGGCGCGGAGTTCGGCGGGGGCGAATTCCACGATGATCTGGGTGTACTCGTGCAGGGCTTGCAGGTCCTCGGCGGTCGCGGCGCGGAACGGCGGTTCGGCCGTCAGGCACTCGAAGAAGACCGCGGTGGCCGCGAAGACGTCGGCGGCGGGCGTGGACGGGCCGCCGGCCAGGCGTTCGGGCGCCAGGTAGGTGGGTTCGTCGGGGGTGAAGCCGGGGTCCGGGCCGCCGAAGCCGGTCACGGTCAGGCCGCCGGAGGCGTCCACCAACACGTTCTCCGGGCGCACGTCGCCGTGCCCGACCGCCAGCGTCAGCAGCGTGCCGGCCAGCACGGAGGCCGCGGCCTCCGGTGCCATCGCTCCCGACTCCCGCAGCACCGCGCGCAATGACACACCCTCGACCAGCCCGTTCCTCACGCACGCCTGTTTACCCGATTGCGGGCCGCAACCACAACGTCGGGCAGAAGTGGCACCTCACAGGCTTCCGCCGCGCCGGTGCCCCTTACCGGTTGTCCGGCGGGGAGTGTGATGTGCGGTCAGCGGCGCACTGTCAGCTCCAGATAATTGCGCCGTCCGAGGTTCGGCTCGTCCACCAGCCGCACCCGCTCCACGCGGAACCGGTACAGGCTCGCGGCGGCGGTGCTGTCCAGGAACGAGGCGCGGACCGCCGGATCGGTCGCGAAGCTCGGATACCGGCCCTGATACGCCTCGAACGCCGCCTCGGCGTCCGCGCCGTAGACGATGCCGCATTCGCCGGTCAGCTGCATCCCGCGCAGCCCCTCGCCGAACTGCGGCGGCGGCAGCCAGATCGCCGCCGAGGCGGTCGGCCGGATCTCGGTGTTGCGGCCGTGCAGCGTGCTCGGCTCGCTGACGAAGAAGAGGTCGAATTTCTTGCCGAGCGCGAAGAAGGCCATGTTCGCGTGCGGGGTGCCGTCGGCGCCGGCGGTGGCCAGCGACAGGACCTGGGTCCCGGAGGCTATCGCCTCGACGCTGTGGCCGACTGCTGCGGCGGGGGTGTCTGTGCCGTCGAACTCCACGGTGAGCGCCACTGCTGGAGCCTGCCCGGCGGGGCGTTCGGGCAAACCGCCGCGTACCGCCCGGAGGCTGACCGCGGCAGTGTCGACCGCGTCAGAGGGTGATCGCCGTGAGTACGAACCCTGATTCGACGATCCAGCGTCCGGTCATCCGGGTCAGCGGCGCCCCGCTCTGGTGGATCCGCACCGAGTACCCGCCGGAGATGCTCCCGTCGGCGCGCGTCTCGCCCGGCTCCAGGTCCAGCGAGGCGTCGCCGAAGCCCAGCCAGCGTTCGGCGACCGGGAACCAGGCCTTGTAGACGGATTCCTTGGCGCTGAACAGCAGCCGGTCCCACCACACCTCGGGCCGCGCCGCCGCCAGTTCGGCCAGCATCGGCGCCTCGTCCGGCCGGGCGATGGTGTCGAACACCCCGGCCGGCAGCGCCGCGTGCGGCTCGGCGTCCACCCCGACCCCGGTCACGGCGGTGGACCGGGCCACCGCGGCGGCCCGGTACCCGTCGCAGTGCGTGATGCTGCCGACCAGCCCGTCCGGCCACAGCGGCTCCCGGTTGCCGCCGCTGCCGATCGCGGCCGGGGGCAGCCCCAGCTGCATCATCGCCAGCCGTGCGCAGTGCCGGGCGGTGACGTACTCGCGGCGCCGCTTGGTCACGGCCCGGGCGATCGCCGCCTCCTCGCCCGGGAACAGCACCGCGTCCTCGGGGTCGCCGAAGGTTTCCGCGACCGCCACTTCGGCGGGCAGCAGGGAAGACAGCACAGTGCGCGACTCCGTTCAGCCTTCGGGGGACCGTGGCCGGGCCGTCGCGCGCGGCGGCGCGGTCCGGCCCGACGAACAGGGGATCAGGTCCGCGGATTCAAGGTCAAGCCGAAGTAGTTGAAGATGTCTGGGGCCTCGGTCCAGAACACGCCGGGCGTCCCGTCTCCGGGCGTGCCGTCGGACAGCAGGCCGCGTGCCTGCCGGACCCCGCCGGACTCCACCGCGAAGATCGTCGCGCCGCTGTCCCCGCCGGCCGCGCCCCAGCCGTTGTTCACCGCGTCACCCCACACCCCGCGCGCGGTGTAGGACAGGCCGGGGCACCCGGTGGTGGGCCCGCAGTACATGTCCTGATCGGTGACCTTGATGCCGCACGGTGTGGGGTGGCCCATGAAGAACGACCGCTGTCCGTCATGGCAGACGTAGTCGCCGTTGTAGGAGTACGCGTAGCTGGTCAGCGGCAGCCATCCCGTGGTGTCGGACTCGTCGGCGTTGTTGTCGGCGCCGTCGACGGTCTCGGCGTCCCAGCCCTGGTAGCGGGCCGTCACGGTGCCGACGTAGTTGCCCTTCAGGCCGTTCGAGTAGTCCCCGGGGGTGCCGGCCCGGGTGTAGACCTTGGTGCCGACCCCGAAGCAGTGGGCGGCGGTGACCATGATCGGGTGCCCGTCGGACTTGCGGACGGCGGGCAGCCCGGCGGTGCAGCCGTGTCCGGAGCCGCTGCCGGTGATCGCGTCGCCGCCGATGAACGGCGGGCTGTCGTGCCACTTCACGTCGGCCCACGCCTTGGCCTGGAGGCTGTGGCCGGGCCGGTAGACCAGCGGTACGCCGAGCGAGCGGGCCAGCGACGCGCCGCCCGCCGTGGGCGGCTGCGCGGTGAACGCCGCCGCGGCCGACTGCGTGTCGTCCACGTCCAGCTCCAGGCCCGAGGCGTCGGCCGCCGGGCCGACCAGGTCCACGTGGACCGGCAGCTTCCCGGCGTCGGCCAGCGCCACCACGCGCCGCGCGGCGGCGTCCAGCGCGGCGTGCGTGGCGGCGGCCGGCCGGAAGCGGATCAGAGAGCCGTCGATCTTCGGATCGATCGCCCGGGCCGCCGCGAGCACCCGCTCGGCCTGGGCCGGATCGGTGAGGTAGACGGTCACCACGCCGGTGTTCGCGTCGATCGCCAGGTTGCCGTAGACGTCCGCGACGGCGCCCCGGCCGGCGGCCCCGACGGCGTT
>JABFXP010000214.1 GCA_013361685.1 Catenulispora sp.
TGACGCCAGCCGCGCAACCACAACCGCGACAACCTCGTCGATGTCCGAGGTCGTCACCACGCCGTCCGCTGCGGACAGCGTCTCGATCAGGAACGGGGGCTGGCCCGACCCTCCGGTGTCGACCTGGACGCGATCCAGACCTCGGTCCTCGCCGAGGAAGTACACGTTGTCGTCGTCTGCGGGATGTGTGACCACCAGCCGCTCAACGACCAGGTCAGGCGCCGAAGCTCGGACCCGCCTGAAAACCTCATCAATCGGCCCTCCGGTCAGATCACCAGGTCCCCACGGCCGACCACGACTCGGAACTCTCCCCATGCGACCGAGTATGGGCTACCGACGAAAGTCGTTCGACCTGGGGCCGAGGACGGCAGAGGCAAAGGGATTCCCACGTTCGAGGTGATCGCTTCCCCTCCCGGGGCGGACGTTCTGCTGTCAGCAAACTTCCTTGGCTGAGGCGTGCCGCGCATGAGGGGTGGCCCTAGTCTGGCCGCAGTGCCCATGGTGGGGCACGAGATGTGAGGAGATCGCCAGTGCGCGTGATGATCCTGGGCGGGACGTGGTTCGTAGGGCGGGCGATCTGCACGGAGCTGGTCGCCCGAGGGCACGAACTGCTCGTGGTCCATCGCGGGCGGGCCGAGCCGCCGGATCTGGCCCCCGCCCGCCACCTGCACGCCGAGCGGTCGTCGTGGCGCGAACACCGGGCTTTGATTTCTGACTTCCAGCCCGAGGCGGCCGTGGACGTCTCTGCGCTCAACGCACAGGGCGCAGACGACGCGCTGCTAGCGCTGCCGGACGGACTACGGTTGGTCGCGCTGTCCAGCGGGGACGTCTACCGCGCCTACGAGTCGGCCCGCGCTGGGATCCACACCGATGCGGTGCCGCTGACCGAGCGATCCCCGCTGCGCACGACCCGAAACCTTGACGGACCGCAGTGGGAGAATCTGGATATCGAGGCCCGCTACCTGGGGGCCGGAGCTGTAGTGCTGCGCCTTGGAGCCGTCTACGGGGAGCACGACTACCAGCACCGTCAGGAGTTCATCCTGCGGCGGGTTCGAGCAGGGAGGACAAAGATTCCTGTCGGTGCAGGCACCATCCTCTTCAGCCGGGTCTACGTCGGCGATGTCGCCACAGCAGTCGCGGCAGCCCTGGAGACGGCGGCCGTGGAAGGTCAGGTTTTCAACATCGCCGAGTCGGCAACCCCCTCGATGCGTCTCCTGGCCGAGCAGATCCTGGCGGTGGCCGGCAGCGACGCTCAGCTCGTCCCCGTACCCGATCAGGTACTCCCGGCAGACCTGCGGATCACCCGCGCCGGAGCGCAAGCACTGCTGTTCGATGCATCCAAGGCGCGCCAGGACCTCGGGTGGCGCGAGAGCGATCCCGCCCAGGCGCTGCAGCGCACGGTCGAATGGCACTTGCGCAACCCGCCCGTGGCAGACGACGACTTCGCTGCTGACGACGCTGCCCTCGATCATGTCGTACCGTGCTGAGCCGAACAGGCCGAACCGGCGGCGACACGGCGAAACAAGAGAAGGCCCGATCCTCAGCGACTTCCGTCACCGCGAACCGAGCCTTTTCATCGGTTAACCAGTATTCCAGCGTCGCAGCCGCATGGGGCAAACGTTGCCTGCCACGGCACTAGCGGCTACTCGTAGAACCGGTACACCGCCTGCGCCACGCACGCCGGCCGATTCTGCCCGTCGATCTCGACGGTCAGGTCGACGACGACCTCCACGCCGCCTCGGACCTCGGTGACCGAGGCGACGGTGCCGGCGGCCCGGATCTTCGCGCCGACGCGCACCGGCGAGGGGAAGCGGACCTTGTTCAGCCCGTAGTTCACCTTCATGCCGACGCCCTCGACCTCCAGCAGCTCGGTCCACAGCGGGATCAGCAGCGACAGGGTGAGGTAGCCGTGGGCGATGGCGCCGCCGAAGGGCCCGGTCGCCGCGCGCTCGGGGTCGGTGTGGATCCACTGGTGGTCGTCGGTGGCGTCGGCGAAGGTGTTCACCCGCTCCTGGGTGATCTCCAGCCAGGCACTGTGGCCGAGGTCCACGGGGTCGGGGCCGGAGCCCAGGGCGAGCAGTTCGGGGATGCCGGTGACGGTGCGGGGCATGCGGGATCGGCCTTTCGCAGGAAGCTGGTCGGGCTGGTCGAGCTGGGTTGAACTGGTAGGACGAGTCGGACTGATGGAACCAGGAAAACAGGAACAGCGGTGGACGGTCAGTGCCCGAATTCGCGGCGCAGCGGCTCCTTGAGGAGCTTGCCGGTCGCGGTGCGGGGCAGCGCGTCGACGACCACGACGGACTTGGGGATCTTGTAGCGGGCCAGGCGGCCGTCGAGGTGGGAGAGCAGACTCATCGGGTCCTTCTCGGCCGCGGCCGAGCATCCGGCCTGCAACACCACGACCGCGCGCCCGACCTCTCCCCACAGTTCGTCCGAGACGCCGATCACCGCACAATCGGCGATCTCAGGGTGCTCCAACAAGGCGTCCTCCACCTCGGCCGGGTAGATGTTCTCCCCGCCGGAGATGATCATGTCTTTCACCCGGTCCACCAGGCGGATGTATCCGCCCTCGTCGCCGGTGGCCACGTCGCCGGAGCGGAACCACTCGCCGTCGCGGAACGCCGCCTCGGTCTCGGCCGGGAGCTGCCAGTAGCCGACGGACACGTTCGGGCCGGCCACCAGCACCTCGCCGGGCTCGCCGACCGCGGCCGGCCCGCCGTCCTCGGGCCGGACCAGCCGGACGTCGGTGAAGAAGTGCGGCACCCCGGCGGTCCCGGCGTGCTCCTCGCTGTCGCGCCGGTCCAGCAGCAGCACCCCGGGCGCGGCCTCGGTCATGCCGTACCCCTGCATGAACGACAGCCCGCGCTCCAGATACCGCCGGATGGTGCGGGTCGGCACCGGGGCGCCACCGCACATCAGGTTGCTCAGACTCGACACGTCGGCGTCGGCCCAGCCGGGCTCGGCCGCCAGCATCTCGTACATCGCGGGCACCCCGAACAGGCACGTCACCCGGTAGCGCGCGATCAGCTCCAGCGCGCGCCGGGCGTCGAAGGCCGACTCCAGCACCGCCGTGCCGCCCTTGAGCAGCGTCGGCAGGCAGGTCATGCCGAGCGCGGCGATGTGGAACAGCGGCGCGGAGACCAGCGTGACTTCTTCGGCGGTGAGGTCCACGTCGACCACCACGTTCAGGGTGTTCCACGTCATGTTCCCGTGGGTCAGCATCGCGCCCTTGGGCCGGCCGGTGGTGCCGGAGGTGTACATGATCAGGCACAGGTCGTCCGGGCCCACGCGCTCGTCCCAGCCGAGCGGCTCGGCGGCGGCGAGCAGGGCCTCGTAGCCCTCGCCTTCGGCGTCCAGCACCGCCGGCCGCCCGCCGAGCTCGGCCGCCAGCTCCCCGGCGAGCGGCGCCCGGACCGCGACCAGCAGCGCCGCGCCGCAGTCGTCGAGCTGGTAGCGCAGTTCGGGCACGGTGAGCCGGGTGTTCAGCGGCACGAACACCGCGCCGAGCACGCCGGCGGCGAACAGGGTCTCCAGGAACGCCGGATGGTTCGGCCCGAGGAACGCCACGCGGTCGCCGCGCCGCACGCCCCGGTCCCGCAGCACGCTCGCCAGCCGGTGCACCCGGTCGTGGAGCTCGCCGTAGCTGAGCGAGCGGTCCTCGTGGATCAGGGCTATGCGATGCGGGGTCTTGCGGGCGCGCCGTGCGGGCCAGGAGCCGATGCCCTGATTATGCATTCGCCCCTCCCCTAACCCAGACCGAGCAGCCGCGCGGCGTTCGCCTTCAGGATCTTCGGCCGCACAGCCTCCTTGATCGGCAGCTTCTCGAAGTCGGCGAGCCAGCGGTCCGGCGTCAGCAGCGGATAGTCCGAGCCGAACAGGACCTTGTCCTGAAGCAGGCTGTTGGCATACTGCACCAGCTGCGGCGGGAAGTACTTCGGCGACCAGCCGGACAGGTCGATGTAGACCTGCGGCTTGTGGGTGGCCACGGCCAGCGCCTCGTCCTGCCAGGGGAACGAGGGGTGGGCCAGGATGATCGGCATGTCGGGGAAGTCCACGGCCACGTCGTCGACGAGCATCGGGTTGCTGTGCTTGAGCCGGATGCCGCCTCCGCCGCGCGCCCCGGCGCCGATGCCGGTCTGGCCGGTGTGGAACACGGCGATGGCGCCGGCGGCCTCGACGGCCTCGTACACCGGGTACGCCATCGGGTCGTTCGGGGCGAAGTCCTGGACGTTCGGGTGGAACTTGAAGCCGCGCACGCCGTACTCCTCCACCAGGCGCCGGACCTGGCGCGCGCCGAGGCGGCCCTTGTGCGGGTCGACGGAGGCGAAGGGGATGATGACGTCCGGATTGGCCGCCGCCGCTTCGGCGACTTCCTCGTTCGGGACGGCGGGCGTGCCGGTCGCGGCCTCGGCGTCGACGGTGAAGACGACGCAGGCCATCTTCCGTTCGCGGTAGTAGGCGGCGATCTCCGGCAGGGTCGGGCGGCGGTGCTCGGCCTTGAAGTAGTCGCCGGCCGCGGCGTCCAGTTCCTCGGACAGGGAGCCCTGGCCGGAGGAGGAGACTTCGGCGTGGGTGTGGACGTCGACGGCGACCAGGTCGTCGAGGTTCATGCGGTTCGTGTCGTGCGTATCGCTCATGTCGCTCATGCCGATCACATCCGCCCTGTCAGATCGCCGGAGCGGGGATGCCGACGCCCTGCGGCTCCCGGCCCACGCTGACCGGCCACGCCGCCGCGATGGCCTCCGCGCTCCATCCGCCGTCAGCGTAGGCCACGGAGACCTCCTGCGGATGCGACCACAGGGCCAGCTTGTCGCCGCCGATGCCGACGCACTGCCCGGTCACGCCGGCCGCGGCGTCGGAGGCGAGGAACACCACCAGCGGCGCGACGTCCTCGGGGGTGCCGAAGCCCTCGCCCTTGCGCAGGCTGTCCGGCAGCGGGGTGCCGTCGCGCTCCAGCGCCTCGACGTGCGGGGCGAACGCCGGGATGGTCTTGGTCATGGCGGTGGCCGCCACCGGGATCACGGCGTTGGCGGTGATCCCGGCCTTGGCCAGCTCCATCGACCAGGTGCGGACCATGGCCGCGATCCCGGCCTTGGCGGCGGAGTAGTTGGTCTGGCCGAAGTTGCCGCGCTGCCCGGCCGGGGAGCCGGCGACGATGATCCGGCCGCCCTCGCCCTGCTCGCGCATGCGGTTCACGGCGGCGCGCGCGCAGGTGAAGGTGCCGCGCAGGTGGACTTCCACGACGGTGTCGAAGTCGTCGTCGCTCATCTTCCACAGCACCCGGTCCCGCAGCACCCCGGCGTTGGTGACCATGACGTCCAGCCGGCCGAACGCCTCGACCGCGCGCGCCACCAGCGCCTCGGCGGCCTGCGTGCCGCCGACGGCGGCGACCTCGGCGACGGCGCGGCCGCCGGCGTCGGTTATCTCGCGCACGGCGGCCCCGGCGGCCTCGGCGTCGACGTCGTTGACGACCACGGCCGCCCCGGCGGCGGCCAGGGCCCGGGCGTAGGCCAGACCGAGGCCCCGCCCGGCGCCGGTGACGATCGCGACCTTGTTCGTGAGGATCATGCCGCATAACTTAGGCAGATCCATGACGACAGTCAAGAGTTTGCCGAACATAACTGATGCCCTACCCTGACCTGGTGAGCAGCCCCGAGTCCGCGCCCCGGCCGTCGTCTTCGATGCCGCAGTCCCTGATGCTGACGTTCCTCGGCATCCACGTGCTGGGCCGCGGCCTGGCGGTGTCCTCGGGCTCGGTGATCGACGTCCTGGGCCGGGTCGGCGTCACCGAGGAGGCGGCCCGGTCCACGCTGACCCGCATGGTCGGCCGCGAGCTGCTGGAGCGGCACCGCCGGGGCCGCAAGATGTACTTCGCGCTGACGCCCCGCGCCGCCGCGGTGCTCCAGGACGGCCACGACCGCGTCTGGCGGCGGGGCGCGGCGAACCTGGACTGGGACGGCCAGTGGACGCTGGTCGGCTTCTCCCTGCCGGAGGCCTGGCGCCGGGAACGGCACGACCTGCGCTCCCGCCTCACCTGGAGCGGCTTCGGCCCGCTGCAGAGCGGCCTGTGGGTGGCGCCGGGCGCGGTGGACGCCGGAGCGCTGCTGGCCGATCTGGGCCTGGACGCGCACCTGCGGATCTTCCGCGGCACCGTCCTGAAGCCGACCGAGGTCTCGACGGTGCTGGAGACGGCGTTCGACACGGCCGCCATCGCCGCGGCGTATCGCGCGTTCCTCGAGCGGTGGGACGCCAAGGACGCGGGCGAGGCCGGCGACCCCGGGGCCGACGCGCTCGGCAGCCAGCTGCTGCTGCACACCGACTGGCTGGAACTGGTCCGCAACGACCCCTTCCTGCCCGCCGAGCACCTGCCGCCGGACTGGCCGGCGATCCGCGCGCAGGAGCTGTTCCACTCGCTGTCGCAGCGGTATGACGCGGCGGCGCGTGAAGAGGCGGAACGAGTTCTGGACACGATTCCGACGCCGTAGCCCCCGGATCGCCGACGCGGCACGTGCGCGCCTATCAGGCTGCTGGTTCGCTCCGGTCCGGACATGACCGAGCGGTCCCGGACCGGCCCGAGGTCACCCGGCCTGGTCCAGCGCCTTGGTGAAGGACGAGGCGGCCTGATCCGGGGAACTCGGCGTCTGCCACTTGCGGCCGTTGATCAGGATCGTCGGCGTGCCCTGGAACACCGGGTCGGCGGAGATGGCGGCGAACGTGCTCTTGATCGAGCCCGCGTAAGGCTGGGTGGTGACGCAGGTCTCGAAGTCGGGGCTGTCCAGTCCGGGAATGGTCTTCGCGATGGTGATCAAGGTGGCGGGGTCGGCGAAGGCGTCGTCGCTCTCGTCGGGCTGGGCCGCGAACAGCGCGTCGTGATACGGCTGGAACTTCCCGGCCTTGAAAGCGCAGCTGGCGGCGTTGGCGGCGGCCAAGGAGCCCTTGCCCTCGCCGCCGTGGTCGACCAGGTTCAGGGCGTGGTAGGTGACCTTGACTTTGCCCGCGGCCACGGCCTGGTCCAGGACCGGCTGGATCCTGTCGTGGATCTGCTTGCAGGGCGGGCACCGGTAGTCCTCGTAGACGGTGACCGGTATGGCGCCGGTGCCGATCACGACGCTGGACTCCAGACCCCCGGTCGCCGGAACGGAGCCGGAGGGTGTGGGCGAAGACGCCGTCGAGGAGCCGCCGGCCGGGGCCGGACCCGCGGACCGCGTGTCATTGCCCGGGGCCGCACCCGTGCCGGCGCCCACCGTGCCGCTCGACGAGCAGCCGGCCAGCAGGGCCGCCGACAGAATCAACAGGCTTATTCTCCGCCGCATGTCGAACAGCGTAGCGGTAAGGACCCACGGACCGCGTCGGCCAAACTACCGACGCGGTCCGCCCGGCACCGTCCGGACTCAGGCGCAAAGCGCTGACACAGCAGGCCCGGCGCTCTACTCGATCCGTTCCCCGCGCTCGGCCTTGGCCGCCAGCGAGTCCGGAACCTCGAATCGCTCCCCGTACTTGTCGCGCAGTTCCTTCGCCCGCGCGACGAACCCGGTGACGCCGCCCTGGTAGCCGTTGATGTACTGGATCACGCCGCCGGTCCAGGCCGGGAAGCCGATGCCGAGGATCGAGCCGATGTTCGCCTCGGCCACCGACCGCAGCACGCCCTCGTCCAGGCAGCGCACCGTGTCCAGCGCCTCGGCGAAGAGCATCCGCTCCTTCATGTCCTCGAACGGGATCTCGGCGCCGGGCTTGCCGAAGGCGTCGGCCAGGCCCGGCCACAGCCCCGCCCGCTTGCCGTCGACGTACTCGTAGAAGCCCGCGCCGGAGGACCGGCCGCCGCGCCCGAAGTCGTCGACCATGCGGTTGATCACCGCCTCCGAGCCGTGCTCCACCCACTCCGATCCGGCCGCGGCGCGTGCCTCGTTGCGGATCTTCTGCGGCAGGGTCAGCGTCAGCTCGTCCATCAGCTGCAACGGCGGCGCCGGGTACCCGGCCTGGGAGCCGGCCTGCTCGACGGAGTTCGGGTTCAGGCCCTCGTTGACCATCGCCATCGCCTCGTCCAGGAAGCGGCCGATGACGCGCGAGGTGAAGAAGCCGCGGCTGTCGTTGACGATGATCGGCGTCTTGCGGATCTGCTTGGCCAGGTCGAACGCCTTGGCGATGGCGGCGTCGGAGGTCTGCTCGCCGACGATGATCTCCAGCAGCGGCATCTTGTCCACCGGGGAGAAGAAGTGCAGCCCGATGAAGTCCGCGGGGCGCTTCACCGCGGTGGCCAGGCCGGTGATCGGCAGCGTCGAGGTGTTCGAACCCAGCAGCGCGTCCGGGGCGAGGAGGTCCTGGACTTCCTGGAACACCTTGCCCTTCAGCTCCGGGGACTCGAACACGGCCTCGATGATCAGGTCCGCGCCGGCGGCGTCGGCGGCGTCCGCGGTCGGGCGGATGCGGGCCAGGACCTCATCGGCCGCCTCGCGCGTCATCTTGCCGCGCGCGACCGCCTTGTCCAGGATCCCGGCCGAGTAGGCCTTGCCCTTCTCGGCGGCCTGGACGCTGACGTCCTTCAACACCACCTCGATGCCGCCGCGGGCGCAGACGTACGCGATGCCGGCACCCATCATGCCCGCGCCGAGCACCGCCACCTTCGTGGCCTTCCACGGCTCGAACCCGGCCGGCCGCGAGGCGCCGCCGGTCACCTTCTGCATGTCGAAGAAGAACGCCTGCGTCATGTTCTTCGCCACCTGCCCGGTGACCAGCTCCACGAAGTACCGCGCCTCCACGGTCATCGCGTTGTCGAAGTCCAGGCGCGCGCTCTCCACGGCGGCGGCCAGGATGTTGCGCGGCGCCGGGTAGTTCGCGCCCTTGAGCTGCTTGCGCAGGTTGGCCGGGAACGCCGGGAGGTTCGCGGCGAACTTCGGGTTCTTCGGGTCGCCGCCGGGGATGCGGTAGCCCGGGACGTCCCAGGGCTGCTTGGCCTCCGGGTTCGCCAGGACCCAGGCCTTGGCGTTCGCCAGCATCTGCTCGGGCGTGCCGACGACTTCGTGCAGCAGCCCGATCTCCAGGGCCGCGGTCGGCTTGTACCGCTGGCCCTGAAGCAGCACCTTGAGAAGCGCGTCGGCGATGCCGAGCAGCCGCACCGAGCGCACCACTCCCCCGGCGCCGGGCAGCAGGCCGAGCGTCACCTCCGGGAAGCCGATCTCCGAGCCCTTCGCGTCCAGGGCCACGCGGTGGTGGCACGCCAGCGCGATCTCCAGCCCGCCGCCGAGCGCCGCGCCGTTCACCGCGGCCGCGACCGGCCGGCCGAACGTCTCCAGCTTGCGCAGCAGGGCCTTGATCTGCACGTTGCGGGCCATGATCTCGGCGGCGTCCTCCGGCCGCGCCTGAATCAGCTCATTGAGGTCACCGCCGGCGAAGAAGGTCTTCTTCGCGCTGGTGACCACCACGCCGGAGATGTCGTCCTTCTCGGCCTCGAGCCGCTGCACGACCTGTCCGAACGCCTCGACGAAGGCCCGGTTCATGGTGTTGGCCGACTGGCCCGGCGCGTCCATGGTCAAGGTGACCACGCCGTCGGCGTCCCGCTCCCAGCCGATGTGGTTCTGCTCGCTCATCTTCCGCACCCCTCCTCAGACCCGCTCGACGATCGTGGCGATGCCCATGCCGCCGCCGACGCACAACGTCACCAGCCCGCGCCGCAGATCCCGGCGCTCCAACTCGTCCACGATGGTGCCGATCAGCATCGCGCCGGTGGCGCCCAGCGGATGGCCCAGGGCGATCGCCCCGCCGTTGACGTTGACCTTCTCCAGCGGCAGGCCCATCTCGCGGACGTAGCGCAGCACCACGGCGGCGAACGCCTCGTTGATCTCCACCAGGTCGATGTCCTCGATCGTCAGCCCGGCCTTGGCCAGCGCCTTCTTCGAGGCCGGAGCCGGACCGGTCAGCATGATCGTGGAGTCCGCGCCGGACACGGCGGTGGCCACGATGCGGGCCCGCGGCGTCAGCCCGGCCGCGCGGCCGCCGGCCTCGTTGCCGACCAGCACCAGCGCGGCGCCGTCGACGATGCCGGAGGAGTTGCCGGCGTGGTGGACGTGGTCGATCTTCTCCACCCAGTGGTACTTCTGCAGCGCCACCGCGTCGAAGCCGCCGAGGTCGCCGATCACCTCGAACGACGGCTTGAGCCCGGCCAGCGCCTCGACCGTGGTGCCGGGGCGGATGAACTCGTCCTGGTCCAGGACGGTCAGGCCGTTGCGGTCCAGGACCGGCACCACCGACCGCTTGAAGTGCCCGGCGGCGCGCGCGGCGGCGGCCAGCTCCTGCGAGCGGACCGCGAACTCGTCGACGTCGGCGCGGCCGAAGCCCTCGATGGTGGCGATCAGGTCGGCGCCGACCCCCTGCGGGATGAAGGAGATGTCGTAGGCGGTCTCCGGGTCCTCGAACCACGCCCCGCCGTCGGAGGCCATCGGCACCCGCGACATCGACTCCACGCCGCCGGCCAGGATCAGGTCCTCGCCCAGATCCGAGGCCACCTTCTGCGCGGCGGTGTTCACCGCCTCCAGGCCCGAGGCGCAGAAGCGGTTGAGCTGCACGCCGGCGGTGGTGTCCGGCAACCCGGCGGTCAGCGCGGCGACCTTGGCTATGTCCGAGCCCTGCTCGCCGATCGGGGACACCACGCCGAGGATCACGTCCTCGATGAGGTTCGGGTCCAGGTTCGGGTGGCGGCGCCGGATCTCGTCGATCAGCCCGACCGCGAGCGTGATCGGCTTGACGGTGTGCAGCGAGCCGTTCTGCTTGCCCCGGCCGCGCGGTGTCCGGATCGCGTCGTAGACGTACGCGTTCGACATCGCTGTGTCCTTTCTTCGTGCTGGGTAGCCATGTCGCTGTGTCGGCTGTCCGCCGCTCAGAGCGAACGGGCGATCAGTTCCTTCATGATCTCGTTGGCGCCGCCGTAGATCCGCTGGATCCGGCCGTCGGCGAACAGCCGGGCGATGGGGTACTCGAGCATGTAGCCGTAGCCGCCGTGCAGCTGCACACAGCGGTCCACGACCTCGGTCTGCCGATCGGTGATCCAGTACTTGGCCATCGAGGCGGTGGCCGCGTCGAGCTCGCCGGCCAGGTGCTTGGCGACACAGTCGTCGAAGAACACCCGGGCCACGCGCGCGATGGTCGCGCACTCGGCCAGCTCGAAGCGGGTGTTCTGGAGCTTGAACAGGGGCCGGCCGAAGGCCTCCCGCTCCTTGGTGTAGGCCACAGTGTGTTCAACAGCGGCCTCCAGCATCGCCATTCCGATCGCCGCCACGAGCAGCCGTTCCTGCGGCAGCTGCACCATGAGCTGGATGAAGCCCTGGCCTTCGACCCCGCCGAGCAGGTTCTCGGCCGGCACCCGCAGCCCGTCGAAGAACAGCTCGGCGGTGTCGGTGCTGTGCTGGCCGACCTTCTTCAGCACCCGGCCCCGCTGGAAGCCGGGAGTCTCCCGACCGGGGTCGCCGACCTCGGCCACCAGCAGCGAAACCCCCCGCGCGCCCTGCCCGGGATCGGTCTTGGCGGCGATGATGACCAGCCCGGCGTTGTGCCCGTTGGTGATGAAGGTCTTGGCGCCGCTGATGACGTACTCGTCCCCGTCCCGCACCGCCTTGGTGGTGATGCTCTGCAGGTCGGACCCGGTCCCGGGCTCGGTCATGGCGATGGCGCCGATCAGCGAACCGTCGGCCATCCGCGGCAGCCACCGCCGCTTCTGCTCCTCGGTGGCGTAGGCGTTGAGGTAATGCGCGACGATCCCGGCATGCACGGTGATCGCCATAGCCCCGGCACCGGACCGCATCTGGGCCTCGGTGATGGCGACCTCATGCGCGAAAGTCCCACCCCCGCCGCCGTACTCCTCGGGAATCGACGCACACAGCAGCCCCACCTTCCCAGCCGCCCGCCACAGATCCGGGCTCGGAAAGCCCTGCGCCGCGAACTCCTCCTCCCGAGGCAGCGCCTCCTTGACGAAGAACGCCGCAGCCAGCTCGCGCAACGCCTCGACATCATCGGTCACCCAGGAGGATCCACTCATCACCATCTCCACGTCCGCCGAGGCCCACCGCCTAACGGCGATTAACATCGCGCGTCCCCCGCGCCGGTGTCAAGAGCACGGCCAGCATGACCCCCCGCAACATCCCGCCCAACCCGGGCCGATCCATCAACCGCCGCGTCCGCACCGTGTCGTTGACGACGGCGAACGCCGCCATCACCCGAATCCGCACCTCCCCATCGGACAACCCGGGACACGCGGCGGACAACAACCCCGCCCAGTGCGCGAGATAGGCGCGCTGGAACCGCCGGGTGTCGGCCCGATCGCGATCGGGGAGGTTGTGCCCCTCGGTGAAGTAGGCCGCGACGAAGTCGCGGGAGGTGAGAACGGTGGTGATGTAGCGGGCGGCGAGGGCGGAGATGGCGGCGACAGCATCGTCGGCCGACTCGCCATCGCCGACCTTGCCGACTTCCGACGCAGGGCCCGGCAGCGCGGACGAGTCGCCGAAAGCAGGCGATCCGGCGCCGGGCAGCGAGCCGGTCGCCGATCGGCTGGAGGTCACGCCATCGCCTGCGGGCACAACGCCCGAGCTTTCACGCGCAGGCGAATCAACAACAGCACCGATCGGCTCACCGTTGCCGACCTCCGGC
>JABFXP010000947.1 GCA_013361685.1 Catenulispora sp.
TACATCACTACATGGGGAGCATCGACGGTACAGTGGGTGCTTGGGGTTTTGCGCGCGGGGAACGGGGCGAGCGCGGCGACCGTCGCGGCGGCGGCCGCAGCCGAGGCGGCCACGGCTGGCAGGGCATGCGCATGGGCCCCTCGCCCATGCCCTCGACGCCCCCCATGCCGCCGATGCCGCCCATGCCGCCGGGACCGCTGCCCCCGATCCCCGGCGCGGGCGGCACGTTCACCCCGTTCGACGTCCTCGGCGGCCTCGGCGCGATGTTCGGCGGCCCTCCCGGCCCCGGCGGCGGCCGGCGCCGGCACGGGGGACGCCGGGCCGGGCGCGGCGACGTGCGCATAACGGTGTTGATCCTGCTCGACGAGGGGCCGGCCAACGGCTACCAGCTGATGCAGGAGATCGAGAAGCGTACCAACGGCGGGTGGAAGCCCAGTTCCGGGTCGATCTACCCGGCGCTCCAGCAGTTGGAGGACGAGGGAATCGTCCGGACCACCGAAGGGGAGGGGCGCAAGATGTTCGCGCTCACCGAAGAAGGCCAGACCTACGTGCGCGATCACCGCGTCGACTGGACCGCGCCCTGGGAGGGCATCGAGGAGGACGAGGGCAACACCGAGGAGGCCGCCCGGATCCGGGAGGTCATCGTGCAGTTGGCGATGGCCTACATGCAGGTGATCCAGGTCGGGACCGACACCCAGCGCAGCGAGGCGGCGCGGGTTCTGGTCGGGGCGAGGCAGGCGCTGTACCGGATTCTCGCGGGCGACTCGGCAGAGAGCTGATAAGCCCCCGGAGGGTCACGGCCGTGGTCGTGACCGGGGCCGCGGCTCCGGTGCCGACGCCGATCCGGGGGTGCTGTGGGAGACCGCATGCCACCCCCGGCGGACGGCCGCCCAGGCCCCACCCGACGCCCGCGTGACGATGATCGCAGGACACGTGTAATCGCGGCCCCGGCCCAATAGGGTGCTGGCATGCCGCAAAGAGTCCTCACGGTCGAGGCCGCCGTCCCGGCCGCCGACCTGGTCGCCGGGTTCGACGCCGTCCGTACCGAGCTGGGGCTCCCGGGCGCGTACCCGCCCGAGGCGCTGGCCGAGGCGCAGGCCGCGGTCAAGGCGCCCCGGCTGCCCGCCGCCGACGCCACAGACCTGCCGCTGATCACCCTGGACCCGGCCAGCTCGCTGGACCTGGACCAGGCCATGCACCTGGAGAAGCGCGAAGGCGGCGGCTACCGCGTGCACTACGCCATCGCCGACGTGGCGGCGTTCGTGACCCCCGGCGGCGCGCTGGACGTGGAGACCCACCGGCGTGGCGAGACCTACTACATGCCGGACATGCGGATCCCGCTGCACCCGGAGATCTTGTCCGAGGGCGCCGCGTCGCTGCTGCCGGACCAGGAGCGCCCGGCGCTGCTGTGGCGCATCGACCTGGATTCCTCCGGCGAGATCACCGCCGTCGAGGTGCGCCGCGCGCGGGTGCGCAGCCGGGCGAAGCTGGACTACGCCGGGGCGCAGGCCGCCCTGGACGCCGGGACCGCCGAGCCGGTGCTCGAGCTGCTGCGCGAGATCGGCACACTGCGCCAGCAGCGCGAGGCCGACCGGGGCGGGATAAGCCTGAACGTGCCGGCGCAGGCCGTGGTGGCGCACGGCGACAGCTGGGCGCTGGAATATCAGACGCCGCTGCCGGTGGAGAACTGGAACGCGCAGATCTCCCTGCTGACCGGCATGGCCGCCGCCGGACTGATGGTCTCCGGCGCGGTCGGCCTGCTGCGGACGATGCCCGACCCGCCGTCCATGGCCTACCACCGCCTGCACCGCGTGGCCCGCGCACTGAAGATCCGCTGGCCCGACGGCGTCAAATACAGCGAACTGATCCGCACCCTGGACCCGGCGACCCCGGCCCACGCGGCGTTCCTGCAGGAGACCACGACCCTGATGCGCGGCGCCGGCTACACGGCCTTCGACGGCGACGTGCCGGAGCAGGCCGGACACTCGGCGGTGGCGAGCACCTACGCGCACGTCACGGCACCGCTGCGCCGGCTGGCCGACCGCTACGCCGGCGAGGTGTGCGTGGCGTTGTGCGCCGGCGTCGAGGTGCCGGAGTGGACCCGCTCGGAACTGCCGAAACTGCCGGCGGTGATGGAAGGCGCGGACCGCCGCGGCAACTCGGTGGACCGCGAGTGCGTGGACCTGGTCGAGACGATGCTGCTGAAGGACCGGGTCGGCGAGGAGTTCGACGCGGTGGTCATCGACCTGAACGAGCGCATCGACTGGGACCGCAACGGCAAGCCGGACGTCGGAGTGGTGCAGCTGACGCAGCCGGCGGTGCGGGCCCGGTGCGACGGCCACGACCTGCCGCTGGGACGGGAGATCCAGGTGCGGTTGGTCGACGCGGATCTGCGGACGCGGCGGATACTGTTCGAGGCCACGGATCCGAAGTACACGGTGCGGGACCGGCCGGTGAAGAACGGGGCGGTCAACGGCGCGGCGGAGAGTGCGAAGCCCGTTGAGGGCAGCGGGAGCGCTGAGAGCACCGAGAATTCTAAGAACGCCGAGAGCGCCAAGGCCGCTAAGACCACTGAGAGCGCTGAGAAGATCTGATGACGGGCACCGAACGCGTACTGCGGATGCGGGAAGCGTCTGACGCGGTAGAGAACATCGGCTGGCGCTACCTGCTCGGGGAGTTGCGGACGATCGTCACCGTCGAGTCGCTGACCCGCGGCGTCGAGGCGACCACCATCGCCGTGGCCGCGTGCGGGGCGGAGGCCGACGGCCACCTGCGGTCGGACGTCCGCGCCGACCACGTCGTCCTCGTGTTGCAGTCAGTCGAGGCCGCCGGTGTCACCGATGTCGACGCCGCGCTCGCGGCACGCATCTCGGCGGCGCTCGCCGATGCCGGGTTCACCACCGACTCCGATCCGGACCCCGCCGACCGGGACACGCACTCGCTGCAACTGCTTGAGATCGCCGTGGACGCCTTGGACATCCCGGCGGTCCGCCCGTTCTGGAAAGCGCTCTTCGCCTATGTCGACGAGCCGGGGAAGGACGGCCCCACCGAGGCGCTCGTGGATCCGCTCCGCCAGGGTCCGGCGATCTGGTTCCAGCAGATGGACGCGCCGAGGCCGCAGCGCAACCGGATCCACTTCGACCTGTGCGTTCCCCATGACGAGGCCGCGAGCCGCCTCGCGGCGGGGGTCGCGGCCGGCGGACGTCTGCTGAACGACACCGAGGCGCCGGCGTTCTGGGTGCTCGCCGATCCTGAGGGCAACGAGGTGTGCGTGACGACGTGGCAGGGACGGCAGCCGGACTAGCGCTCAGCGCCGTCAGACCGGCCGAATCCCGAACGTGATCGTCAGCGACACGTTCCGACACTCCCGGGCGGCGGGCCGGTCGGGTTCGGTTCCGACCGGCCTCGACCGGCTCATCGGCCA
>JABFXP010000659.1 GCA_013361685.1 Catenulispora sp.
CGCTGACGTCGTCCGTTGCCCCGCGGACGCCGTCCACTTCCCCGACCCCGACCTCGTCCCCTCCCCGCGGCTGGATCTTCACGACCCCGCTGTCCAGGTCGATCGGCCCGCGGTGAGGATCGCCCTGTCCCTCCTCGTCCCGCGTCCACTCGAGCCGGTTCTGCTCTTCCTCGAGGTGGCGGCGGCTCGGAACGAACATGTCGAAAATGATGCTCACACCGACACCAACGATCAGCGTCGCCCAAGTGTTCCACTGGCGCACCGTCTGCGCCGACCGGGTGAATAACCACCACTTGTCTTGAGCGCCGGCATTGTCCGGTCCGATCCTGGTGCCTTCACGATCCTGGGGGACAGGGGGAAGGGGGCGCCATCATGGCACCACGAACCAAGACCGAATACCTCAACGTCGCCGGCCTCACCGCCCGCGGCTGGACGGCGGCCATGATCCGCGACTTCCTGGGCCGGCCCGACGCCACCGAGCCGAACCCGCGCTTTCCCAACGCGGCCCCGACCCTGCTGTTCGCCGTGCCCCGCATCGCCGCCGCCGAACGCACCACCAGGTTCACCAAACGCCGCGACCTCGCCGCCCGAAGATCCGCGGCCGGCAAGGCCGCCGCCCGCCGCCGCCGGATGGAGATGCTCCGGCTGATGTCGGCCGACGACATCCCCATCCCCGAACTGGAGCCGGCGGTCCTGGAAGCCCGGGCCGTCCGGCACCGCGACCCCCGCACCCCCACCACCCGGACCACCCCGGACCGCAAAACCCTGAACCGGTGGAAGGTCGACTACCTCCGCCACCACCTCACGCACTACGACGCCATGATCGAGGCCCTCTTCGGCCGCATCGGCCGCGCGGACGCCGAACGGTCCCTGCGCCGCCGCATCTTCGAGGCCATCGCGAAGGCCTACCCCGACCTGCAGGACGAGTGTCAGCGGCAGCTGCGGGCGAGCGAGCGGCGGCGCTCGTGACGCGGCGCTCGTGGCACCGCACCGGCCAAGCGAAAGCGACTGCGTCCCCCGTCCCCCTACACTGCTTAACCTCAGCACGGGGCACAGAGTTCGGGGGCAGGGGGCACAGAGGAGCCGCGACGTTGACCCACGACGAACTACTCCCCGATCCGGACACGATCGTGGATCTGCCGGACTTCATCAACGCCCTCGGCCGCCTGCGGGTGGGCACCGGTGGCGCCACATACCGGGCCCTGGCCAAGAAGGTCGGCCCGTTGCTGCGTCCGCCGCAGCAGGTCTCGGCATCGACGGTCCACGACGTCTTCAGCCCGCACCGGCGCCGGCTGGACTTCGACCTCGTCACCGCGCTCCTGGGGGCGTTCGGCCTCGACGCGGCGACGGCGGAGCGCTGGCGGCAGGCCTGCGTGCGGGTGCACGCCGCGGCCAAGACCGGGGGCCCGGTCGGAGTGTTCGGCCAGTTGCCGGCGGAACTGGCGACGTTCACCGGGCGCGAGCAGGAGCTGAAGCGGCTGCTGTCGGAGGCGTCCGGCTCCGGCGCGGGCGCGGCGGTGCGGACCGTGGTGATCTCCGCGATCGAGGGTATGGCCGGCGTCGGCAAGACCCAGCTGGCGGTGCACGTCGCGCATGAGCTCGTACGCTCCGGCCGCTTCACCGAGGTGCAGCTGTATGTGAACCTGCGGGGATTCGACCCTCATCACGCGCCGACCGATCCGGCGGCGGTGCTCGAGGGGTTCCTCCGGGAGCTGGGGGTCCCGGGCCCGAACATCCCGGCGGGGCTGGACGAGCGCTCGGCGATGTTCCGGGACCGGCTGCACGGCCGCGAAGCGCTGATCGTGCTGGACAACGCCGCCGACGAATCCCAGGTCCGCGACCTGATCCCGGCCGGTTCCGACGCCATGGTGCTGATCACCAGCCGGCGCAGTCTGGCCGGGCTCGACGGGGCGTCGCTGGTCCTGCTGGACCCGTACGAGCTCTCAGAAGCCCTGGACCTGCTCGTCAAGATCGTCGGCGCCGACCGCGTCCTGGCCGAGCCCCACGCGGCCAGGGAGATCATCGGCCTGTGCGGCGGCCTCCCGCTGGCCGTCGCGCTCGCCGCGTCCCGGCTGCGCTCCCGGCCCCGATGGACGTGCGCGGACCTGGCCCGGCGCCTGCGCGCGAACATGGTCGCGGGCCTGGGCGGCGACGGCAGCCGCTCGCCGTGGCCGGTGTTCGAACTCTCCTACGTCGGACTGCCGGAGCCCGAGCGGCGCCTCTTCCGGCTGTTGGCGCTGCACCCCGGCCAGGACGTGACGGCCGATTCGGTGGCCGCGCTGGCCGGCGTCACCGCGGTCCGCGCCAACGAAGGCCTCGAACTGCTCGCGGACGAGCATCTCCTCCAGCCCAAGCAGGAGGGCCGCTATGAGCTCCACGATCTCCTGCGGATCTATGCCCACGAGCGGCTCGCGGCCGACGAGCCCGCCGCCGCCCGCGCGGAAGCTCACGGTCGCGTGCTGTCCTGGTACACGGTGACCGCGGACGCGGCGGTGCGAGCCAAGTACCCGCACATGTACATGCTGGAGCTCCCCGCCTCCGTGACGCGCGGCATCCAAGCCTCGTTCGCGGACGAAGCAGAGGCCGTCGCATGGTGCGCGGCGGAACTCCCGAACCTCACGGCGGCGGCCTGGGCGGCGTACGAGTCCGGCGACGCGATCCTCTGCTCGCGCATATCCCTTCCACTCGCACGCCTGCTCGCCGTCGAAGGCCAGTGGCAGGACGCTGCGAAGATGGCCCACCTCGGCCTGGAAGCCGCCGAATCCGCCGGCGATGTGGCCGCCCAAGCGCTGGCGCACCACCGCAGCGCCGGCGCGATCGCCATGAACGGTAAGGGCACTGAGGAGTCCCAAGAGCACTTCATGGCGGCTCTGCGGTTGTTCCGGAGCATCGATGACGACGCCGGAGTACTCGATACTTACGTGGCCATCCTGGGAGTCGGCGTGCAGCAGCCCGAAGCCGACTTCGACATGGCGCAGGAGGCGCTGGCCATCGCTCGCCGCATCGGCAACAAGGTCGCGGAGGCGAACGTCCTGTTCAACCTCGCGGGGACGCTCAATCGGGCCCAACGCCCCGCCGACGCGCTTGAGTACGTATTGGGGTCGCTCGCGATCGTGCGGGACCACGGAGGGCGGTACGCGATCGCCGTGAACGCCCTCGGCGCAGGTTTCACCTACCTGGCCCTCGAAGACTACGTGAACGCCGAGGCGTGCTATTCCGAGGCGGTAGCCCTGTTCCGGGAAACGGGCGACCTCTACCGCCACATCGAGTGCCTCCACGGCCTGGCCCGCGCCCTGCGCGGACAGGGCCGCCCCGACGAGGCGCGACAGACGGTCGTCGAAGCCGACATGGTGCTGGACAGCCTGGACGCCGCTCGGGCGAGCCAGTTCCGCCAGCGGCTTGAATCCTCGCCGAGCCGCTACAGCGAATCGACCACCATCGATCCGGGCGGACGGGCTGGAGCCGCGTAGCGCGCCGCACACCTCATCGGCGGCGCGGCAACACAGCTGATCGGCGGCACGGCGACACGGCGAAGCAGCGGCCCCCGTCCGCTCACCCCCGATACAACTCCCGCCCGATGATCGTCCGCTGCACCTCCGAGGCGCCTTCATAGATCCGCGGCGCGCGCACTTCCCGGTACAAGTGCTCCAGCAGATGTCCGTGCTGGAGAGCGACCGCGCCGTGGATCTGCACCGCGGCGTCGACGACGTACTGCGCGGTCTCGGTGGCGAACAGCTTCGCCATCGCCGACCGGCCCGCGATGCGCTTCTCGCCGGTGTCGTACGCCTCGGCGGCGCTGTAGACGAGCAGCCGTGCGGCTTCGATGCGGGTCGCCATCTCGGCGAGCGAGTGCGAGACCGCTTGCAGATCCTTCAGCACGCCGCCGAAGGCCTCCCGCCGCCCCGCGTACTCGACCGAGGCGTCCAGCGCGGCCTGCGCCATGCCCACGGCGAACGCGCCCACGCTCGGCCGGAACAGGTCCAGGGTCCGCATGGCGACGCGGAAACCCTGGTCCACCTCGCCCAGAAGGTCCGCGCGGGTCACCGGGACCGCGTCGAAAGTCAGGCGGCCGATGGGGTGCGGGGAGATCATGTCCAGATGTTCGCCGCCCAGGCCGGGGCGGTCGGCGGGGACCAGGAACGCGCTCACGCCGCGGGATCCGGCGTCGGCCGTCGTGCGGGCGAAGACGCTGTAGAAGTCGGCCTCGGGAGCGTTGGAGATCCAGATCTTCTCCCCGCTCAGGGTCCAGCCGTCGCCAGTCGAGGACGGGGTCGCGGCCAGGGACAACGACGCGGCGTCCGAGCCGCTGCCCGGTTCGGACAGCGCGAAGCCCGCCACCGCCGTTCCGGCCACCACCTTCGGCAGCCAGCGGGCGACCTGCTCCTCGGTCCCGTTCTGGACGACGGGATACGTCCCCAGCCCCTGCAACGCCAACGCCGTCTCGGCCTCCGTCGACACCTGCGCCAGCGACTCGCGCAGCAGGCACAGGTCCAGCGCCGCCGCCTCGGCGCGGTGGCCGGCGGCGTCCGGGGCGGGCGTGGATACTGCCGCCGCTGCCGGGAACAGCCGGGCCAGCAGCCCGTGCTCACCCATGGCCGCCAGCAGCGGCCGGTTCACCCGGCCGGGCGCGCCGGCGGCGGCCAGCGGGACGAGGTCGCTCTCGGCGACGGCACGGACCCGGGCGCAGAACGCGGCCTGGGCCGGGGACAGGCGGAACTGGGCGGATTCCATGCCTGTCAATGTAACAAAATCTTGACTGCCGTCACAGAAGCCGTACGCTGGTGCCGTCCGGTCTGGTACCACGTTCCGCAGCACGCCCAGCCAGCAGCACGGAGTCCCGGAGGACCCCATGGACCTGCTCCCGTCAGCGCACGTCGACAGCTTCGCCCGCGACCGCCTGCCCGCGGACCACCGCTGGCCCGTGCTGCTGCCCGGCCCCGACGGCGTGCGCTATCCGGACCGCCTGAACTGCGCCTCCCACTTGCTGGACTCGGCGCTGGCCGCGGTGGGGCCGGACCGCAGATGTCTCATCTCCGACACCGAGACCTGGAGCTACGGCGATCTGGACCGGCGCAGCGACCAGATCGCCGAGGTGCTGGTCTCGGACTTCGGGGTGCTTCCGGGCCACCGCGTGCTGATCTGCGGGCCGAACAGCCCCTGGACGGCGGCCTGCTGGTTCGGCGTGCTCAAGGCCGGCGCGGTGGTGGTGACCGTGGTGCCGGTGCTGCGCAGCGAGGAGATCGCGACCGTCGCCGGGATCGCCGAGGTGAGCGTGGCCCTGTGCGCCCCCGGCTGCGACGCGGAGGCGGCCGCGGCGGGCGTGGCGGGCATGCGCGTGGTCACCGTCGGCGGGCCCGGCCCCGACGACCTCGTACACCGCTGCGCCCGGTCCTCGCAGCGGAAGTTCGAGGCGGTGCAGACGTCCCAGGACGACGTCGCGATGATCGCCTTCACCTCCGGGACCACCGGCCGCCCCAAGGGCTGCATGCACTTCCACCGCGACGTGCTGGCCATCGCCGACACCTTCGCCAAGCACGTCCTCAAGCCCACCGCCGACGACGTCTTCACCGGCAGCCCGCCGCTGGGCTTCACCTTCGGCCTCGGCGCCCTGCTCATCTTCCCGCTCTACGTCGGCGCCTCGACCGTGCTGCTGCACCGGGGCAGCCCCGACGCGCTGCTCGCCGCGGTCGAGAAGCACGGCGTCACGGTGCTGGTCACCGCGCCGACCGCGTACCGGGCCATGCTCGCGATGCTGAACACCGGCGGCGCGGCGTCCGAATCAGGGTCCGGCGACGGCGCCCGGGACCCCCGGCTGCGGACTCTGCGACGCTGCCTGTCGGCCGGCGAAGCCCTTCCGGCGGAGACCTGGCGCGCGTGGCAGGCGGCCACCGGTGTCAAGATCATCGACGGCATCGGCGCCACCGAACTGCTCCACATCTTCATCTCCGCCGCCGACGACGACATCCGCCCCGGCTCCACCGGCCGCCCGGTCCCCGGCTGGCAGGCCGCCATCCTGGACGCCGACGGCAACCCGGTCCCCGACGGCGAGCCCGGTCTGCTGGCCGTCCGCGGCCCTGTCGGCTGCCGGTACCTCGCCGACGAGCGGCAGACCACGTACGTGCGCCACGGGTGGAACTACACCGGCGACACCTACATCCGCGACGAGGACGGCTATTTCTGGTACCAGGCGCGCTCCGACGACATGATCATCTCCTCCGGCTACAACATCGCCGGGCCCGAGGTGGAGAACGCCCTGCTGCGCCACCCGGCGGTGCTGGAGGCAGGCGTCATCGGCATGCCCGACCCCGATCGCGGCCAGCTCGTCACCGCCTTCGTCGTGCTGCGGCCGGACACCCCGGCCGAGGAGTCCACGGCCAAGGAGCTGCAGGAATTCGTGAAGATGCGGATCGCTCCCTACAAGTACCCCCGCGCGGTCCACTTCGTCCCGGAGCTGCCGCGCACCGCCACCGGCAAACTCCAGCGCTTCCGGCTCAGAGACCTGCCCTGAGCTCAAGTCCGAGCCGCCGGACGCGACGGCGGGCAGGGTATCTTGCCGCTGTGCCGCCCCCGCCCGCCCCAGCACCGATCCCGAGGAAATCGACTCAGTGAGCGCACCGAGCGCGCCGAGCGCACCGAAGACCCCGACCTCTCCGCCCGATCCGGCAGCGCCCGAGGCCTCGGCCATGAAGGCGCCGACGCCGCGCTCCCTGATCGTGTCCTTCTTCGGGGCCTACGGCCGGGAACTCGGCGGCTGGATCGCGGTGGCCGACCTGGTGACGCTGCTGGGCCGGCTCGGCGTCGACGCCCCCGCGGTCCGCTCGGCGGTCTCCCGCCAGAAGCAGCGCGGCTTCCTGCGGGCCCGCCAGGCCGGCGGGGTCGCGGGCTACTCGCTGTCGCCCGAGGCCGAGCAGATCCTCGCCGACGGCGACCGCCGCATCTACCTGCGGCAGGACGTGAAGCTCGACGACGGCTGGGTCCTGGCCGTCTTCTCCGTCCCCGAATCCGAGCGCCACCGCCGCCACCTGCTGCGCTCCCGCCTGTCCCGCCTGGGCTTCGGGACCGCCGCGCCGGGCGTGTGGATCGCGCCGTCGCACCTGGCCGAGGAGGCCAGGCACACGCTGGAGCGCCTTGAGCTCGCCGCGTATGTCGATCTCTTCCACGCCGACTACCTCGCCTACGCCGACCTGCGCGAATCCGCCGCCCGCTGGTGGGACCTCGGCGCGGTCCAGGCCGGGTACGCCGAGTTCTCGGCCCAGTTCCTCGAAACGGACAGTGACCCGGCCGACGACGCGGAGGCCTTCGCCACCTACCTCAGGGCCCTGGACGCGTGGCGGCGCATGCCCTACCGGGATCCGGGGCTGCCGCCGGAACTGCTGCCGGAGGATTGGCACGGCGTACAGGCCGCGGACATCTTCTTCGGGCTGCACGACACGCTGCGCGCTCGCGGGCTCGACTACGTGCGCAGCGTCGTGGAGCGCTGAGGCCGGCCAGCCGGACCTCTCCGCCGCACTACCCCCGAGGCCGCCACCGCGCGTGAGCCGTCCCCTCCGACCCGCTCCGGATCAACTCCAGCCTCGGCCGCGGCCCGTCCGTCCGGCCGGACGCGGGCTTGCGCGCGCCGGCCCGGAACGGCAGCGGCCATTCGGCGCCGGGGCCGCTGTACTCCTGCTCGACCGCGGCGTGGAGGGTCCACTGCGGGTCGTACAGGTGCGTGCGGCCCAGGGCGCACAGATCGGCGCGGCCGGCCAGCAGGATCGAGTTCACGTCGTCGTAGGAGGAGATCGCGCCCACGGCGATGGTGGCGATGCCGGCCTCGTGGCGGATCCGGTCGGCGTAAGGGGTCTGGTACGAGCGCCCGTATTCGGGCTTCTCGGCGGGCGTGACCTGGCCGGTGGAGACGTCGATCGCGTCGGCGCCGTGGGCGGCGAAGGCCCGGGCGATCGCCACCGACTCCGGTCCGTCCACCCCGCCGGGCGTCCAGTCCGTCGCCGACACCCGCACGGTCATGGGCCGCTCCTGCGGCCAGACGGCGCGCACGGCGTCGAACACCTCCAGCGGGAAGCGCAGCCGGTTCTCCAGCGAGCCGCCGTACTCGTCCTGGCGCTGGTTGGTCAGCGGCGACAGGAAGCTCGACAGCAGGTAGCCGTGCGCGCAGTGCAGCTCCAGCAGGTCGAAGCCGGCGCGGGCGCCCCGTTCGGCGGCCTCGGCGAAGTCGTTCCGGACCGTTTCCAGCTCCGCGACGGAGAGCTCGTGCGGAACCTGGTTCACGCCCGGTTTGTACGACAGCGGCGAGGGCCCCACGACCGGCCAGTTCCCCTCGGGCAGCGGCTCGTCGATGCCCTCCCACATGAGCTTGGTCGACCCCTTGCGGCCCGAGTGCCCCAGTTGCAGCCCCAGCGCCGCGTCCGAGCGCTCGTGCACGAACTCCGCCACGCGCCGCCAGGCGGCCTCCTGCTCGTCGGTGTAGAGCCCGGTGCAGCCCGGTGTGATCCGCCCGTTCGGGGACACGCACACCATCTCGGTCATCACCAGGCCGGCGCCGCCGAGGGCCTTCGACCCCAGGTGCACGAGGTGGAAGTCGTTCGGGACGCCGTCGGTCGCCGAGTACATGTCCATCGGCGAGACGATCACGCGGTTCTTCAGCGTCAGCCCGCGCAGCCGGAACGGCCGGAACATCGGCGGCGGGGCGTCGCCGTTGACCGCCGCGACGAACTCCGGGTCGCGCAGCTTCAGGTTGTCGTAGGTGACCCGCCGGGAGCGGGTGAGCAGGTTGAAGGCGAACTGCAGCGGTTCCTGGCCGGTGTAGCGGCCCAGGTCCTCGAACCAGCGCAGCGAGGCGGCGGCCGCGCGCTGGGTGGAGGCGACGACCGGCCGCCGCTCGGCCTCGTACGCGGCCAGCGCCGAGGCGGTGTCCGGGTTCTCGCGCAGGCAGGCGGCCAGGGCGAGCGCGTCCTCCATGGCCAGCTTCGTGCCGGAGCCGATGGAGAAGTGCGCGGTGTGCGCGGCGTCGCCGAGCAGCACGATGTTGCCGTGCGACCAGCGGCCGGTGGTCACGGTCGCGAAGCTCAGCCAGCGCGAGTTGTTGGCGATCAGCCGGTGCCCGCCGAGCATGCCGGCGAAGATCTCGGCGACCGCGGCGATGCTCTCGTGGTCGCTCTCGCCGGGCTGGAAGTCGCGGCCGGCCGACGTGTCGAAGCCGGCGGCGCGCCACACCCGCTCGTGCATCTCGACGATGAAGGTCGAACCGTGGGCGTCGTAGGGGTAGCCGTGGACCTGCATCACGCCGTGCGGCGTGGGCTGCACCTGGAAGCGGAAGGCGTCGAAGACGAGGTCGGTGCCCAGCCACATGTAGCGGCAGTCGTGAGTGCGGATCGTCGGTCGGAATTCATCGGCATATTTGGTACGGATCGCAGAATTGACTCCGTCTGCGGCGACCACGAGGTCGTACTCGGCGCTCAGCTGCTCGGTCGGCGGCGCGGTGGTGAGGTACCGGACGTGGACGCCCAACTCGGCGCAGCGCTGCTGGAGCAGCTGCAACAGCCGCACCCGGCTCAGCGCGGCGAAGCCGTGGCCGCCGGAGGTCACGACCCGGCCGCGGTAGTGCACGTCGATGTCGTCCCAGCGCGCGAACTCCGCGGCCATCGCCTCGTGGATCACCGGGTCGGCGTGCTCGATGCCGCCGAGGGTCTCGTCGGAGAACACCACCCCGAAGCCGAAGGTGTCCTCGGCGGCGTTGCGCTCCCAGACGTCGACCACCGCCTCCGGGTCCAGCTGCTTGGCCAGCGCCGCGAAGTACAGCCCGCCGGGTCCGCCGCCGACGACCGCGATCCGCCGGGCGCCGCCGGGACTCACGGCACCACCGCGACGCCGGTCAGCTCCACCACGGCGGCCGGATCGAACAAGCCCTTGACCTCGAAGAAGGCCATCGCCGGGTAGTGCCTGCCCAGGTGGCGCCGCCACACCGCGCCCAGCTCGCGCAGGTCCTTGCGGTACTGCTCGGCGTCGGTGGCGAACACCGTGACCGTCACCAGGTGCTCCGGCCGGGCCCCGGCCGCCGCCAGCGTCGCGGCCAGGTTGGCCAGCGCGAGGTCGAACTGCTCGACCAGGGTGGAACCCGGATCGACGGTGCCGTCCGGGTGCAGCGCGGCCTGGCCGCCGAGGTAGACGGTGCGGCCGGGGCCGGCGGCGACGGCGTGCGAGAAGCCCACCGGCGCGGCGAGTTCCGGCGGGTTCACCAGCTCGTGCGGGGTCGCGGTGCTCAGCGGCGCTGAGCTTTCCGGCGCGGCGCTCATCGGCCCTCCCAGTTCGGCTTCTCCTTGGCGTTGAACGCGCGGTGGAACTCGGCGTGGTCGCGGCTGTTCATCAGCAGCGCCTGCACCGCCGCGTCCATCTCCAGCGACGGCGACAAGCCCATGTCCAGCTCCCGGGTGAGCAGCATCTTGGTCTGCGCGTAGGCCAGTGCCGGGCCTTCGGCCAGGCGGCGGGCCAGAGCCGTCGTCGCGGCTTCCAGCTCCGCGTCCTCGACCAGCTCGCTGACCAGGCCGTATTTGTCGGCCTCCGGAGCCTTGATGGTGTCGCCGAGCATCAGCAGCTTGGTGGCGTTGCCCAGGCCGACGATGCGGGGCAGCAGGTAGGCCGCGCCCATGTCGGACCCGGACAGGCCGACCTTGGTGAACAGGAACGCGAACCGGGCCGAGGCGGCCACCACGCGGAAGTCCGCGGCCAGGGCCAGCACCGAGCCGGCGCCCGCTGCGATGCCGTGGATCGAGGCGATGACCGGGACCGGGATTTCCCGTAGGGCGCGCACCACGTCGCCGGTCATCCGCGTGAAGGCCAGGTGCTCGTCCGGGCGCATCGTCAACAGCTCGCCGATGATCTCGTTGACGTCGCCGCCGGAGCAGAACCCCGGGCCCTCGCCGCGCAGCACGATCACCCGGGTGTCGCCGCGGTGCGGCAGCTCGGCCAGCAGGTCGCGCAGGTCGGCGTAGGCCTGGAAGGTCAGGGCGTTGATCTTGTCGGGCCGGTTGAGGGTGATGGTCGCGATCCGGTCGGAGTGCTCCACGCGGAAGTGGGCCCATGAGTCGGTGAAGGGGACCGAACCCCGGAACGGGCTCATGCGCTGTCCTCCCGGTGGGTTGCGCCTGACGACGGTCATCACCAATGTATGACCGTCGTCAAGGAAACGCCATACCCGGCGGGCGTGTCGGCGACTCGGGTCCGGGCGGGGCCCCGGTCCGTGTAATGTTCACGCGGCGACAAGCTGTAGCAGCAGTGCTCGGCACGCACGGTTGGAGGAGGGGTACGGCTTGGCCTGGGGCGACCTGGACTCCGCCCTTGCCGCGGCCCGCCGCGGTGAGGAGACGGGGTTCGCAGAGCTTTGGCATGCCCTGCATCCGCCTTTGCTGCGCTACCTGCGCGCCGTGGTCGGTGACACCGCGGAGGACGTGGCCAGCGAGACCTGGTTGCAGGCCGCCAAGGACGTGCGCGGCTACCGCGGCGACGCGGCCGGATTCCGGGTGTGGCTGTTCCGCGTCGCGCGGCACCGCGCCCTGGACGAGCTGCGCAAGACCTCGCGGCGCAAAGAGGACAACGGCGACGTGGCCGCCATCGCCACCGACTGGCCCGCCGCCGACGACACCGAGGGTGCCGCCGCCGAGCGCGAGGACACCGAGCGGGCGCTGCGGCTGATCGCCCGGCTGCCCAAGGACCAGGCCGAGGCGGTGCTGTTACGGGTGGTCGCCGGGCTCGACGTGGCCCAGACCGCCAAGGTGCTCGACAAGCGGGACGGCGCGGTGCGCATAGCCGCGATGCGCGGGCTGAAGCGGCTCGCGGTGATCCTCGCCGAGCAGAACGGGGAGGCGGCGGCCGGCGCCGCGGGCGCTGCCGGCGCCGGCGGTATGCCGGCGGGCAGGGACCGGATCGACGGCACGGAAGCGGGGGAGCGGCCGGCCGACCGCCGGGGACGAGGACGGACGAGCGGGGGGACGGAGGGGGCAGGCGACGCGGGACCGGGGCGGACAGGCCGGGGCTCGCGGACGGTGGAGGGCGCGGAACATGGGTGACATCGGGAGCGAGCCGTACGGGGACGGCGAACACGCCGGCGAAGACCACCGCCGCAACGGCCGCCACCGAGCGTCGGACCGGCCCGGTGACGGAGTGCTCAGCGACGCCGAGGCCGAACGCCTGCTGAACGGCCCGTGGGCCCTGAACACCCCGGCCCTCGGCGCGTCCGACGGGACCGGAACGGAAACCGGGGAGCACCGGCCCAAGCCGACAGATTTGCCAGATCTTGGGATTTCCGCCGTCGCCGGAAGGCCCGCCCGGATGGCATACTCAGCCGGCTGGGATGGAGCCGACGACCCGGGCGGGCACGCCGCGTGGCGCCCCGACCGATCCGCCGGCTCGACCGACAGCGGAGGTGAGATGACCGTGAGCAGCGTGGACTTCCCCACCGATCTGGCGTCCCCGGACGCGCAGGCTGTGGCCCGGCTCCTCGCCGCCGCGACCGCCCCGCCCGGGGCGGACGAACTGCGCGGCTACGAGGCCGCGCGCCGGGCCTTCGAACGAGCCGGGGCGACGCAGGTGCGGCGCGGTGCCGGCC
>JABFXP010000774.1 GCA_013361685.1 Catenulispora sp.
TGTCCTGATCCGGAGGGTCTCTCGACCGATGGGATCAGTGGCCTTTGTCCGTGAAGACGCCTCACCGAACGAGGTGTCCTAACGGAATATGAGGATCCTCTTGCCGTGTGGCACGTGTCAACTCGGCTTGTCACAGATGGGTAACGATGTGGATACGGTGGCAACTTCGCGGGTATCTCAAAACGTTTGACTCCGCCGGGCTCGGCTCGGGTGCGTCGAGGGCCTCATTGTGGGCGTGGGCTGCGATATTCGAAGGATGCTCGAGACTCCGGAAGAACTCGCCACGCTGCAGACCCTGCTCGACGACAGCGCGGCCGCGGCCGGGCCGCACATGAGGGAAATCATTACAGATGAGCGTCGGCTCGACGCCGCTGAACTGGCACGTCGGCTGCCGGGAATGCGCCTGCTCACGGTGGCGACCGTCACCGCCGACGGCCGCCCGGTGACCGGACCTTTCGACGGGTACTTCCTGCACGGGGCGTGGTGGTTCAGCTCGGGTCCGGACGCGGTGCGGATCAAGCACCTGCGGGCCCGGCCGGCCGTGAGCGCGACCTACCTGCCGGGGGAGGAGATGGCGGTGACGGTCCACGGGCACGCTGAGTTGTTCGACCTTCACGGTCCGGAGTGTGCCGATCTGCGGCAGGCGATGCTGGACTTCTATCTGCCGAAGCAGGGGCCGGCTTTCCAGGAATGGATGGACGGGCTCGTCGGGGGCGTCGGGGTGCGGATCGAGGCTTCGAAGATGTTCACGTTCTCGGGGCCTGAACAGGCTTGATCTGGCGGGTGCCGCATAGCATGCAAGCGTGTTGAGAGAGACGATAACCACTGCACGGTTGATATTGACCCCGCTGGCGGTGGCCGATGCCGACGAGATGGTCTCGGTGTTGGCCCCGCCGGAGCTTTATACGTTCATCGGTGGGGAGCCGCCGACTTTGGAGGAGTTGCGCGCCCGGTACGAGCGCCAGGCCGGGGGCGGTCCGGCCGACGGGTCGCAGGTGTGGCATAACTGGATCGTGCGGCGGGCCGAGGGCGGTACTGCGGTCGGAGCCGAGAGCGGCGCTGCGGTCAGCCCTGGGGACGGCGCTGTGGTCGGCCCCGCAGCCGGTTCCGCGGTCGGCACCGTGCAGGCGACGGTGGTCGACGCCGGGCGCGCCGCCGAGGTGGCGTGGGTCGTCGGGACCGAGTTCCAGGGACGCGGCTACGCCGTGGAGGCGGCGGGCGCGATGATCGCCTGGCTGCGGGAGCACGGAGTGGCCGAGGTGCGGGCGCATGTCCATCCTGAGCATGCGGCTTCCGCACGGGTGGCCGAACGGATCGGACTGACGGCGACCGGCGAACGTGATGACGAGGGCGAGCAGGTCTGGCGATCGGTGCCGGCCGTGATGATCGAGGAGGCCAACCGGTGATCGAGCTGAAGACGCCGCGCGAGATCGACAAGATGGCGGTCACCGGCCGCTTCGTGGCCGAGACCCTCGCCGAACTGTCCGAACTGGCGCGCCCCGGCGTGAACCTGCTGGACCTGGAGCAGCGGGCCCGCCGCCGGGTCAAGGAACGCGGCGCGGAGTCCTGCTACTGGGACTACTCGCCGTCGTTCGGCCGCGGTCCCTTCCGCAACGTCATCTGCCTGTCGGTGAACGACGCGGTGCTGCACGGCCTGCCGCACAAGTACACGCTGCGCGACGGCGACGTGCTCAGCCTGGACTTCGCGGTCTCGATCGACGGCTGGGTCGCCGACTCGGCGCGCACGGTCATCGTCGGCACCGCGCGCCCGGAGGACGAGCGCCTGGTGGCGTCCACCCGCACCGCCCTGGACGCCGGCATCGCGGCAGCCGGCCCCGGCGCGAAGCTCGGCGACGTCGCCGCGGCGATCGGCGCGGTCGCGGCGGCCCACGGCTACCCGGTCAACATGCAGTTCGGCGGCCACGGCCTGGGCCACACCATGCACGAGGACCCGCACGTGCCGAACGACGGCCGCCCCGGCCGCGGCCTGGTGCTGCGCCCCGGGCTGACGCTGGCGCTGGAGCCCTGGTGGTCGGCGGTGTCGAACGAGATCTTCACCGACCCGGACGGGTGGACCCTGCGGTTCACCGACGGCTCGCGCGGCGCGCACTCGGAGGACACGATCGCGATCACGGACGACGGGGCGCGGGTGCTGACGCGCCTGGAGTAGCGGCTTGGGCTGGGCTGTAGTTGCCGCCGAGCGTGTCATGGCATCCCCTCTTAGTGATAGCCGCGTGATCGACAGGGCCAGGGCCGGGGCCGGCTTTGGACCGGGCCAGGGCTGCGGATTTGTTGACAGCACTGTCGGACCGGCGGGATCATTAAACCGAACGTTCGGTCGGTTGAGAGGTGGGTGCCGTGGCGGCCGAGGCATCAGCAGGGACGGAAGACGCGGTGGGCGCGGTCACGGGCGGCGCGCCTGTCGGCGTGTCGGACACCCGGCCCGGCGCGGCGTCAGGCGGCGTGCCGACGCAGGAGGAGCTGCTGACCCAGGAGTTGCAGGCCCGCTTCGACGAACTGATCGCCGCCGATGAGCGGGTCGAGCCGCGGGACTGGATGCCGGAGGCGTACCGGAAGACGCTGGTCCGGCAGATCGCGCAGCACGCGCACTCCGAGATCATCGGCATGCAGCCGGAGGGCAACTGGATCACCCGCGCACCGTCGCTGCGCCGCAAGGCGATCCTGCTGGCGAAGGTCCAGGACGAGGCCGGTCACGGGCTGTACCTCTATGCCGCCGCCGAGACCCTGGGCGTGGACCGTGCGGACCTGCTCGACGCCCTGCACACCGGGCGCCAGAAGTACTCCTCGATCTTCAACTACCCCACGCTGACCTGGGCCGACATCGGCGCCATCGGCTGGCTGGTGGACGGCGCCGCGATCATCAACCAGATCCCGCTTCAGCGCTGCTCCTACGGTCCGTACGCGCGGGCCATGGTGCGGATCTGCAAGGAGGAGTCCTTCCACCAGCGGCAGGGCTTCGAGCTGCTGCACGACCTCGCGCACGGGACGCCGGAGCAGCACGCGATGGCGCAGGACGCGCTGGACCGCTGGTGGTGGCCGTCGCTGATGATGTTCGGGCCGCCGGACGCGGAGTCGGCGCACTCGGCGCAGTCGATGGCGTGGCGGATCAAGCGGCACTCGAACGATGAGCTGCGGCAGCGGTTCGTGGACATCAGCGTGCCGCAGGCTGAGGCGCTGGGGCTGGCCATTCCGGACCCGGATCTGCGGTGGAACGAGGAGCGCGGGCACTACGACTTCGGGGTCATCGACTGGAGTGAGTTCCAGGAGGTGCTTGCGGGGAACGGGCCGTGTAACCGGCAGCGGGTTGCGCAGCGGGTGCGGGCGCATGAGGACGGGGAGTGGGTGCGGCAGGCGGCTTTGGCTTATGCGGAGAAGCATGCTGGTGC
>JABFXP010000112.1 GCA_013361685.1 Catenulispora sp.
GACGCTGACCGTCTTTTCCGTGAAGGTTCCCCAGTCGCCGGTTGCGGTGAAGGCGACGCTCTGGCTCTTGACTCCGTTGACGTAGAGGCTGAACGTGCCGGAGGCCGCTGCGGCGAAGCCGATGTCCAGCCTGTCGGAGACACCCAGGTTCGAATACGTGACGCCGTCGCCGACGTTGACCATGTAGCCGACGTTCTGCCCGTTCCACGCGCCGCTGTGGGGTTCGACGCGTGCACCGCCGCGCAGCTGGCCGACGGTTGCTCCCTGGCGAACGGTCATGGCGCCGCGTTGCTGGATGTAGTCCACGTTGACGGCCGTATCGCCGCTGTCGTTCCGCAGCGTGATACTGGCGCCGGCCGGGACGGTGACATGGACGGTCTTGGTGGCGAACGTGCCCCAGTCTCCGGTCGAGGGGAAACTGACACTCTGGTTCTTGACGCCGTTGACGTACACGCTGAAGGTGCCTGATGCCGCCGCGGCGTAGTCGACGTCCAGCAGCGGGGAGGCGCTGAGGTTCTGGAACGTGACGCCGTCGCCGACGTTGACCATGTAGCCGACGTTCTGCCCGTTCCACGCGCCGCTGTGGGGTTCGAGCCGTGCTCCGCCTTGGAGAACTCCGGCGTTCGCAGCCTGCCGCTCCGGCAGGTTGTCCCAGCCCTCGCCCCAGGCGTACTTCACGCGCTCCAGCGCGCTGAGGTTGGGGGTCCAGAACGGCGTGACGCTTCCGGTGTTGCTGTTGTTCCTCAGGATATTGAGTTCGTCATAGGCGCCGATGCCGTCGGTGTAGGTGTTGCGGCCGCCGACGCCGTGGCACCAGATCGCACCCAGGTTCTCCTTACGGATGGTGTCGGTCATGGCACGCAGGAAGGCCACCCGATTGTCGGTGCTGGCCGCGTCGTTGAAGTCGAGGTGGGTGTTGAGATCCACCGGCGATCCGAACTCCTCGACGATGGTGCGCGATGCGCACTGGCCTATGCTGGAGTTGAAGTCTTTGACCCAGCTGTCATAGCTCGTCCCACCGCCGAAGAACCAGTACTTGTGCAGGGCCAGGTAGGTCCCGGCGAACCGGGAGTCGTTGCAAAGAGGTGTGACGTCCTCGTCGTAGCGCACGCCGGGGATGAGCATCCTGTTCCTGGGGACCGCCGAGTTGTCCGCTATCCAGGTGGCGGCGATGTTCAGCCAGTCGGTGGCGCTGTAGGCATGGGGTTCGTTCATCGGGTCGAAGTAGACCCGGGGGTTGTTCTGGTAGGTGTTGACGGCTGCCGTCCACATTTTGCCGAAGTTGCTGGTCGCGACAGTGCTGAGATTCGCGGGGTCCAGGCCGACGCTGTAGCCGGCGTCGTGTCCTTCTGTCCAGTAGGACAGGATGATGTTGACGCCCTGGGCGGTCGCCTGGTCGATGACACCACGGTAGGTGTTCCACCAGGGATCAGTCGCGGTCTTGTAGTTGATCGGGATCCGGATGGTGTTGACGCCGAGGCTCTGGAACTGGGCGACGATGGCGGCGGTCTTGGGCTGGACCGTGGCGTAGGTGTCAGTGGTGCTCAGCCCGTCGAGCAGCAGGTCGCAGTCGCAGTAGTTGTCGTCGCGTTCAGACCATTGCGACCAGACCAGGCCGTGGTACTGGCCGGCATCGAGGCCGGTGTCGGCATGGGCCGGCGCCGCACCCGGCCATCCGGAGGCCGGCACGATGACCAGCGTGGCCAGTGCACAGACGATGGCGAAGCGGATGAGGCGGTTCAGGACGGAACTTGCTGTGGTGGGTTGCGGTCTGGCTTGAGAGTGGTTCGGCATGTTCCCCTCCATGCGATGGGTGAGTTGGCGTGCCCGACCGCCGAGTGGCAATCGATGGTCGAACGCGCCCGGTCCGTGGTGGCCGTGGTCGGCGTCACCATGTGCCTCGGCGCGGCGCGCCTTCGTGGGCGAGAACCGATGAAGCCGCGGCGGAAGCTCGAGGAGCGCTGAAGACGGACGATTCGGCGTCGGCGCAGTGTCATGGGGCTGATTCAGCCGGTATCTCCGGCACGGCCTTGAACGGAACGGTAAATGCATACTTCGGCCGGGTGAAGAGCATGTTACGGATCGCTGTGATCTGGAATCCAGATGGCGACAGCACATTTACCCCGGTCGTCATTCGGCCCCGGTGATGTCGGCGATCCCGTGCCTGTGCTGCACCGAAGGTGTATCGAGTCGCGCGGAGCGTCGTGGCGATCCGGATTTCGGATCGCATGAATCTGTAACACGTGCTTCACGCGGCGGTCGCTTGACATTATCTTCGCACATCAAAACCCGCCCTCTGGACTGCCGGCTGAGCCGCCGGCGAAGGAAGGACGCACCATGCCCCCCACCTCACCAATGGCCCATCCTCCGAGGTCCGCCCGAATCCGCCCAGCCCGTTCTGCGCCGGCTGCCGCGCTGGCCGTGATCTTCGCGCCGGCAGTGACGCCGGTCATGGCTCCGCTCCATCAAACATCCGATCACTCGCTTGATTGCCGATGGTGACAGGTGGGGTTGTCGGATCCTTTACGTGCGGATCTGTTGAAGTCTCGTGATGTGAGCCGCTCGAAATGAACCCTTGACATCGGATGTATGGCGGCGCGACCATACGACCTACCATCGCAGGCGCCGGATGAACGGGTTCTTTCCACCCGGGTAACGCACGCCCTCTCTGGTGCGGATGTCGGCGCCTCGACGCCGACCGGCTCCTCCCACATCGCGAACCCGTCCGTGTCCTCCTGGCTCCTGCCGGCAGAAAGGCCGCACCATGCGAGATGCTCCACTAGTCAGGGCTTTGACAGCCTTCGTGCTCGGCGCAGCGGCGGTGGCTGCCGCATGGTCGTCGCCTGCTGCGACGCGGGCGTCCGCGGTCACCGTCACGACCGCCTGGTCCAATGGTGCGTTCCGGGTCGGCACCGCGAATCTGGTTCGCGAGGCGGACATCGTCCTGGGCAGCCCGAACACCGCTGCGGCCCAGTCGATGCCGCTGGGAAACGGGCCGCTGGGTGCGGCAGTGTGGGCCCAGAACGGCTTCACCGCTCAGCTGAACCGAAGCGACACGCTCCCCGGTCGCAAGTCTCCCGGCTGGGTGCAGATCCCGGGGCTGTCCCGGATCACCAGTGCCGTCGACTTCTCGGCCGTCGTCGACCCCTACGACGGGGTTCTCCGCGAATCCGGTGGCGGGATGACCGCGACGGTCTATGTGCGCGCCGACAAGGACGAACTCGTCGTCGATGTCACCGGCGCGGACCCGAACTCGGTCCAGAGCGCCACGGTCAACCTGTGGTCCGGACGGACCCCGGCGGCCGCGGCCGGCGGCGGTGTCGGGACGCTGGCCGAGACCTGGGTCGACAACAACGCCACCACCGGATCGGGCCGCACGTTCGGCTCGCTGGCCGCGCTCACCGCCGGCGGCCGCAACGTCACCGCATCGGTCGCAGACTCCGAGACGGTCAAGGTCAACTTCACGCCCAACGCGGACGGCAGCTTCCGCGTCCTGGTCGGCAGCCCGTCCTGGGCTGGGGGAGACGCCGCTGGGACCGCGGCCGCGCTGCTCGGCGCGGACGCGTCCGCGACTTCCAGCGCGCTTCAGGCGCCGCATCTGGCCTGGTGGCACAACTTCTGGGCCAACTTGGGGTTAGTGAAGCTGTCTTCGGCGGACGGCGTCGCCAATTACATGGAGAAACTGCGCACTCTGTACTACTTCACTGCCGCCGAGGAGTCTCGTGGCCCGCTGCCAGGCTCTCAGGCCGGCGTCGCGGACTTGTTCAACTTCTCGCAGGACTCCCAGAACTTTGATCCGGCCGCCTTCTGGTTCTGGAACCTGCGCGGCCAGGCTGCTGCGAACATCGGCGCCGGCGCGTTCACGCTCAACTCAGGGCTTTTCAACCTCTACACCTCGAACCTGGCCAATATCCAAGCCTGGACGACGGCGAAGATGGGCGGACGGCCCGGGATCTGCGTGCCGGAGACGATGCGGTTCAACGGCGTGGGCTACGAGGAGGGGGGCTCCCCGCCTTCGATCTCCGGGATGAGCTGTGCCGATCCGTCGCAACAGGGCTCGTTCTACAACGCCCGGACCGTCTCCAGCGGCGCCGAGATCGGGTTGTGGGTCTGGCAGCAGTACCTGACCACCGGCGACCGCAGCTTCCTGCAGCAGAATTATCCGCTGATGCAGCAGGCGGCGACGTTCCTGCTCGCCTACACCACCGTCGGCTCGGACGGACTGCGGCATGCGGTCGCCAACGTGCATGAGAACCAGTGGGACGTGCAGGACCCGGTCAACATGATCGACGCGATGAAGGCGCTGTTCCCGGCCACCATCGCCGCTGCCCAGACGCTGAACACCGACCCCTCGCTGGTCTCCCAGCTGCAGACGGCGATTCCGCAGATCCCCGACTACCCCCGCACCGACCAAGCCACCCACCAGCAGTTGTTGACCGCCTCGGCGGACTCCTCCGGCACCGACGTGCTGGGCCAGTCCTCCCAGCCGACCGCGGCCATCCACAACAACGAGAACGACGACCTGGAATCGGTCTGGCCCTACAACCTCATCGGCGACACCTCGCCGCTGTTCTCCCTGGCCCAGCGCACGTACAACCACCGGGTCAACGCGTCGTTCCCGGACTGGAGCTTCGACGCCGTCCAGGCCGCCCGCCTGGGCCTGGGCTCCGAAGTGGCCTCCCAGCTGAGCACGCTGACCCAGAAGTACCAGGCCTACCCCGACGGTCTGGGTTCCTGGCTGGGCGGCACCGGATCAGAGCCCTACATCGAGCAGGAGGCCAACGTCGCACTCGCCGTCAACGAAGCCCTGGTCCAGGACGACGACGGTGTCCTGCGCATCGCCCCGGCCCTGCCGGCCGGCTGGGATGCCGACGGCACCCAGTACATCCAGGGCGGAAGCACCGTTTCGGTCCAGGTGCACGGCGGCGTCATAGGCACCGTCGGCATCCACGCCGGATCCACCGCCGGCATCACCGTCCGCAACCCGTGGCCCGGGCAAAGCGTCGAAGTCGTCGACGGCACCGACGAGTCCACGGTCGTGGTCAGTCCGACCACTGCCGGCCAGTTCTCGATCCCCGCCACGGCCGGCAAGTCCTACCTCGTCCAGCAGGTCTCGGCACCGGTTGCCGGGATGACGTTCAGTGTCCTGACCGGCGCCCCGGCCACCAAGGCGAGCCATCTGGGCACCGTCCAGATCGGCCTGGACGCGCCTGTGGTCTACCGGAACCTGGCCGCATCGTTCAACAACGTCGGCATCACGGCGGACACCAACACCGCGCCCGGCAACTTCGACGGCGGCACCGCGAGCCTGTCGCAGACCGCGATGAGCAACGCCGGCGCCGCGCCGGGAGCAACCATAACCTCATCGGGCGTGACGTTCACGATGGCGAACGTGGCTGCCGGAACCGCCGACAACACGGTCACCAAGGGGCAGATCATCGCCATGCCCGGCGGTGGCACCAGCCTCGGATTCCTGCTGACCGGCACCTACGGCCCGGTCACCGCCCCCGGCACCATCGTCTACACCGACGGCAGCACCCAGAGCTACACCCTGACCTCGCCCGACTGGTTCTCCACAACGCCACCGACCGGCGGGGCCGTGGCCGTGAACTCCGCCTACCAGAACCGGCCAGGGAACACCACGTACGTACACACCGCCGATGTGTTTTCCGAAACCGTTCCCCTGGCCTCGAACAAGATCGTCGCGTCCGTCGTGCTGCCGAACACCGGCGGCCCTGACGGGCACACTCCCACGATCCACGTCTTCGCCATGGCTTTCAGCGGCCCGTCCCCGGTGATCAGCCTGCGGGCCCATACGAACAACATGATCGTCGCCGCCGACAACGCGGGCTCCTCGCCGTTGATCGCGAACCGGACGGCGATCGACACGTGGGGAATGTTCGACCTGATCGGCAACCTGGACGGGAGCGTCAGCTTCCGCGCGCACGCGAACAACATGATCGTCACCGCCGAGAACGCCGGTTCCTCCTCGCTCATCGCGAACCGGACGGCGATCAACACCTGGGAAGAGTTCGACCTCATCCAGAACGTCGATCGCAGCGTCGCCTTCCGCGCGCATGCGAACAACATGATCGTCACCGCCGAGAACGCCGGTTCCTCGCCTCTGATAGCGAACCGCACGGCCATCGACACCTGGGAGGAGTTCGACCTCATCAAGGACTGAAAGGACTGACACCGGCAGGCGTGTCCGCCGTGGACGGCAACGCCCCACGGCGGACACCCGCACCTCGACATCGCGCCGCTTTCCGTCTCTCAAGGAGCACCAATGGCAACTCCCATTCCGCGGGCGCGACTCGACCGCGCCCGCGGCGGCGCGCTCGCCCTTGCGGCAGCTGCCCTCTTCCTGGCCAGCACCACGACTCCGGCCGCCGCGGCCGCCCCTGCGGCACCTGCGCCACCCACGGCCGGGTCCACGGCCTGTCCGTGGGTCGGTTCGTCGGCCCCGATCCCGCAACGGGTCAGCCAACTGCTGTCCCACATGTCGCTCACACAGGAAGTCACGCTGCTGACCGGCAGCACCGGATCCAACTACATCGGGTTCACCCCGGCGATCGGATCGTTGTGCATCCCGGCGATGAACCTGAACGACAACCCCAACGGGGTCGGATGGATGACCGGTGTGACCCAGTTCCCGACCGCGGTGGACGTCGCCGCCACCTGGGACACGACCGCTGAACAGCGCTACGGGCAGACCATCGGCGCCGAGCAGGCCGCCAAGGGCGCCACGATCGACTTCGGCCCGATGGTCAACATCGTGCGCGACCCGCGGTTCGGCCGGAACTACGAGACCCTCGGCGAGGATCCCTACCTCAGCGGGCAGCTGGGCGCCTCCAACATCCGCGGTGTGCAATCGACGGGTGTGATGGCCCAGGTCAAGCATCTGGCCGCGTACAACCAGGACGTCAACCGCAACACCGTCAGCGCCCAGGTCGACGACCGCACCGAGCAGGAGATCTACCTGCCGGCGTTCCAGGCCGCCGTCCAGCAGGGCGCGGTTTCCTCAGTGATGTGCGCCACCAACTTCGTCAACGGTGTCGCAGCATGCCAGAACCCGCATCTGCTGACCTCGGTGCTGCGCCAGCAGTTCGGCTTCACCGGGTTCGTCACCTCCGACTGGGGCTCCATCTACCCCACGAACTCCCTCGACGCCACGGTGCGGGCCGCCCAGGCCGGGTTGAACCAGGACATGCCCGGCAGCGACGGCGACTACGGCAGCCAGCTGGTCGGCGCGGTCAACGGCGGTTCGGTGCCGAAGTCGACCGTGGACAACCTCGTCTCCCAGGTGCTGACTGAGATGTTCGCCTTCGGGCTGTTCGACAAACCCACCTCCGGATCGACCGACCAGACCGCCACCAGCCCGAACCACGTGACGACCGCCAGAGGACTCGCCCAGGAAGGCACGGTGCTCCTGAAGAACGCCAGCGGCGTCCTGCCGTTCGGATCGGCCGTGTCCTCCATCGCGGTCATCGGCGCCGACGCCTCCACGAAGCCGATCACCCAGGGCAACCCCAATGCCAGCGGCTACGTGACCTCCAGCGGCACGGTCACCCCGCTGCAGGGCATCACAGCGCGCGCCAACACCAGCGGCGTCAAAGTCGGCTACGACGATGGGACCAACAGCAGCACCGCGGCGTCCCTGGCCGCGTCCTCGTCAGTCGCGGTGGTGTTCGTCGGCAAATCGGAAGGTGAGAACGACGACCAGGCGAACATCGACCTGGCCGCCTCGGACAACGCGTTGATCTCCTCGGTCGCCGCTGCCAACCCGCACACGGTCGTGGTGCTCAACACCGGCTCGGCGGTCACGATGCCGTGGCTGAACTCGGTGGCCGGTGTGTTCGAAGCCTGGTACCCGGGTCAGGAGGACGGCAACGCGATCGCCGGGCTGCTGTTCGGGGACGTCAACCCCTCCGGGCACCTGCCGGTCACCTTCCCGGCAAGCCTTTCGCAGGTCCCGGCGCCGACGGCCGCCCAGTGGCCGGGCACCAGCACCGTTCCCGGCTGCACGCAGCCGACCTGCGTGCAGTATTCCGAAGGGCTGGGCGTCGGCTACCGCTGGTACGACTCCCAGAACATCGCACCCCTGTTCGAGTTCGGGTTCGGGCTGTCCTACACCAGCTTCGCGTTCAGCAACCTGTCGATCAGCCCGCTGATCAAGGGCGGCGCATCCACGGTCACCGCCACGGTGACGAACACCGGCACCCGGAGCGGAGCCGACGTCGCGCAGCTGTACGTCACCGCCCCGTCGGCGGTCGGCGAGCCGCCCAAGCAGCTGAAGGGTTTCGCCCGCGTCGATCTGGCACCCGGCCAGAGCACCACGGTCACCCTCCCGCTGACCGAGACCGACCTGCACTACTGGAACACCGGCGGCAACGGCTGGGCCACCGCCACCGGCGGCTACACGATCTCCGTGGGCGATTCCAGCCGCAACCTGCCGTTGTCCGGTTCGCTGACCGTCACCACCGCGCAACTCGGCCAGCCCGTCACGATCGCCAACCCGGGTCCCCAGGAGGGCGTCGCCGGGGCCGGCGCATCTGTCACGGTCACCGCCGCCGACACGACCGCGGGGCAGTCGCCGTCCTACACCGCCACCGGGCTGCCCTCCGGGACGGCGATCAACCCGGGCACCGGAGCCATCACCGGCACCCCGACGACCGCCGGAACCAGCACGGTCACCGTCAAGGCGGCTGACGCCACGGGTGCGTTCGCCACCACCAGCTTCACCTGGACGGTCACCCCGGCAGGCTCGGGGATTCCCACCACGTCGCTGGTCGGCTACCAGGGCCTGTGCCTGGACGTGTTCGCGGCCAGGAGCGCCGACGGCACGCCGGCCCAGGTCTACACCTGCAACGGCACCGACGCCCAGCGCTGGACCGCCGAACCTGACGGAAGCGTGCGCACCATGGGCAAGTGCCTGGACGCCGCCGCCGGTGGCACCGCGAACGGAACCAACGTCGACCTGTCCACCTGCACCGGCACCGGCGCGCAGCAGTGGGCGCCGCAGACGAACGGGACACTGCTCAACACGGCTTCGGGACGGTGTCTGACCGACCCCAACTCCGGCCCAGCCGGCACCCATGTTCAGCTTTCGGACTGCACCGGCGCCGCGAACCAGGTGTGGACGCCCGCCGCGTCCCGCACCGGACCGGTGCCCGGGTATCAGGGCTTGTGCATGGACGTGCGCTACGCCAACAGCGCCGACCGGACACCGGTGCAGGTCTACACCTGCAACGGCACGAACGCCCAGCAGTGGACCGTCGGAACGAACAGCACGATCCAGGCCCTCGGCAAGTGCCTGGACGTCAACGCGGCCGGGACGGGCAACGGCACCGTGGTCCAGCTCTACACCTGCAACGGGACGGTCGCGCAGAACTGGCGGCCGCAGCCAGACGGCTCGCTGCTCAACCCCAACTCCGGCAGGTGCCTGGACGACGCCGCCAACGGCGGCTCGGGAACCCAGCTGCAGATCTGGGACTGCAACGGCGGCGCCAACCAGAAGTGGGTCCTGCCGTAGTGATCGGCTGCCCCACCCGAGCATGACGACTGACGCGTGCGGTCGCTGGACGTCGACCGCACGCGTCGGTCCCACCCTGAGAGGTTGACATGGCACGTTTTCGAGGCGGGACGCTCCTCGCCGCAGCAGGACTGCTCATCGGAAGTATCGGTCTCCCGAGCACGGCCCAAGCCGCCGCGTCGGCGACGTTCTACACCTCGCCATCGGGCTCGGCCGCGGCGTCGTGTTCACAGGCATCGCCCTGTTCTCTAGCCGGTGCCCAAGCCCAGGCGCGCAGCTTCCTGAGCGCCAACCCCGGCGCCGACGTGTCGGTGCTGGTCGGCGACGGGACGTATCGGCTGTCCAGCGGGCTGGCGTTCGGCGCCGCCGACTCCGGCAGCGCCGGGCATCCCGTGGTGTGGCAGGCCGCGCCGGGTGCGCACCCGGCGGTCTCCGGCGGGTACCAAGTGACCGGCTGGACTCCGGTGGGTGGTACGAGCCTGATGTCGGCGGCGGTGCCGGCCGGCACGCAGACCAGGCAGCTCTACATCAACGGTGTCGACATCCCGGTGGCCCAGGCCAGTCCGGGCTCGCTGGGCTGGACGCTGTCGTCGTGGGACGCCACCGGGTTCCAGGTCAGCGACGCGAACACCGCGAACGCGCTGCTGTCCCTGGCATCGGGGCTCAGCGCGGCCCAGGTGCGCCAGATCCAGTTCAATTGGTCGCCCATGGCTCCCATGGACTGGGCCGCGGCCGAGTGCCCCGTGGACAGCATCGTCGCCGGTGCGAGCGCGGGAACGGCGACGGTGCGGATGGCCCAGCCGTGCTGGAACAACCTGACCAACAAGTCGGCCACGGTGTACGGCCACAACAACGGCGCCGACAACGTCTCGCCGTACAACCTGGCACCGAACACCGGGCCGACGCTGCTGGAGAACGCCCGCGCCTGGCTGCACCCCGGTCAGTGGTACCTGGACAACTCAAGCAACACGCTGTACTACCAGCCCGCGCCGGGACAGCAGATGGCTGCGCTGGATGTCGAGGTGCCGCAGGTCCAGTCCCTGCTGTCGGTAGCCGGGACGCTGGCGAGCCCGGTGCACGACATCACCTTCACCGGCATCCGGTTCACCACCGCGACCTGGAACGATCCGTCGACTCCCACCGGCTTTGTCCAGGTGCAGGCCGGGCTGATGGTCAACCAGCCCAACACGGTGTCCGGCGGAGTCGTGCAACCCGCCACACAGGGGGAGTGCACCTTCGCGACTCCCACCGCTGGATCCTGCCCATGGGCAGCGTTCGCCCAGCCCCTGGCTAACGTCCAGCTGACCGCGGCGCGCAATGTCAGCTTCCTGTCCGACCAGTTCGACGACCTCGGTGGCACCGGCCTGGGCATGAAGTACGGCAGCAGCAACAACACCGTGCGCGGCAGCCTGTTCACCGAGATCGGAGCGGCCGGCGTCTGGCTGGGCTGCGGTTCGGATCCCAACCCCGGCAGCAGCGACGATCCGGCGTCGACGGTGATTCAGAACTGTTCGGCCGATCCCACGGCCTCGGCCAACGATCAGTTCGGTGCAGGTGGCGTCAACGAGATCATGACCGGCAACACGATCGACAACAACGTCTTGTACCGTGCGGGCCTGGACTACCTGGGCACCGTCGGCGTCACGCTGATGTTCACCCAGCACACCACGATCAGCCACAACGACATCTCCGGCATGCCCTACGACGGGCTGACCTCCGGTGCCTGGCAAGGCCACGTCGACGACGTCTCCAAGGCCCCGACCCACAACGACCAGACCTCGGGGAACATCAACTCGAACGTCGTCATCAGCAACAACCACATCCACGACAACATGCAGGTCTACACCGGGGACGGCGGCGCGATCTACACCGAGGGGCATGACGGCGCGACCATCCTGAACAGCGACGGCTCGGTCAACACCGCGGCTTCCTACGCCAACGGGCTGAGCATCACCGGCAACGTGCTGGACGGCTCGCGCAACGGCTACGCCGAGGCCCCCGACGTCGGCTCGCAGTGGATCACGATGTCGGGGAATGTCGAGTTCCACAACGCCCACTCGTTCTCCTGCAACTGGCCGACACCGCAGGGCTCCCGAGTGACATTCACGGGGAACTGGGCGGCTGACACGGGCGACAGCAGCTGCTATCCCAACAACACGAGCAACACGACCTACTACGGGAACACGCCGATTCCGGCGAACCCCGGCCCGGCGGATCTGCCCAGCACCGTGCTGGCCAACGCCGGACCCACAACGCAGTACCAGTCGCTGGAGGCCGCACTGCCGATCCGGATCGACTACACCGGGTTCTCCTCCGGCCAGGCTCTGGTTGCCGGCTCCGGCTTCACCCCCGGCATACCGGTGTACATCAAGGGCACGCTCGCTACCGGGGTCTCCTACCTCTCCGGCGGATTCCTGACCATGCCAGTGCCTTCCGGAACTCAGGCCTCCGACATCACCGTGGGCCTGCCGGCCGGGGCTACCCGAGTCAACGACACCGACCCCTCGATCACCTACAACGGGTACAACCTGTCCAGCGGGCGCGGAGTGGGCGACTTCGGGAACGACGTGCACTATGGCGCGGTCGGAGCGACCGCGACATACCGGTTCACCGGGACCGGGATACAGGTGTTCGGGGAGCAGTACACCGACCAGGGCACCATCGGCGTCAGCATCGATGGCGGAACGCAGACCGTTGTGAGCGCTGTACCGGTCGACGGTACGCGGCACTCGAACGTTCCGCTGTTCACGACGACCACCCTGGCTCCGGGTGCACACACCATCGTGGTGGCCGCGTTGTCCGGAATCTTCAGCACCCTGGACGGCTTCGCCGTGCTGAACAGCGCCAGACTCGACGACACCGACCCGGCGATCGGCTATACCGGTTTCACCCACTTCGGGCCGCCTCGCGGCTTGGGTGACTACGGCGACGACATCCACTACGCCACCGCCAACGGGTCCACGGCGACGTTCACCTTCGGCGGTACCGGCGTCCAGGTGTTCGGTGAGCAGTACACCGACCAGGGGAACATCGGC